>NZ_BAFW01000119.1 GCF_000308535.1 Nocardia cerradoensis NBRC 101014 | reverse complement strand
GCCACAGTTCCAGTGCCGCAGCCGATCTCGTATTGCCCATCTCCTGCGCGAGCTGCGGTACCCGCGGATCGGCGAGCAGGCACAGCACGTCGTTGTCGGCGGGCAGTCGTTTGCGGGTGACGCCGGAGGCGACCATGGTGGCGTCGCACAGAATCGGCGCGCCGGCGCGCAGCGCGGTGCGGGCAGCCGTCACGACCTGCGGGGTGTGGGAGATATCGGTGGTCAGATCGACCTGTCCGCACGCGTGGATCATGCGCACCACCACCTGCGCGACATCGGCCGGGAACCGCGCCAGATCGGCTTCGGCCCGGATCGTCGCGAACGAGCGCCGATAGATCTCGGCCCCGTCGGTGAGGTAGCTGGTACGCACATCGGACATGGGCATCACCCTAGCGGTGGGAATCCGGGCCCCGAGCGGCAGCGTGGGCGAGGCGCCGCCCGGTCCGCGACCTCGGCCGCCCGGCCCGCGGCATCAGAACGGCAGCCGGGCCCGCCACGGCGATTCGGCCGGGCCGTGCAGGGGATTGGCCAAGACGAGGTAGCGGAACAGGGCCAGCGCCCCGGTGAGCAGCAGCACCGCGAGTGGGACTTCGGCGAGCGCGGCCGTCGCGATCGACACCCCGATGTCGTCGGGTCCGGCGGTCGTCGTGTCGAACCAGGCGTCGGCGAGCAGCAGCACCCCGGTGCCGAAGGCGGGCAGGATGAGCAGCGCCCGGCGCCGCCAGCCGAGATAGGCGGTGGTCGTCATCATCACCACCAGCAGAATGTCGAATCCGATCCACACGAGGGACCAGTTGTTCGCGTTGTACTCCTGCGGCAGCGTGAGCCCGAGGTAGACCAGCCACGGGATCATCGCGACCGAGCCGCCGACCATCAGCGACAGCCGCAGCCCCCGCGCCACGCGCACCCGGCGCGGATCCGGCCGGACCCGGTCCGGCCGCAGGCGCGCGACCAATTCGAGCCGCTGGGCGAGCGAAAGCTGCTCGATCTGCGCATCGGAGAGCAGGGCCGCCGTGGACGGCTGTGGGGCGGACGGGTCCATCGATTCAGTGTGCGCGAACCGCAGGTACGAGGCATAGTGGGCCGCCCGAATCGGAGGGAGTTCGTCCCGATCCCACCGTCGGACCGGGAGGTCGGATGGTCGTGGCCCGGGGGTTGCGCGGCCGGAGTCGTCGCGGGTGCGAGTCTCAGCGATCCGCGCGCGGCCCGGTGATGCGATACCCGCCGGCTTCGGCGACCACCTCGGTCACCGGCCCGGCCGGACGCCCGCATTGCCGATCGCACCCGGACCAGTGCTGTCGCCCGGCGACGACCACCTGATCGGCCGCGACGCCGGACAGCTCCGGCGTCGGGGCTCCGACCGGCAGCACCCGTCCGGAGGCGACGGCGTCGGCGGCATCGGCTCGCACGCCGGTGAGTGATTTCGCGCAGCCCGGCCGCCCGGCGCACGCGGTCACCGCCAGCCACGGCGAGTTCGCGTCGAAGATCAGGCCCATCGGTGCCAGCACCCGCACCACCTGCTCGGCCGTCCACTCGTCCATATCGGCCACGACCAGACTGCGCCAGGGGGTGACCAGAATCGGATGTTCCACCGCCGCGACGAATTCCGCGGTCCGGGCCGGAAGCGCGCCGAGGGGCACCGCCGCCCCGAGCGCGACCCGGTCGTCGGCCTGGGGGAGCCAGCCGATCGGAATATCATGGCGGGCAACGAAATCCACCGGTGCGGCGGTCGGTTCCAGAGCCAGTTCGGCCAGGATCCGAGCCGGGCCGTCGGGGACCTCGCGCAGCCGCCACTGTTCGCCGCGCGCTCGCTGGAAGCTGTGTGCCGCCGCCAGCATCGTGTCCACCGCCCGGTCCGCGCCGATGCGCGCGCCCGAATCGCGCCCGGCCAGAACCAGCGCGAACTCGGCCTCATCGGTGGCGTGGATGCCGATATCGCCGCCGAGGCCACTGATGTCGCCGCGGCCGTCGTCGAGGGTGAACAGCACGCGCCCGGGGAGGGCGGCCAAATCCGGCGCCGCCTGCAGCCCCGCGTCCAGTTGCGCGGCCAGCGGATGCACATCGCTCCACCCGCCCGACCGGCCCGACAGCGGCGAGGCCACGATGTTGCGCACCCGTTCGTGGGTGGGCGCCGGCAGCAGATCGGCGTGCTCGAGCCGCTCGGCCAGTGCCGCGGCGTCGTGCATCTGCCGCAACTGCACATTGCCGCGCGAGGTCAGTTCGATGCTGCCGTTACCGAGCTCGTCGGCCGCCGCGGCCAGTACGCGCAGTTGATCGGGGGTGATCGCGCCGCCGGGCAGCCGGATCCGGGCCAGCGGGCCGTCGGCGGCCTGATGCAGGCGCAGAACACCGGGGCAGGAGTCGGGAGCGGAGCGCGTCATGATGGTCTCAGCCTACGAGCCGGGCGTGCCCGGAATGTGGCCGGTGCGTCCGAAGCACGGGCTGGTCAGTGACCGCGGCGCAGGCGCAGGCGATGATGCGCGGCACGCGGTGCGTGGGACGGTTCGAGTGTGGCGCCCGGCCAGGAGGAATCCCACAGCAGGCTCGGACCGCTGTGGTGGGTGGTCCGGTCGTGATAGGCGGTCGCGCCGAACAGGCTGAAACCGCCGACGAAGGCGGCGGCGCAGATCGCGCCCGCGACGAGGGCCCAGCCGAGATGTCCGCTTCCGGCGGCGGTCAGTCCCATCGCCAGGGTGCCGAAGCCGATCAGAACGCAGAAGTAGCTGGTCCAGGCGACCATACGGTTGCGCCGCACCCAAGGCGGGGTGGCGGGCATGGGATCACCGGTCCTTCGGGGTGCTCCTGTCCCGGGCGCTGATCACGGCCTTCCACAGCTGATCGTCGACGTAACTGTCCGACAACAGGTGTGGGTTGTCGTGGCGCTCGAGGTGGTCGCGGCGGACCGTCGACTCGAAGACCAGCAGCCCGAAGATCGCGACCGCCGCACAAGCGCCGGCGGCGACGAGCAACAGCCCGCCGTGGCCGCCCGCTGCAGCGGCCAGAGCCATCGCTAGCAATGCCACAGCAATCATCATGCATGTAATTCCCGACCAGGCGGCAAAGCGGTTCCGCCTGCTCCATCCCGGTGTGTTCGGCATATTCACAGCGTACGCCGCGGAGTCGGATCGGGAAATACCGGTCACAGCAGTGCGATAGCATCCGGGGGCTCGCCGATACGAGGAAAGCCGGTGCAATTCCGGTGCGGTCGCGCCACTGTGACAGTCAGACCCTCCGGGCGGGCGGCCGTATCCATCATGGGCGCGTCACCCGAGGAGAACCGTGATCCTGCTGCTGTCCACGTCCGACACCGATCTGCTGTCCGCGCGCGCGAGCGGCGCCGACTATCGGCTCGCCAACCCGGCCCGGCTGCTTGTGGAAGATCTGCCCGGACTGCTCGCCGGCGCCGATCTGATCGTGGTCCGCATCCTGGGTGGCCGCCGCGCCTGGGAGGACGGCCTGGACGCGCTGCGCGCCAGCGGGATTCCGCTGGTCGCCCTGGGTGGCGAGATGGCGCCCGATGCCGAGCTGATGGAGTGCTCGACGGTTCCGGGCGGGGTCGCCGCGGACGCGCACAACTATCTGGCCGCGGGCGGGCCCGGCAATCTGCGGCAGCTGCACAATTTCCTGTCCGATACGGTGCTGCTGACCGGTCACGGCTTCGAACCGCCGGTCCAGCTGCCTTCCTGGGGCGAACTCGACCGCACTCCGGAGGCGTTGTCCGGCAACGATTCCCGCCTCGCCGCCGCGCCGACGGTGGCCGTGCTGTACTACCGCGCCCAGCACCTGGCCGGGAATACCGCCTACGTCGAGGCGCTGTGCCGCGCGCTCGAACAGGCCGGGGCGCGCCCGCTGCCGCTGTACTGCGCATCGCTGCGCAATGCCGAACCGGATCTGCTCGAGACGCTGCGCCGCGCCGACGCGCTGGTGGTGACCGTGCTGGCCGCGGGCGGCACCAAACCCGCGACCGCCGCCGCCGGTGGTGACGACGAGGCCTGGGATATCGGCGCGCTCGCCGACCTGGATGTGCCGATCCTGCAGGGCCTGTGCCTGACCAGCGGCCGCGACCAGTGGGCGGACAACGACGACGGGCTCTCGCCGCTGGACGTCGCCACCCAGGTCGCGGTGCCGGAATTCGACGGGCGGATCATCACGGTGCCGTTCTCGTTCAAGGAGTTCGACGCCGACGGCCTGTCGACCTATGTGCCCGACCCGGAGCGGGCGGCGCGGGTCGCGGGCATCGCGGTGCGCCACGCGCGGCTGCGGCATCTGCCCGTGGCGCAGCGCCGGATCGCGCTGATGCTGTCGGCGTATCCCACCAAGCACGCCCGCATCGGCAATGCCGTCGGGCTGGACACCCCCGCGAGTGCGATCCGGCTGCTGACCGAGATGCGTACGGCCGGTTACGATCTCGGCGCGGCCGGCGAGGTGCCGGGGCTCGAGGAGCGCGACGGCGACGCGCTCATCCACGCGTTGATCGCCGCCGGTGGCCAGGATCAGGACTGGCTCAGCGCGGAACAGTTGGAGGGCAACCCGATTCGCATCGGCGCCCGGCAGTACTCGGCCTGGTTCGCCACCCTGCCCGAGGAACTGCGCACCGCGGTCGTGGAGGCGTGGGGGCCGCCGCCGGGCGAGTTGTTCGTCGACCGTTCCGCCGACCCCGACGGCGAAATCGTCATCGCCGCACTGCGTTTCGGCAATATCGTGCTGCTGGTGCAGCCGCCGCGCGGTTTCGGCGAGAATCCGGTCGCGATCTACCACGATCCGGATCTGCCGCCCAGCCACCACTATCTGGCGGTGTACCGGTGGTTGTCCGCGGCGGCCGACGAGGGTGGATTCGGCGCCGACGCGATGGTGCACCTGGGCAAACACGGCAATCTGGAATGGCTGCCGGGCAAGACGCTGGGCATGTCGGCGGCCTGCGGCACCGATGCCGCCCTCGGCGATCTGCCGCTGATCTATCCGTTCCTGGTCAACGATCCCGGTGAGGGCACCCAGGCCAAACGCCGCGCCCACGCCACACTGGTCGACCACCTCATTCCGCCGATGGCACGTGCCGAGACCTACGGCGATATCGCCCGCCTGGAGCAACTGCTCGACGAGCACGCCAACATCTCGGCGCTGGATCCGGCCAAACTGCCCGCGATCCGCCAGCAGATCTGGACCCTGATGCGAGCCGCGAAGATGGACCACGACCTGGGGCTGGAAGAGCGGCCGGACGAGGACACCTTCGACGACATGCTGCTGCATGTCGACGGCTGGCTGTGCGAGATCAAGGATGTGCAGATCCGCGACGGGCTGCACATCCTGGGCCAGGCCCCCGCCGGCGAGGGCGAACTGGATCTGGTGCTGGCCATGTTGCGCGCCCGACAGTTGTGGGGCGGTGAAGTCGCGGTGCCCGGGCTGCGTGAGGCGCTGGGGCTCGACGAATCCGGGGAGGAATCGCGCGAGCGCGTCGACGTCGTCGAGCAGCGCGCCCGGCAGCTGCTGGCCGCACTGCAGGCGGCGGAGTGGTCGCCGGACGCGGTCGGGGAGCTGGTGGCCCGCTACGAACCCGATGCTCCGGATACTCTCGCCGCCGTCTTGCGGTTCGCCGCAACCGAAGTCGTGCCCCGGCTGCGCCAGACCGGAGTCGAGATCGAGCGGATTCTGCACGCCCTGAACGGCGGTTTCATTCCGGCCGGGCCGAGCGGTTCGCCGCTGCGCGGTCTGATCAACGTGCTGCCGACCGGGCGGAACTTCTATTCCGTGGATCCGAAGGCGGTGCCCTCACGGCTGGCGTGGGAGACCGGGCAGGCGATGGCGGATTCGCTGCTGGAGCGCTACCGCGCCGATCACGGCGACTACCCGCGCTCGGTCGGGCTCTCGGTGTGGGGCACTTCGGCCATGCGGACCGCCGGTGACGATATCGCCGAGGTGTTCGCGCTGCTGGGAGTGCGGCCGGTGTGGGACGAGGCGAGCCGCCGCGTCACCCGCCTGGAGGTGATCGACCTGGCCGAGCTGGGTCGCCCGCGCATCGACGTCACCGTCCGGATCTCGGGCTTCTTCCGTGACGCGTTCCCGCACGTGCTGGCGCTGCTCGACGACGCCGTGCGGCTCGTCGCCGATCTGGACGAACCGGCGGAATCGAATTACGTTCGCGCGCACACCGATTCCGATCTCGCCGAGCACGGGGACCGGCGTCGCGCCACCACCCGCATCTTCGGCTCCAAACCCGGCACCTACGGCGCGGGTCTGCTGCAGTTGATCGACTCCAAGAGCTGGCGCACCGACGACGACCTGGCCCAGGTGTACACCACCTGGGGCGGCTACGCCTACGGCCGGGACCTGGACGGCGCCCCGGCCGCCGACGATATGCGCGCCGCCTACCGGCGCATCGCGGTCGCGGCCAAGAACACCGACACCCGCGAGCACGACATCGCCGATTCCGACGACTACTTCCAGTACCACGGCGGTATGGTCGCCGCCGTCCGGGCGCTGACCGGCAAGAATCCCGAGGCCTACATCGGCGACTCGACGCGTCCCGACGCGGTGCGCACCCGCACCCTCTCCGAGGAGACCACCCGGGTGTTCCGCTCCCGCGTGGTCAATCCGCGCTGGCTGGAAGCGATGCGCCGCCACGGCTACAAGGGCGCGTTCGAGATGGCCGCCACGGTCGACTACCTGTTCGGCTACGACGCCACCACCAACGTCGTCGCCGACTGGATGTACGAAAAGCTCTCGGAGAGCTATGTCTTCGATGATGTGAACCGCAAGTTCATGACCGAGTCGAATCCGTGGGCACTGCACGGCATCGCCGAACGACTGCTCGAGGCGGCCGAACGCAAACTGTGGGAGGCCCCGCAGCCGGAAACGTTGGACCGGCTGCGGCAGATCTACCTCGAAACCGAGGGCGAACTGGAGTAGGGCCGCGCCTGCTACGTCGGCGGGCGGACCGGCTCCTGCGCCGCGCGGCAGATGTGCCGGGAACGAGTTCGGTCCTACCGTGGGGATATGACCTGGAACGAACTCGCACAGCAGAAGTACGTCCTGCTCACCACCTACAAGAAGGACGGCACGCCGGTCGGGGCCCCGGTCTGGGTCGCTCCGGACGGCGACCGGCTGGTGGTCTGGACCAATCCGAAGACCTGGAAGGTGAAACGGCTGCGTCGCAATGCCGCGGTGACGGTCCAGGCGTGTGACGCCCGCGGCCGCACATCCGGATCGCCGGTGAGCGCCGGCACGGCGCGCATCCTCGATGCGGACGGGACCGAACGGGTGCGCGACCTCATTGCCCACAAATACGGCGTGATCGGCACGGTGCTGATCCGCGGGCACAAGTTGATCTTCGGGAAGGATCGCTCGGTCGGGCTGGCGATCACCGCCGAACCGGCGGGGGAGTAACCGCCGCCGGATCAGGTCGGTGCTGCACCGAATCAGGCCGGGGCGGCGGTGATTTCGATGCCGATCGTGCCCTTGCGGCCGCGCCGCAGCACGCTGCCGGTGACGATCAGCCAGCCCATGATCGAGTACTTGCGCTTGATCAGCTGCCGGGTGCGGTCGCTGCCCTGCTCGTCGAGCACGCGGGCGGTGCCGCGCACGATCTCCCCGTGCGGCTTGCCGGAGACGCTGCACGGCTGCAGGGTGACCTCCGGATTGCGCCGCACCCGCTTGACCTTCCACGCGGCGGTCTCGGTCCAGACGTACAACTTGGCATCGTCGAGCGCCGCCCACACCGGGGTCGCGACCGGTGTGCCGTCCTTCTTGTAGGTGGTGAGCAGAACGTAGTTCGCGGTACCCGCGGGCCCGAAAGGATTGTCCACGACTGCCGAGCCTAATCGGTCGGAAGGCCGGGGATGAATCATGCCGTGTGCGTGAGGATTCGAGGACCGTCGTCGGTGATGGCGACCGTATGTTCGGAATGTGCGGTGCGGGAGCCGTCGGCGGAGCGGATCGTCCACCCGTCCGGGTCGGTGATGATGCGGTCGGTGGTGCGGGCGAACCAGGGCTCGATCGCGATGGTCAGGCCGGGGACGAGCCGCATGCCGCGTCCGGCGCGCCCGGCGTTGGGAACATGCGGATCCTCGTGCATGGTGCGGCCGAGCCCGTGGCCGCCGAATTCGGTGTTGACGGGGTAGCCGTGCCGCCGCGCGACCGCCGCGATGGCCGCGGAGATGTCGCCGAGCCGACCACCGGGCCGGGCGACCTCGACGGCGGCGGCCAGGGCCTCCTCGGTCGCGGCGACCAGCCGGGCGTCCTCGGGGTCGGCGGTGCCGACGATGGTGCTGACCGCGGCGTCGGCGACCCAGCCGTCGACCGAGACCGCCAGGTCCATGGTCAGCACATCGCCGTCGCGCAACCGGTAGTCGTAGGGCAGGCCGTGCAGGACCGCGTCGTTGACCGATAGACAGACGGTGTTGCGGAACGGCCCGCGTCCGAACGAGGGCGCGTAGTCCCAGTAGCACGACACCGCTCCTCGTTCCCGGATGCGCCGGCGCACATGCTTTTCCAGGTCGAGCAGATTCACCCCGACCTCGGCTTTCTCCCGCAGCTCCGCGAGCACCTGGGCGACGAAGCGTCCGGCCACGCCCATGCGCTCGATCTCGGCGGCTGTCTTCAGTTCGACCACGAAACCTCCCTGGAATTGGTATTTATATACCGACTCTAACCGTAGCGGTATTTGAATACCAGCTATGCTGAGGGCATGGTTCGACTTCCGCTGACCCCGGCCCAGGTAGAGGCCGGTCGCCGCCTGGGCGCCCATCTGCGTGCGGTCCGGGGCGATCGAGACCCCGCGGAGATCGCCCGGGCGGCCGGCATCTCACCGGAGACGCTGCGCAAGATCGAATCCGGCCGGCTGCCCAGCCCGGCGTTCGGCACCGTCGTCGGACTCTCCGGGGCGCTGGGAATTCCGTTGCAGGAGTTGGCGGAGGTCTGGCAGTCCGCTCGTCTCAGCGCCTCGGCCTGACGGTCCCGGTCAGTTCTTCTCGGCGCGGAACAGGGGGAGGGCCGTGTCGGCGATCGCCTCGGGCGAGGGGAGTGCGGCGCGCGCCTCGCGCGGGCTCATTCGCGACTGGAGTGCCCGCTGATGTGCCGCGCCCACCACCAGCAGGGCCGCGGTGCGTGGTTCGGCGACGATGTGGTGGCGGGCCGAGAGGTGTCCGATCACCACGTCCAGGGCGCGATGCGGGCCCAGATCGAAGTCGCGGCTGCGTTCGGAGTAGACCGCGCGCAATTCGGCATCGGATTCGATCGCCGCGATGACGGGTAGCGCGGCGCGGAAGAAGTCCTCCAGCACCATCACCAGGCGCACGAGATCGGTTCGCAGATCGGGTGATTCGGCCTCGTCCGCCGAATGTGGAGGGTCGGCGAGCATATCTTTCAATGGTCGCAGGTGATGCTGGATCACCGCTTGGAGCAGGCCGGTGCGATCGCCGAAGTGATAGAAGATGCTCGATTCGGCGACCCCGGCGCGCGTGGCGATCTCCTTGGTGGTCAGCCGCGCGACCCCGGAACTCGTGAGGACTTCCTGTGCGGCCGCGATCACGGCCTCCCGCACCCCGCTGCGCGGCCGCCCTCGGGTGCGTGCGGGCGGTTCGGTGGGCTCGGTGTGCTGGCGGGGCACCACATTTTCCTTCCGATCGGTCGTGCCCTTGCAGTATGCCGCATCGCGTCGTATTTTCTGAGTAGGCACTCGAAAATACTGATCGGAGCTGTCGTCATGTCCACTCCCAGCACACCTCCCTCCACCGGCACCGCGGCGGGCGAGTCGGCGGGCCGCGGCCGGTTGCGCATGCAGAGTGCGGTCGACGCCGCCATGCGCGCACTGCTGCGGTCGCCCCTGCATCGCCTGCTCAGCGCGAAATTGATGATCGTCACCGTGGTCGGCCGCAAAACCGGTCGCGTCTACGCGAATCCGGTCGGCTACGCCGAATCCGACGGCGCGCTACTGGTCGGCACGGCGGCGGGCTGGCGGCGCAATCTGCGGCCGGGAGAACCGGTGCGGATCACCTGGCGCGGCCGGGAACGGCTCGCGGACTGGGACGTGATCTCCGGCGAAGACGAGATCGCCGAGCCCTACCGCATCATCCTCACCCAGAACCCGACGCACGGCCGCTTCGCCGGTATCGGCCTCGATGCCGACGGCAATGTCAACCGGGAACAACTGCGCGCCGCCCTCGCCTGCGGCACGGTCGTCGTGCGGCTGCGCCCGGGCTCGATGCGCTGAGCGCTCAGGTCGCCTGGCTGACCGAGGACATGTGGAAGTCGGGGATCCGCATCGGCGGCATGGCCGTACGGGTGAACCAGTCCTTCCATTCGCGCGGCAGCGTGATCTCGGTGGCGCCGACCTCGGTGGCGCGGCGCAACAGATCCAGCGGGCTCTCGTTGAAGCGGAAGTTGTTTACCGCGGCGGTGACCGCGCCGTCCTCCACCAGATACACACCGTCGCGGGTCAGGCCCGTCTGCAGGAGGGTGGCCGGATCCACCTCACGGATGTACCACAGGCAGGTCAGCAGCAGGCCGCGCTCGGTGGTGGCGATCATCTGCTCGAGCGTGCGATCCGTCCCGCCGCTGAGCAGCAGATTCTCCCCGGCCACGGTGACGGGAGCGTCGTACTGCGCGGCCACGGCGCGCGGATAGATCAACGACTCGATCACTCCCTCGCGCAGCCAGTCGACCCGACCGGCCGACAGGCCGTTGTCGAAAACCGAGGAGGTCTCCGACGAGGCCGCGGTCGCGACGAACGGCCGGTACTCCAATCCGGCCGCAGCCGGGTCCGAGTACAGCGTCAGCGGCAGGTCGGTGAGCCGCTCGCCGACGCGGGTTCCGCCGGCCCGGGCGAATGCGGTGTGCCCCTCGTGGGCGCCGCGCCCGTCCATCGACCACAGCATCGGAATGAGCAGATCCGCGACCGCCGAGGGCGGCAGCAGCGTGGGGTAGCGGCCGGCCGGCAGCTCGACTCGGCGGGCGCACCAGTCCAGGCGCCGGCTCAGCTCGGCCAGCAATGCGGTGACGCCGATATCGGTGAAATCGGCGGTCGGCGCCCCCACCCAGGCGCTGGCCGGATCGTCGTCGCCGCGTTTGCCGTTGATCTCGATGGATCCGGTGGGTTCGGTCCACCGGCGGCGGATGCCGGTGGAGGTGCCCAGCCAGGTGGTGTGCAGCTGATGATGAGCGAAGCCGTAGAGCCGGTCGGTGCCGGCGAATCCGACGGCGAGCTCACCGGCGAGTCCGGTGAACACCTCGATACCGGTTTCGCGCACCGGGCCCGACCACTGCGAATCCTGTTGCGCACCCGCGCTTTCCGGATCCAGCAGCGGCATCGCGTCCGCGGCGGGTTCGGCGGTACGAGCCGCCTCTTCCGCACTGCGCACCACCGCCTCGATCTCGGCGGGATCCACGCTCGTGGAACCGACACTGCCCACCCGCGCCGAGCGTGGGCCCTCGCGCAGGATCGACACCACCGCCCAGGACCGGGACACCGACGACCCGTTGGTGGTCATGGAATTGCCGGCCCAGCGCAGCGAGGCCTCCGACGCGTCGGTGACGATGAGGATCGTCTCGTCCGCGCGTGCGACGGCCAGCGCCCGCTCCACGACCTCCGCGCCGTGCATCATCGTCACCGACCGGCCTCCCGTATCGTCTGCGAATTCCGAACCGTGGCCGCTCACCCTGCCTCCTGGCGGGTATTGAGGATGTTCACCCCGCGCACCAGCACCGACGGGCACCCGTGCGACACCGCCGCGACCTGGCCGGGCTGGGCCTTACCGCAGTTGAACGCCCCGCCCAGGACCCAGGTCGACGGGCCGCCCACGGCTTCCATCGCGCCCCAGAAGTCGGTGGTGGTGGCTTGGTAGGCGACGTCGCGCACCTGTCCGGCCGGCTCGCCGTTGCGAATCCGGAAGAAGCGCTGTCCGGTGAATTGGAAGTTGTAGCGCTGCATGTCGATCGACCAGGACCGGTCGCCGACGATGTAGATGCCGTCCTCGACGCGCGAGATCAGTTCGGCGGTGCTGGTGTCGGTCTGCGGATCGGGCTGCAGCGAGACGTTGGCCATGCGCTGAATGGGTACGTGGTGGGCGGAATCGGCGTAGGAGCAGCCGTTGGAGCGGGGCACCCCGAGACGTGGCGCGAAGACCCGGTCGAGCTGATAGCCGACCAGGGTGCCGTCGCGCACCAGATCCCAGCGCTGGCCGGCCACACCTTCGTCGTCGTAGCCGACCGTCGCCAGGCCGTGCTCCTGGGTGCGGTCGCCGGTGACATGCATGATCGGGGTGCCGTAGCGCAGCGTCCCGAGCTTGTCGGGGGTGGCGAAGGAGGTTCCGGCGTAGGCCGATTCGTAGCCGATCGCGCGATCGTATTCGGTGGCGTGACCGATGGATTCGTGAATCGTCAGCCACAGGTTGGTCGGATCGATCACCAGGTCGGTGGGACCCGGCGTCACCGAGGGCGCGGCGACCTTCTCGGCCAGCCACTGTGGCATCCGCGCCAATTCGTCGTCCCAGTCCCAGACTCCGTCGGCGCCGGTGACGTACTCCCAGCCGCGCCCAGCCGGGGCGGCGAGCGTGCGCATGGTCTCGAAACCACCCGTCGCCGCGTCGACGGTGATCGCCTCGAGTTGCGGATGCAGCCGCACCCGCTGCTGGGTGATCGTGGAACCCGCGGTGTCGGCGTAGTAGGTCTGCTCCTTGACCTGCAGCACTGACGCCGTCACGTGATCGATGCCCGCGGCCGAGGACAGGCGCTGCGAATAGTCCTGCAGCAGAGCGACTTTCTCCGGCGTCGGCACCGTGAACGGGTCCACGTCGTAGGGCGAGACCCAGGTGGCGTCGCGGTAGACCGGTTCGCCGGCGAGTTCGACGCGCTCGCGGTTGAGCGCCCGCACGGTGGCCGCGACCGTGACCGCGCGCTGGGCCACCGCCACGGCGGTCGCGGGCGTCAGCTCGCAGTGCGAGGCGAAACCCCAGGTGCCGTCGACGATCACCCGGACCGCGAAACCCAGGTCGACGGCGTTGTCGACGGACTCGACCCGGCCGTCGCGCAACCGGATCGATTGGGTCACCAGCCGGTGCACCCGCAGATCGGCGTGTTCGGCGCCGGCCGCGCGTGCCGCCGTCAGCGCCGCGTCGGTCAGGGCGGCCAGCGGTAGCGCGCGGAACTGTTCGTCCACGGTCGCGGATGCGATGCTCACCCGGCCTACGCTAATTGCTGACCGCCGAGCGGGCCAACAGATTCGCCGACGGGTGCGGCGAAACACTCCGGGCCCCAACACGACACGCCGTGCAAGTTTGCAGATGATGCAAACATGCACGAAATGCGGTGTGGCACGGACTGAAACGCGCGCGAAACGCGCAGCCTGCCGCAGGTTGCGGCGCCGATGGCGTACTGTCTGCCCGCGTGCCGCCATCCGCACTCCGTGACCGCAAGCGGGAACGCACCCGCCGCTCCCTCCTCGAGGCTGCCGCCGACCTGTTCGAATCGCGCGGCTACGAGGCGACCACCGTCGCCGATATCGCCGCGACCGCCGAGGTGGGTACCCGAACATTCTTCAACTACTTCGAGAGCAAAGAGGAACTGCTCTTCCCCGAACCCGACGAACGCGTGACCGCGGCGGTGGCCGCGATCGCGAGCCGCCGCAGTGACGAACGGCCCGTCGAGGTGCTGCTGCGCGCGCTGCGCGCCGCCGGCGACAACCCCGGTGACCACCTCGGCGACGATCTCGCGGCCCGGATCGCGGTGTTGCGCGCCCAGGTCTCGCGCACCGTTCCCGCCGTGAGCGGCCGGGCCGCTCACGCCCAGCTGGCCGCGCAGCAGGAGATCGCGCGGCGGCTGCGCGACGCGTTCCCCGACGAACTGGACGAGGTCGGCGCGGCCGCGCTGGTCGGCGCCGTCGTCGGAGCGGTGTCGGGCGCGCTGACCGTGCTGTTCTCCGGCCGCCACGCGATCGAGGACGGCGAGCGACTGCATCGCACCATTCGCGAGACCACCTCGCGGGTGCTGGCGCCCTGGCTCTCGGCCGGGCGGCATCTGACCGCGGAGGCGCACTGCTGAGCGCCGCTCAGCCGAACTGCTGCCAGCCCAGGCGGATGACCATCGCGGTCACCACGATCAGCAGTACCGCGCGCACGAACCCGGCGCCGCGCGCGAGCGCCATCCGCGAACCCACCACGGACCCAGCGATATTCGCCACCGCCATCCCGAGGCCCACCGACCAGATGATGTGCCCGGTGGCGGCGAGCAGAATCAGCGCGCCGAGATTGGACCCGCAGTTGATCACCTTCGCCATGGCCGCGGCGCGCACGAATTCGGTGCCCAGCAGGGTGGCGAAGGAGATGATCAGGAAGGTGCCGGTACCGGGGCCGACCAGCCCGTCGTAACCGCCGATCAGTCCGGCCGACAGGCCCACCACCAGAATCGTGCGGCGCCGGGTCGGCGGGTGGGTGGCCATCGTCACCCCGATCGAGGGCCGTGTGGCCACCACGATCGCGACCCCGATCAGCACCGCCATCACGATCGGGATGAAATAGCGCCGGTCGATCAGCGCCACCGCGGCCGAACCGGCGGCCGCCGCGCACGCCGCGATCACCGCTCCCGACAGCATCAGCGGCCGGTTCATCGGCACCCGCCGCGCGAAAGTCAGTGCGGCGGCACTGGTTCCGGCGAATGCGGCGATCTTGTTCGTCCCCAGAGCGGTCTGCGGGGCCAGCGTCGGCGCCACCAGCAGCAGGGTCGGCAGGATGATTAGTCCGCCGCCGCCCACCACGGCATCCACCCAGCCCGCGACCGTGGCCGCGGGCAGCAGCACCGCCCAATCAGCCACATCCACGTCGGCGACACAATCAGAGTTCGCGACGTGCGGCAAATCGTGGCGCCCGATGCGGCGGTGGCGGCCACCTAGGCTGAGCGGGTGCGCCGATTCAGTCTGTGGCTCCGTGGCAAACCCATGGTCGCCGATTCCATCCTCGCGGCCGCACTGGTGCTGTTCGATCTGCTCACGCTCGGCGGCAAGGATCACACGATCGTCTACCTGATCCTCGGGCTGCTCGTTCCGGTGCCGGTGATCTGGCGGCGCAGCTATCCGCGCGCCAGCGCGGTCGCCCTGCTGGTGTTGTCGATCACGACCAGCGCGGTGAGCGTGGTCCTGCACGAGGATCTGCAGCCGCCCGCACTGCTGGCGGTCGGCGTCGCGCTCTACACCCTCGTCGCCTACGTGGGCCGGCGCGAAGGCTTGCTGTATCTGGCCGGCCTCGCCGTGGACGGGGCGTTCTCGCTGGCCGTGGTCGACCAGTCGGTGCCGATCGTCATCGGCTTCCTGATCATGTTCTACGCGCTGTGCTGGACCCTCGCGGAATTCCTCGGCGCCCGCCACGCCTACGACGCCGAGGTCGCGGCCCGGCTCGCCGTCGCCGACTACGACCGCGAGCGCAGCGCCCACGACGCGGTCTCGACCGAACGCACCCGCATCGCCCGCGAACTCCATGACGTGGTCGCTCATGCGGTCAGCGTCATCATCGTGCAGGCCGACGGGGCGAAATACGCGCTGCGCCGTGATCCGGAGATCGCCGAACAGGCATTGGCCACCATCGCGGCCACCGGTCGGGAGGCGCTGCGCGAACTGCGCCGGACCGTGGAACTGCTGCGCACCGAACACGCCCCCGGAACAGCTGCCGCAGCACGGCACCGCCGGACTGGCGAAGGTGGTGGAGATGATGCGCAACGCCGGGCTCGCCGTGGAACTGGAACTCACCGGAGAACTCGACGACGTCGCGCCCGAGGTGAGTCTCGGCATGCATCGCATCGTGCAGGAATCGCTGACCAACACCTTCCGCCACGCCGGCCCCGACCCGCAGGCCTGGGTGCGGGTGCGCCGCCGCGACGCGGACGTGCTGGTCGAGGTCCTCGACCGCGGCGATGCCCCGTCCGCGACCGGGTCCACCGTGGCGGCGAAGGCACCCGCCGTGGACGACACCGCAGTGCGCAACGGCATCGCCGGCAGCGGCCTCGGACTGGTCGGGATGCGGGAGCGGATCGCGGTCCTCGGCGGCACCCTCGAGGTGGGACGACGCCCCGAGGGCGGCTGGCGCGTCTGCGCCACCATTCCCCTGCAGCGCGAACTACCGGACTGACCGGCCGAGAAGTCCCGGTTAGATTGGTGCGGTGCCGATCACCGTACTCGTCGTCGACGACCAGGAACTCATGCGTGCCGGACTCAAGATGGTGCTGGGCGCGCACCCGGATGTCGACGTCGTCGCCGAAGCCGACAACGGCGCGACCGCCGTGCGGCTGGCCGGTGAGCTGGCCCCCGACGTGGTGCTGATGGATGTGCGGATGCCCGTGGTCGACGGCGTCGCCGCGACCGCCCAGATCCTCGAATCCGGGTGCGGCAGCCGCGTTCTGGTGATGACCACCTTCGACCTCGACGAACACGCGCTCGGTGCGCTGCGCGCCGGAGCCAGCGGCTTCCTGCTCAAGGACACCCCGCCCGAGGATTTGATCTCCGCGATCCGCAGCGTCGCGGCCGGCGACGCCGTGGTCTCGCCGAAGGTGACCAAACGGCTGCTGAATCGGTTGATCGCCGCCGACCCCGCCCGCGTGCGCGACCCGTCGGTGCTCGACGTGCTCACCGCGCGTGAACGCGAGGTGCTCGAACAGATCGCCGCCGGGCGCTCCAACGCCGAGATCGCCGCCGAGTTGTACCTGTCGGAGGCCACGGTGAAGACGCACGTCGGCCGGGTGCTGACCAAACTGGGACTGCGCGACCGGGTGCAGGCGGTCGTACTGGCCTACGAAACCGGGCTGGTCACACCGGGTACCTGACCCGGATGTGCGGCGATATGCCCGGATCGGGAGAAAATCGGGGCCGTCGCGCGTTGGGCAGGGTAGATCGTGGAAAGGATCGCCGATGCCCGCCCTGTTGTTCGCCCTCTATCTCGTCGTCGAGATCGCGGCGCTGGTCGTGGTCGGCCACCTCATCGGTGCCGTGCCGACCATTCTGCTGCTCATCGCCGGATCCGCGCTCGGGTTGATCCTGGTGCGTTCCCAGGGCCGCCGGGTCTTCGAGCAGTTCCGCCGCGCCCGGCGCGGCGAGATCGCCCCGGGGACCGCCGTCGCCGACGGCGCGCTGGTCGGGGTCGGCGCGCTGCTGATGTTCGTTCCCGGACTGGTCACCTCGGTGTTCGGACTGCTGCTGCTCCTGCCCACCCGCGCACTGCTGCGACCGCTGGTCTCGGCCGCGGCGCTGCGGCGCATCGATCGGCTGACCATGGCCACCGGCTATCGCGGCGTGGTGGTGGAACCCTCCGGTGAGGTCGTCGACGGCGTGGTCGTCGAGCAGTACTACGACGACGGTCAGGGCCCCGCGCGGCGCATGATCGATCCCCGCTGACCGACCCGCACTGATCGCATGCCGCCGGCCGTGCGGCACACTGGTCATCCGTGAGTACCCAGTTGCTGGTCGGCGGCCGAATCTACAGTTCCAGTTCCCCCGATGCGACCGCGATGGCGGTCACCGACGGCACCGTGGTCTGGCTGGGCGCCGAACGTCCCGGTCGCGCGCTGCATCCCGACGCCGAAATCGTCGATCTGGACGGCGCTTTCGTGGCCCCGGCCTTCGTCGATCCGCACGTGCACGTCACCGCGCTGGGCCTGCAACTGACGGGTCTGGATCTGTCCCAGGCGAATTCGCTGGCGCAGTGCCTGGATCTGGTGCGCGAGTACGCCGCCGCGCATTCCGGAACGATCATCGGCGACGGCTGGGACGAGACCCGCTGGCCCGAGGGGCGCCCGCCCACGGTCGAGGAGATCGACGCCGCGGCCGGGCCCGGCCGCGCGGTCTACCTGTCCCGCGTGGACGCCCATTCCGCCGTCGCCTCGACCGCGCTGCTCGACGCGGTGGCCGCCGTCCGCGCCGCCACGGGATATACCGCCGGCGCACCGCTTCGCGCCGACGCCCATCACCTCGTCCGCGAGGCCGCCCTCGACGGTCTCGACCGCACGCAACGCGACCGGGCCCGGGCCACCGCACTCGATCACGCGGCCGCGCACGGCGTGGTCGCCGTCCACGAATGCGCGGGCCCGCAGATCTCCGGACGCACCGATGTGCGCGAATTGCTGGCATTCGAGCACAGTGTGCGGGTACGGGCGTATTGGGGTGAGGCCGTCACCTCCGCCGACGAGGCGCGGGCGCTGGTCGGCGAACTCGGTGTGCACGGGCTGGCCGGGGACCTGTTCGTCGACGGATCCTTCGGCTCCCACACCGCGTGGCTGCGCGAACCGTATGCCGACCGCGACACCACCGGCGTGTCCTACCTCGACGCCGCGGCGATCGCCGCGCACGTCCGGGCCTGTACCGAGGCCGGAATCCAGGCCGGATTCCACGCCATCGGCGACGCCGCCATCGACGCGGTGGTCGAGGGCTTCGCCCGCGTCGCCGCCGAACTCGGCGCACCGGCCGTGGCCACCCGCGGCCACCGCCTCGAACACGCCGAACTGCTCGATGCCGGACAGATCGCGAAACTGGCCGAATACGGTGTGATCGCCAGTGTGCAACCGGGATTCGACGCCGCCTGGGGTGGCGCCGAGGGAATGTACGCCACCCGGCTGGGCGCCGAACGCGCCGCCGCCACCAACCCGTTCGCGGCGATGGCCGCCGCCGGCATCTCGCTGGCCATCAGCTCCGACGCCCCGGTGACGGCGCTGAACCCGTGGGAGGCCGTCCGCGCGGCCGCGAACCACCGCACCCCGGGACACCACATCTCCCCGCGCGCCGCCTTCGCCGCCGCCACCCGCGGCGCGTGGCGAGCCGGCGGCGTGCGCGACGGGATCGCCGGCACGCTGGTGCCCGGCGCTCCGGCCGACTACGCGATATGGGACACAACGGAATTGGTGGTCGCCGCCGCCTCGGACACGGTGCAACGCTGGTCCACCGATCCGCGCTCCCGCGTCCCCGGCCTGCCGTCCTTGGACGAGGGCGCCGAACTCCCGCGTTGCCTGCGTACGGTCCGTGCGGGAGTCACCATCTACGCGGCCTGAGGAAGGTGCGCGACCGACATCGGCCGCGCTTCGTCCCTGTGGGCGCGTGGCGGACGCCCGGCATGACCCGTTCGTCCACCGCCACCGCACTGACCGGGGTAACCGACGAGCGCCGTGGTTGGACATCGACGACGCGCACCGGCCCGGCATGCGTGCGCCCCGGAGCCCGGCACCGGCCGGTGCGCGGTATCCCAGTAGGCTGGCGCGGTGCTGGGCGTGACGTGGCGGGT
The DNA here is from genome assembly GCF_000308535.1 of Nocardia cerradoensis NBRC 101014. GTDB lineage: Bacteria > Actinomycetota > Actinomycetes > Mycobacteriales > Mycobacteriaceae > Nocardia > Nocardia cerradoensis. The sequence goes on along the minus strand of NZ_BAFW01000119.1, from coordinate 3,838 downwards.
GTGGGGGAGGATCGGGGCCGCTGTCGTCGCCGGGCTGTTGGTGTTCGCGAGCTTCCCGCCGCGGACCTGCTGGTATCTCGCGCCGATCGGCATCGCGATCTTGACTTTGGTCGTGCGCGACGCGACGAGATTGCGCGGCGGATTCGGCTACGGACTGCTGGCGGGGCTCGCGTTCTTCCTGCCGCTACTGCCGTGGACCGGCATCTACGTCGGCCCGGTGCCGTGGCTGGCGCTCTCGGCCGCGTGCGCGCTGTATGTCGGCCTGTTCGGGCTGCTGTCGCGGCTGGTGTGCGACCTGCCGGGCTGGCCGGTGTGGGTGGCGCTGATGTGGACGCTCACCGAATGGGGACGCTCCAGCTTTCCCTTCGGCGGATTCCCGTGGGGCCGGCTCGCTTTCGGGCAGGCCGACGGCTGGTATCTGCCGCTGGCCTGGCTCGGCGGTGCACCGGTGGTGAGCTTCGCGGTCGCCCTGACCGGAACCGTCCTGGCGGCCCTGCTGCTTCGGTTGCGTCCCCGGGTAACCGCACGGCGGGCGGTCGTAATTATCACTCTCGCAACGGTTGTGGCTATTATCCCGATTACCGGAGTGATCCTCCGGACCGCGCTGCCCGCCCCGGACGACGGAGACCGGTCGATCACGGTCGCCGCTATCCAGGGCAGCGTGCCGCGGCTGGGTCTGGACTTCAACGCCCAGCGCCGCGCCGTGCTGGACAATCACATTCGTCGTACCGAGGAATTGGCCCGCGCGGTCGCCGCCGGTACCGCCGCTGCGCCGGATGTGGTGATCTGGCCGGAGAACTCCTCCGATATCGACCCGCTGCGGAATTCCGACGCCTACGACGAGATCACAGCGGCCTCCCGTGACATCCGCGCCCCGATCCTGGTGGGCGCCGTCCTCGTCAACGACGACCGAACCACCACCAACTCGGTGATCGTGTGGGACACCGACGGGCCGGGGGAGCGCCACGACAAGAAGATCATCCAGCCCTTCGGCGAATATCTGCCCTACCGTGGCTTCTTCCGCCACTTCTCCGACTACGCCGACCGCGCAGGCTACTTCGTGCCCGGCCACGGCGACGGTGTCGTGCACGCCCGGCCGGCGAGCGGCGGCCCGATGGTCGCGATCGGCGTGGCAACCTGCTACGAGGTCGCCTTCGACCGCGCCTTCGAGGATTCGCTGCGCGCCGGTGCGCAACTGCTGACCGTCCCGACCAACAACGCCACCTTCGGTGACAGCGATATGACCTATCAGCAGCTGGCCATGTCGCGGGTGCGGGCCGTCGAACACGGCCGGGCGCTGGTGGTCGCCGCGACGACCGGCGTCAGTGCCATCGTCACCGCCGACGGCGTGGTGCGGCAGCAGACCACCAAATTCGTGCCCGCCGCACTCGAGGCGACGCTGCCGTTGCGCAGCGACACGACACCCGCGACCGCGATAGGTCCCCTTCCGGAACGCATGTTGTGTATTCTTGCTGCGGCCGTCGCCCTGGTCGCGGCTATCCGGCGGCGAACGATGCGCTCGGCGCATCGGACCGATGAGGACGTCACCGGCGACCCGGCATTCGACTGACGGCCACCGCAGTCTCCCGGACAATCACACATCGCGGGTACCCGCGAATCGAAATTTCTCACACTCCGTCGATTCCGGGCCGCCCATCCGCATTCGCCGGCCGGTTGCACAGCCGGATACCGCGTGCTGTCGATCTTGTCCTTGACGGGCGATCAGCACGGAACGGCAGTCGTTTGCGGTGAAATAGCCAATCAATTGCTTTATCTGCCTGTGGCGTTCGAGGCCGAAGATCACGACATCGTTACCAGTCCGGCCGCAACGGGGCTCCGAATCATAGGGCGTGGATCACGTCCTCCCGCTGGCGCGCGCTTTTCCGCCCGCGGATCGGGACCGGGGAGTTGCGTATACAGCGGCAGAACGGAGTGATTGATGAGTTCATTGGCCACCGATCGTGTCGACCAATGTGCTTCCGGCGAATTCTCAGCACAACCCTTCGCTCTGTCACCGGCGCAAACCGCCCTGTGGTACGCGCAGCGGATTCGGCCCGATGTGCCACTGACCATCGCGCAGTACGTGGAAATCCACGGTGATCTCGACGTGGGCCGGCTGCTCTACTCGATCGAGCGGTTCGGCGCGGAATCCCAGGTGGGTCAGGTGCGCGTCGTGGAGATCGACGGCGTGCCGCAGCAGGTGGTGGATTCGGCGCATCGGCCCGGCTGGGCTCGGATCGATCTGCGTAAGGAGCCCGATCCGCGCGCGGCGGCGCTGCGGTGGATGAACGAGCACGCCAGCAGCCCGATCGATATCGAACACGAGCCGCTGACCATCAATGTCGTCCTGCGCGTCGGTGACCAGGACTACATCTGGTACTGCCGCGCCCACCACATCGTCATCGACGGCTACGGCGCCATGAACGCGCTCACCCGCACCGCCGAGATCTACACCGCGCTGGAGAACCACACCGAGCCCTCGGTCTCGCGGGCCACCCCGCTGGCGGAGATCTACGCGGGGGAGTCGCGGTATCGGGAGTCGAGCCGCTATCGCGCCGATCAGGAGTATTGGCGTGAGCAACTCGTGGGGGTGGGCGAGCCGCAGACGCTGTCGTCGTCGGGGATCGCCTCGTCCATGCCGGATCCGGGCCGGCGCATCGCGGCGGCCGTGCTCGACGCCGACACCGAAACCGAACTCACCACTGCCGCCACCACATTCGATTCGCAGAATTCGGCGCTGGTGGTCGCGGCGCTGGCGGGGTACGTGCGCGCGGTGACCGGCACCTCCGATGTGGTGCTGAGCTTGCCGATGTCGGCGCGGACCACGGTCGCGCTGCGCCGTTCCGCGGGCGTGGTGTCCAACGTGGTGCCGATCCGGGTGCGATTCGACGCCGACACCACGGTCGCCGATGTCGTCAAGGCGACCGAACTGCAGATCACCGGCGCCCTGCGGCACCAGCGCTACCGCCACGACGACATCAGACGCGACTGCGGTTATTCGCGCGATGCCCGCGGCTTCTTCGGGCCGATGGTCAACATCATGCTGTTCCACAGCGAACTGAACTTCGGCAGCTTCGTCGGCTCGCTCAATGTGCTGTCCACCGGCCCGGTCGAGGATCTGTCGATCAACCTCTACAACGGCGAGGGCGGGCGCATCCACGTCGATTTCGAGGCCAATCCGCAGCTCTACGGCGCGGCCGAGCTGGCACGTCATCACGAGCGGTTCCTCGCCTACCTGAACCGCTTCCTCACCGCCGATCCGGCCGAGCCGATCGCGGCGGTGCCGGTGATCACCGATGCCGAACGCGACGAGGTGCTGCGGCAGTGGAATGCGACCGCCGTGCCGGAGCAGCCGGGCACTCTCGCCGATCGGTTCGGCGCGCAGGCGCGGGCCACGCCGGATGCGATCGCGCTCGAATTCGACGGCGACACACTGACTTACGAACAGCTACGCCGGCGCGCGGATCGGCTGGCGCGCTTGCTGATCGCGCGCGGTGCCGGACCCGACACGGTCGTGGGCCTGGCCATGCGCCGCAGTCTCGACCTGGTGGTCGGCATGTACGCGATCGTGCGCGCGGGAGCGGCCTATCTGCCGATCGATCCCGATCATCCGGGCGAGCGCACCGCGCACATCCTCGAGCAGGCCGCGCCGCTGTGCGTACTGACCGCGGCCCGGGACGAGGTCGATCTTCCCGGCGACGTCGCGGTGATCGATGTGCAACAGCTCGACACGGCCGATTCCGGCGACGAACCGGAGATCACCGACGCCGATCGGCGCGCACCGCTGCGCCGTGACCACCTGGCTTACGTGATCTTCACGTCCGGATCGACCGGTAAA
>NZ_BAFW01000120.1 GCF_000308535.1 Nocardia cerradoensis NBRC 101014 | reverse complement strand
GGTGCGATTGTCCCGCACTTCGTGTTCGAGCGCGGTGCGGACCTGGGCCGCTGTCGTCGGGTCTGCAAGCGCGCGCAGCCGTTTTGCGCCGCGTCGTCGTCGTGTCGAGAGTGAGTCTGTCAGTAGAGTCAATGCGTCAGTGCGCGTCAGCGTCATCGAGTTCGGTCATCCGTGTTTCATAGCTTGTCGATCCATCGCGGATACTTCCATGCCGCACCGACAAAGACAGACCCTCTTCCTCCGCGAACCCCCAGCCGCGCCGCCCATTTCGCGATTCCGGCTATTTTGCTGGTGTCGAATCGTCTGCGCAGCCAGCCCCACGCGTGCTGGAGGGCTGTCGCGTAGCGGTTCTGGTTTCCGCCCGAGGCCGCCATCTGGGCGGCGTCGCGGCCTTCGCCGACTGCCGGCAACTCCCCATCGGCTGGAGTACCTGAATCCCCAATGTGACGGTAAAGTAACGATTCTGACCCGATTCCCACAGTCGGCAACCGGCTGACCTGCGGAAATGTTTCGGGGCAGCGCAATCCGATCGCTATGTCGGGTGATCGATCCGATGGGAAATAGATGAGATTCACCAACTTTGTCGGCACCTCGCTGATCGCCATCGCGGCGACGAGTATCGCCTACGGTACCGCTTACGCCGAGCCTGCCGCGCCCGCGCCGGCGCCGAGTCAGGTTCAGACCGAGCAGAGCCCGGCCGTGCACGGCACGGACCAGGGTGTCGGCTACACCACCGAACTCGCCGATGTGGGCAACAAGATCGTGACCACGGTGACGGGTGGCAAGTTCGCCCTCACCTCGGACAAGTCGGCGGTCACCCTGACCAACGACAAGGGTGCCGTGGTGATGAGCTACCCGCTCTCGGCCAAGGGGCCCAACGGCACCACCGTCGCCGCCGCGGTGACCGAGGACGGCACCAGCTTGACGCTGACCCCGCAGGGGCAGCCGATCTCGTCGGTGAAGAACATCTCCGGTCAGGACTGGTTCTTCTCCGAGCTGCAGCACGCCTCGCTGGGCGCCGCGGTCGGTGCGGTGATCGGCTTCCTGGTCGGCCTGATCTTCATCGGCGTCGGCTCGATCCCGGGCGCGGTCCTGGGTGGCGTGATCGGCCTGCTGGTCGCGGGCGGGCAGCCGCTGATCGACTCCGCGTTCGCGTACTTCAGCGGCAACTGACACCGAAAGTGTTGCGACACTGAAGGTTCTGATTCTCGGCGGCACCCGGGAAGCCCGGCAGCTCGCCGATATCGCCTCCGGCGAGCGAGGATTCGACATCGTCTCCTCGCTCGCCGGCCGTGTGCGCGAACCCGTCCTCCCCGCCGGCGCGGTGCGGATCGGCGGTTTCGGCGGCGCAGAGGGCCTGCGGAAGTGGCTGGCGGACAATGCGATCGACGCGATCGTCGACGCCACCCATCCCTTCGCGGGCACCATTTCCGCGCATGCGGCCGCCGCGGCACGAGCGGCTGGGGTGCCGATCGTGCACCTGCGCCGGCCGGGCTGGTCCGAACAACCCGGTGACCGGTGGTCGCGGGTGCCGGATCTGGCCGCCGCCGCTCGCGCGGTGGCCGCATTCGACCGCGTCTTCCTCACCGTCGGCCGCCAGGGCGTGGCCGCCTTCGCCGAGCTCGGTGAGCCGTGGTTCCTCATCCGCGCCATCGATCCGCCCACCGGACCCGTTCCGCCGCAGCATCTTCTGTTTCTCGCCCGTGGCCCGTTCACGGTGGCGCAGGAGGTCGATCTGCTGCGCGAGCACCGCATCGCCGCGATGGTGACCAAGGACAGCGGTGGCGAGCTCACCGCGGCCAAGCTGACCGCTGCCCGGACCTGCGGCATTCCGGTGGTGGTCGTCGATCGGCCACCGGTGCCCGAGGATGTCGAGTGTGTGGAATCCGTGGCGGCGGCGTGGGAGTGGTTGAACGCGCGCTGACGCCGGTAGGCGCAGTGTCCGAGCGGATTACCGGTCGGCCGCGACCGTCGCCGCGTCGTCCTTCGCTGCCTGCCCGTACCGTCGTGAGGTGAAAACCCGTGTCCCGTGCGGGGTCTCCACCGTGGCGGTGGTGGAGGCGCCGATGATGAGCAGTGTGCGCATGTCGACCTCGTCCGGGTTCAGTTCGGCCAGGGTCGTCACGCGCACCGATTCGCTCGGCCCGCCGACGTCGCGGCCGAGGACCACCGGTGTGTCCGGGCCGCGGTGCTCGAGGACGAGCTCGCGCAGGGCGCCCACCTGCCACCGCCGCTGGGTGGAGGCCGGGTTGTAGATCGCGATCGCCATATCGGCGGCGGCGACCGCCGAAATGCGTTGTGCCACGGTCTCCCACGGTTTGAGGCGATCCGAGAGCGAGATCATCGCGAAATCGTGGCCGAGGGGTGCGCCGATGCGGGCGGCGACGGCACTGGCCGCGGTGACGCCGGGCAGCACCCGTACGGGCACATCACGCCATTGCGGATCCGCGGACTCCTCGACGACCGCGGCGGCCATCGCGAAAACGCCGGGATCGCCGGAGGACACGACCACCACGCGGGCGCCGGATTTCGCCAGATCCAAGGCCATGGCGGCGCGTTCGGATTCGACCCGGTTGTCGCTGAGATGGCGGCGTTGCCCGGGGCGGACCAGCACGCGATTCACGTAGGTGGTGTAGCCGACGATGTCGGTCGCCGCCGCCAAGGCGCGAGTGACCTCGGGCGTGGTCCACTGCGCGGAGCCGGGCCCCAGTCCGACGACCACGACCTCACCGACCTCGGGGGCGGGGGAGGCGGGCGAAATGCCCTGGGCCGCAGCGGGTTCGGCGGTGGTGAACGGTATCTCGGTGGTCGGGGTGGGGCCGGGCACCACGGTGATGGCGAAATACGGCACCTCGTCGTCGGAGACGTCGGCGGCGCGCAGGATCCGCTGCCGCCCGGTGCTGGCGCGTTCCACGTAGTAGGCGTCGTCGAGCCGCCCGGCCTTCGAAAGCGCTTGCCGCACACCGGGATAGGTGCGGCCGAGTTTCATGATCGCCGCGGCGTCGGCGTCGGCGAGGCGTTCGGCGAGCTGATCCGGCGGCATGGTCCCGGGCAGCACCGTCAGCACCTGCTCACCCTCCACCAACGGTGTGCCGAGCGCGGCGGAGGCGGCGCTGACCGAGGTGATGCCCGGGATGATCTCCGCGGGGAACCGGTCGGCCAGGCGCCGGTGCATATGCATGTACGAGCTGTAGAACAGCGGATCGCCGGCCGCCAGCAGCGCGACGGTGCGGCCCGCGGCCAGATGGCCGGCCAGCAGGTCGGCGGCGCGTTCGTAGAATTCGTCGATCGCGCCCTGATAGCCGCCCGGATGGTCGGTGGTCTCGGTGGTCACCGGGTAGACGAGATGTTCCTCCAGCTGACCGGGCCGCATATACGGCGCCGCGATCGAGCGCGAGATGCTGCGACCGTGGCGAGCGCTGTGAAAGGCGATGACATCGGCCGATTCGATGATGCGGGCCGCCTTCACCGTCACCAGCTCCGGGTCGCCGGGGCCCAGGCCCACACCCCACAGCTTTCCGGGAATCACACCCTGAGCGCTCATGCTGTGCCCGTCGAGGAATGAGCTCGGGCGCTCCGTGGTGACGCGCGCTGCCTCCTCCGCACCCTGAGCGCTCATTCCTGCTCACTCGCGATCGCGTTGAGGGCGGCGGCGGTGATGGCGCTGCCGCCGCGACGGCCGTGCACGGTGAGATATTCGACGTCGCCGTATTCGGCCAGGGCCTGCTTGGATTCGGCGGCGCCGACGAAGCCCACCGGGATTCCCAGCACCGCGGCCGGGCGAGGGGCGCCCGCGTCGAGCATGTCCAGCAGATGGAACAGCGCGGTCGGGGCGTTGCCGATCGCGACCACGGC
>NZ_BAFW01000121.1 GCF_000308535.1 Nocardia cerradoensis NBRC 101014 | reverse complement strand
TGACCGGGCGGCCGGGCCGCCGGCGGCGCACGCGTGCCGGGTGGCACGGCGTGCTGTGACGTTGCGGCGGGGGCACATTGCGACGTAATCCGGCATGTTGTCACCGTCGCTGGGTAGTGTTGAGGGACGAGCATCGGAGGTTTCCGATGCTCGCCGATGATCAGTACAGAGGAGGTCGGCTGCTATGGCACAAGAGCAGACCAAGCGCGCCGGTGGTGGCGACGAGGACGACGACGCGGCCGGTGTCGAGGCCGCGGGACAGGAGCGCCGCGAAAAGCTGGCCGAGGAGACCGACGACCTGCTCGACGAGATCGATGACGTGCTCGAGGAGAACGCGGAGGACTTCGTGCGTGCCTACGTCCAGAAAGGCGGCCAGTGACATCAGGTGACCCCTTGCGGCTCCACATGGGGTACGCCCTCTCGTCATTCTCCGAATATCTGCGGGAAAACGCGCCGGAACTGTTGCCGGGCAACGGTTTCGGGCGCGCTTCCGGTGGTAACGGCTCGGCCGGGGACCTGGCGCCGCACGGCACCACGATCGTCGCGGTGACCTACCGCGGCGGTGTGCTGATCGCCGGCGACCGCCGGGCCACCCAGGGCAACCTGCTGGCCAGCCGCGATATGGAGAAGGTCTACATCACCGACACCTTCTCCGCGGCCGGTATCGCCGGCACCGCGGGCGTGGCGGTCGAGATGATCCGCCTGTTCGCGGTGGAGCTGGAGTACTACGAGAAGATCGAGGGCGTGCCGCTGACCTTCGACGGCAAGGCCAACAAGCTGTCGAAGATGGTCCGCGACAATCTGCCGGCGGCACTGCAGGGTTTGGCGGTGGTGCCGATTCTGGTCGGTTACGACCTCGAGGCCACCGATCCGGAGCGCGCCGGTCGCATCGTGTCCTACGACGTGGTCGGCGGCCGCAGCGAAGAGCGCTTCGGCTACACCGCCACCGGTTCGGGCTCGATGTTCGCCAAGTCGTCGTTGAAGAAGACCTACAGCCGCGATATGGACGAGGACCGCGCCCTGCGCATCGCCGTCGAATCGCTGCTCGACGCCTCCGACGACGACACCGCCACCGGCGGCCCGGATCTGCAGCGCGGTATCTTCCCCACGGCGATCGTCATCAATGCCGAAGGGGCGCTGGAGGTTTCGGACGAGCGGCTCGAGCAGATCGCGCGCTCGATCGTCGACGAGCGGGTGGCCGAAGAAGGGAGTGCGCGTCCATGACACTGCCGTACTACGCGTCGGCCGAACAGATCATGCGCGACAAGACCGAACTTGCGCGCAAAGGCATCGCCCGGGGACGCAGTGTCGTGGTGCTGGTGTACGACAAGGGTGTGCTGTTCGTCGCCGAGAACCCCTCGGCGACGCTGCACAAGGTGAGCGAGCTCTACGACCGCATCGGATTCGCCGCGGTCGGCAAGTACAACGAGTTCGAAAGTCTGCGTCGTGGTGGGATCCTGCAGGCCGACCTGCGCGGATACCAGTACGACCGGCGAGATGTGACGGGGCGGGCGCTGGCGAACATGTACGCCTCCACCCTCGGCACGATCTTCACCGATCAGCTCAAGCCCTATGAGGTCGAGATCTGTATCGGTGAGGTCGGCTATCCGGAGCAGGAGTCGAATTCGGTCCTGTACCGGATCAACTTCGACGGCTCCATCGTCGACGAGCGCGACTTCGTGGTGATGGGCGGTAACACCGACCCGATCAGCACCGCGCTCAAGGACACCTTCCAGCCCGGCCTGGAATTGCGGGCCGCGATCCGCACCGCCGTGGACGCCCTGCAGAAGGGGTCGCCGGACAACAGCGACAAGGACAAGCGCGGCATCGCGGTGTCCTCGCTGGAGGTGGCGACGCTGGAGCAGGCCCGCCCGCGCCGGGCCTTCCGGCGCATTCCGCACGCCTCGCTGGAGACACTGCTCTCCGCCGACGGCGCGGCGAACGCGGGCGAGGAGAACGCCGAGCCGGAGACGCCCTCCGCCGGAGACCCCTCCAACCCGTAACCGCTGGGAGCGCTCGACCCGGACGCCCGGCCCCTTCCGAACGTGTGAAGGGACCGGGCGTCTTCGTCTGCGCGTGGCGTGCCGCGGGCGGTCCGGCGTCCGCGCAGGTAGCAGCAGGGGTAGGCTCGGTCCCGGCGACTTCTCGCCCGCGCCCGCGACCTGCGGCTTTGCGGCCCCGTTATCGTGAGCATCCGCTCTGCGCCCCACAGACGGGCATGCAGTGGGTGCCCGACGACGAGGCCCAGGGGATCGCGAACCTCGCGCTGCCGGAGACGTCGCCATCGAGTGCAGCCCATATTGTTGTGAACCCGTATGCAACCGCTTGCTCGCACAGCCACTTTCGCCGTTCGCTTTGCCGTAATGTCGATGGTGTGCAGCGACGAATTATGGGGATCGAGACCGAGTTCGGGGTGACGTGCACGTTCCACGGTCACCGTCGGTTGAGTCCTGACGAGGTGGCCCGGTATCTGTTCCGCCGGGTGGTGTCCTGGGGCCGTAGTTCGAACGTATTTCTCCGCAACGGAGCGCGGCTCTATCTCGATGTCGGTTCCCATCCGGAGTATGCGACGGCCGAATGTGACTCGCTGGTTCAGCTGGTCACCCACGATCGCGCGGGTGAGCGGGTGCTCGAGGAGTTGCTGATCGATGCCGAGCAGCGCTTGGCCGAGGAGGGGATCGGCGGTGACATCTATCTGTTCAAGAACAACACCGATTCGGCGGGCAACTCCTACGGTTGCCACGAGAACTTCCTCGTGGTGCGGGCCGGCGAGTTCTCCCGGATCTCGGATGTGCTGTTGCCGTTCCTGGTGACCAGGCAGCTGATCTGCGGTGCGGGAAAGATCCTGCAGACGCCGAAGGCGGCCACGTTCTGCCTGTCGCAGCGGGCCGAGCACATCTGGGAAGGCGTGTCGTCGGCGACCACGCGGTCGCGGCCGATCATCAACACGCGCGACGAGCCGCATGCCGACGCGGAGAAGTACCGCCGCCTGCATGTGATCGTCGGCGACTCGAACATGGCCGAACCCACCACCATGCTGAAAGTGGGCACCGCGGCGCTGGTGCTGGAGATGATCGAGGCCGGGGTGTCGTTCCGCGATTTCGCGCTCGACAATCCGATTCGGGCGATCCGCGAGGTCAGCCACGATCTGACCGGCCGACGGCCGGTGCGTCTCGCGGGTGGCCGCCAGGCCAGCGCGCTCGACATCCAGCGCGAGTACTACGCCCGCGCCGTCGAGCATCTGCGCAATCGTGAGCGCGATCCGCAGGTGGACGCCGTGGTGGATCTGTGGGGTCGCACGCTCGACGCGGTCGAGGCGCAGGACTTCGCGAAGGTCGACACCGAGATCGACTGGGTGATCAAGCGCAAGCTGTTCCAGCGCTACCAGGACCGGTACTCGATGGAACTGTCCGATCCGAAGATCGCTCAGCTGGATCTGGCCTATCACGACATCAAGCGTGGTCGCGGAGTGTTCGATCTGTTGCAGCGCAAGGGTCTGGTCAAGCGGATCACCGAGGACGAGGCGGTCGATGCCGCGGTGACGACTCCGCCGCAGACGACGCGGGCCAAACTGCGCGGTGATTTCATCACCGCCGCGCAGGAGGCGGGCCGCGATTTCACCGTCGACTGGGTGCACCTGAAGCTGAACGATCAGGCGCAGCGCACGGTCTTGTGCAAGGACCCGTTCCGGTCCGTGGACGAGCGCGTGGATCGGTTGATCGCCTCGATGTGAGGGCCGACGGCCCCGCGGTGGTTCGCGGGGCCGGTCGATCCGGCTGTCGGCCGCGATATCCCGGCGCGGATCGGTGCGGTGGTGCACCGTCGTTCCGGGAGTCCGATTACTCTGTGTCGGGTGGCGATTTCCAAGGTCGAGCGGCTGATGAATCTGGTGATCGCGCTGCTGTCGACCCGGCAGTTCCTGACCGCGGAGCGCATCCGCGACAGCGTTGCCGGCTACGAGGAGTCGGCCAGCGACGAGGCGTTCAGCCGGATGTTCGAGCGCGACAAGAACGAATTGCGGGATCTGGGGATCCCGCTCGAGGTCGGCCCGGTGGGCCGGTTCTCCGGGCAGGAGGGCTATCGCATCAATCGTGATGCCTACGAACTGCCCGATATCGATCTGACCAGCGCGGAAGCGGCGGCGGTCGCGGTGGCGGTGCAGCTGTGGGAGTCCCCGGAGCTGGCCAGCGCCGCGGAGAGCGCGGTATTCAAGTTGCGAGCCGCCGGGGTGCACGTCGACGCCGATGCGGCCTCGGCGTCGGTACCCGCGGTTCCGGCCCGCACCCGGGGCTCGGAGGCCGCGCTGGGCAAACTGCTGGCGGCCATCGACGCGGGACGGGCGGTGCGATTCGAACACCGCGTCACCCACAACGCGCCCTACACCACACGCGATGTGGAGCCGTGGGGTGTGGTGACCCGGCACGGACGCTGGTACCTGGTGGGCCACGACCGCGACCGGGACGCCGTGCGGACCTTCCGGTTGTCGCGGATCGGGGCCGACGTCGAGATCTACGGACCCGAGAACGCGGTGCACAAACCGGCGGATGTGGATCTGCGTCAGATCGTGGCGCGGGTGACGGGTGCGGCGCCGGTGACCGGATCGGCGACGGTGTGGGTGGCGCAGGAGCGCGGGCAGGAGATCCGCAGGCTGGGCGTGGTGATCGCCGAGGAGACGGTCGCCGGTCGCCCGGGTTCGGTGGTGGAGGTGCCGGTGCGGTCGCGCGACTGGCTGGCACGGTTGATCACCGGCCTCGGCCCGGATGCGCTGGTGCTGGCCCCGGAGGATCTGCGGGCCGATGTGATCGCGCGGCTGCGGTCGGTACTGGAACGGACGGAGGTGTCGGCATGAGACGCGCGAGCGTCGCAACGGCCCGGGCGGGGGTACGGCGATGAGCAGCCGATTGTCGACGCGGCTGTCCCGGTTGCTGAATATGGTTCCGTACTTCCTCGCGAATCCGGGGATCAGTGCGCCCGAGGCGGCCGCGGAACTCGGCGTCAGCATCAAACAGCTGATGAGCGACCTCAATCAGCTCTGGATGTGCGGGCTGCCCGGTTACGGTCCGGGCGATCTGATCGATCTGTCGTTCTCCGAGGAGAGCATCGAGGTCACCTTCTCCGCCGGTATCGACCGTCCGCTGCGGCTGACCTCGATCGAGGCGACGGCGCTGCTGGTGGCCCTGCGCTCGATCGCGGATCTGCCGGGCATGGTCGATCCGACGGCGGCCCGGTCGGCGACCGCCAAGATCGAATCCGCCATCTCCGGCGAGGCCGGGCATCGCAGCGAACCCGACACCGCGGAGCCGGTCGAGGCGCCGGCGGTGACCACGGTGCGTTCCGCACTGGCCGACGGCCGCGCGCTGCGGCTGGTGTACTACTCGGCGAGCCGGGATGTGGTGTCCGAGCGCGTCGTCGATCCGATCCGAATCGTGCTGGTGGACAACAACTCCTATCTGCAGGCATGGTGCCGGCAGGCCGAGGGGGTGCGGCTGTTCCGGTTCGACCGGATCGAGGAGGCCACCGAACTCGAGGAGCCGGCGAATCCGCCCAGCCACGCCACCGAGGAGTCCGCGGGGCTGGACCTGTTCTCCGACGATCCGGCGGTTGCCTTGGCGCGCTTGCGCATTCGTGGCGACTACGGGTGGGTGCTGGATCAGTATCCGATGCATCCGGTGGCGGTCCATCCCGACGGCAGCGTCGAGGCGACGATGCGGTTCGCCACGCTGGGCTGGATCGCGCGACTGCTGCTCGGCTTCGGTTCCGGTGTCACCGTGCTGGGGCCGCCGGAACTGGTGAGCGCGGTGCGGGAACGGTCGGCCGCGGCGCTGGCCGCCTACGACGAGGTCGGCGACCTCGGTTACGACCGGAACATGGTCGAGGAGGTCGGGCCCGCGTGACGTTCCGGGTGACGGTGCTGGGTGCCGGAAGTATCGGTCTGTTCGTCGGTGGCAAACTGGCCGCCGCCGGTGCCGAGGTGAGCTTCGTCGGGCGCCCGCGGCTGCTGGACGAGATCGGCGCGCACGGGCTGCGGCTGACCGATCTGGACGGCGGCGACGATCGCGTCGCGGCGAGCGGTTTCCGCACCGAGACCGAACCGGACAGCGCCGCCACCGCCGATCTGGTGCTGGTCACCGTGAAGTCGGCGCAGACCGCACAGGCCGCGGCGCAACTTCGCAACCGGGTGCGCGCGGACACCGTGGTGGTCAGCCTGCAGAACGGCATCGGCAACGATGCGGCGATCCGGGAGGTGCTGCCCACGGCGGTGGTCTCGGCGGGCATGGTGATGTTCAACGTCGTCCACAGCGGCCCCGGCCATTTCCATCGCGGGACCGACGGCACCGTGGCGGTGGCCGACGATCCGGCGCTGTCCCGATTCGCGCCGCTGTTCGAACGGGCCGGGCTGCCGCTGGACCGACATCAGGATCTGCGCCCGGTGCAGTGGGCCAAACTGCTGCTCAACCTCAACAACGCGATCAACGCGCTGTCGGGCCGGCCGCTGCGCGAGGAACTGGCCGCCCGCGATTACCGGCGCTGCCTGGCGCTGGCGCAGGACGAGGCGCTCGCGGCGATGCGGCGGGCCCGGATCCGTCCCGCGCGGCTGACCGTGCTGCCGCCGCGCGTGATGGCCCGCCTGCTGACGGTTCCCGATGCCGTCTTCGAGCGGGTGGCCGGACGGGTGCTCGCGGTGGACCCGATGGCGCGCTCGTCGATGGCCGACGATCTGGCCCTGGGCCGGCGCACCGAAATCGATTGGCTCTGTGGGGAAATCGTCGAGCTGGGCCGGATGGTGGCGGTACCCACTCCGGTGAACGCACGACTGGTCGAACTGATCCGGGCCGCGGAGAACGGCGACGAACGCCGCTGGACCGGCCCCGACCTGCTCGCGGAGCTGCGGGGCGCGGTCGCCCGCGAGGCGACGCGGCCGGTGTCGAGCTGACCCGCGGTACCGTCTCGCCGATTCGCGGGTGACGACGCGCGTCGTCGCCGGATCGGGGTCCGGTAGCATCGGACATACCACAGTCTTGGGAGGTTTTCGATGGGTTCATTGAGCCCGACGCACTGGCTCATCATTGCGTTGGTGATCCTGCTGCTGTTCGGCGCCAAGCGGCTGCCCGACGCCGCCCGGGGTCTCGGACGTTCCTTGCGCATCTTCAAGAGCGAGATGAGCGAGATGCAGTCCGAGGGCTCGGCGAACGCGGGGTCTGCGAACACGGGGTCGGCGAACGCGTCCGGCACCACACCGCAGTCGGCGCCCGCGGCCGAGCTGCCGCCTGCTCAGCCGGTGAATCCGGCGCCGCAGGCCGACAAGGATCGTCACACGGCCTGATCCGGTCCGTCTCGAGGCCGTCACCCCGGTAACGCCCGCGGGGTGGCGGTGCGATGGCGGTTGGGCGTTTCATCCGGATCCGGCCAGGTGATCAGCGAGGCAGTCACATCCATGCGCATTCCGTTCGACCCCCGCCGTAGCCGGCGCAGGACGAATCCCGACGGCACCATGTCGTTGGTCGAACATCTGCACGAGTTGCGTTCGCGACTGTTGAAGTCGCTGCTGGCGGTGGCGCTGACCACGGTGCTCGGATTCCTCTGGTACTCGCATTCGTTCCTGGGCATCGAGAGCCTGGGCGATCTGCTGCGCGGGCCGTACTGTTCGCTGCCGCCGGAACATCGGGCGCAACTGACCACCGACGGCGCCTGCCGGCTGCTGGCCACCGCACCGTTCGAGCAGTTCATGCTGCGGTTCAAGGTCGCCTTCACCGCGGGCGTGGTGATGGCGTGCCCGATCTGGCTGTACCAGCTGTGGGCGTTCGTGACGCCCGGCCTCTACGCCAAGGAGCGCAAGTACGCGATCAGCTTCGTCGCCTCCGGTGTGGTGCTGTTCGTCACCGGCGCGGTGCTGGCGTACTGGGTGGTAGCGCATGCGCTGAGCTTCCTGATGGGAATCGGCAGCAATGTGCAGATCACCGCGCTGAGTGGTAGTCAGTACTTCGGGTTCATCATCAAGCTGCTGATCATCTTCGGGGTGAGCTTCGAGACGCCGTTGCTGATCATCGGGCTGAACATGGTCGGCGTGCTGACCTACGAACGGCTCAAGAAATGGCGCCGCGGCATGATCTTCGGGCTGTTCGTCTTCGCCGCGATCGTCACCCCGCAGGATCCCTTCTCGATGCTGGCGCTGGCCGCCGCGCTCACCGTGTTGTTCGAGGTGGCCGTGCAGATCGCCCGGCTCAACGACCGGCGCCGCGCCCGCCGGGGCGACAACTGGGGTGCGCTGTCGGACGACGAGGCCTCGCCGCTGGGCGGACCGGACGATCTGGACGGGGTGAGCCCGGTGGCGCCCGCCCAGCCGGTGACGGCGAGCGGACCGGTCTCGGCCGAGCCCGCGCCGAAAACTCCGCGCCCGGTGTCGGACTACTCCGATACCCTCTGAGCGTGGGACAACCGTCGCTGACTGGCGAACTCGCGGCATTCGCCGCCGACCTGAAATTCTCCCTGGACCCGTTCCAACAGCAGTCCTGCGCGGCGCTGGAGAACGGGCACAGTGTGCTGGTGTGCGCGCCGACCGGCGCCGGTAAGACCGTCGTCGGGGAATTCGCCGTGCACCTGGCCCGCGCGGCCGGAGGGAAGTGCTTCTACACCACCCCGATCAAGGCGCTGTCGAATCAGAAGTACTCCGATCTGGTGGAGCGCTACGGCCGCGACGCGGTCGGACTGCTGACCGGCGATCAGTCGATCAATCCGGACGCCCAAGTCGTGGTCATGACCACCGAAGTGCTGCGCAACATGCTCTACGCGGGCTCGGACGCGCTGCACGCGCTGTCGTTCGTCGTGATGGACGAGGTGCACTATCTGGCCGACCGGTTCCGCGGTGCGGTGTGGGAAGAGGTCATCCTGCATCTGCCGCCGGAGGTGCGTCTGGTGAGCCTGTCGGCGACGGTCAGCAATGCCGAGGAGTTCGGTGCGTGGATGGAGACCGTGCGCGGCGACACCGCGGTCATCGTCGACGAGACGCGGCCGGTGCCGCTGTGGCAGCACGTCATGGTGGGGCGGCGGCTGTTCGATCTGTTCGACACCAAGTCCAGCGATCAGAAGATCCTCGTCGACGAGGATCTGGTTCGCTACATCAAACATCGCGAGGCCGCCGACCGGATGAACGGCTGGTCCGGGCCGCGCCACCGCGGTGGTCCCCGTCGCGACTTCCGTCCTTTGCCGCGACCCGAGATGCTCGCCCGCCTCGACGAGGAGGGGCTGCTGCCGGCGATCACCTTCATCTTCAGCCGGGCCGGTTGCGACGGCGCCCTCGCCCAGTGCCTGCGTTCGCGCCTGGATCTGAGCCGTCCCGACGACGCGGCGGAGATCGAGGCGGTGATCGAGCGTCACACCGGTGATCTGCCGCGCGCCGATCTCGATGTGCTCGGCTACTGGGAATGGCGTGAGGCGCTCTTCCGCGGCCTGGCCGCCCATCACGCCGGTATGCTGCCCGCCTTCCGGCACACCGTGGAGGAGTTGTTCGTCCGCGGGCTGGTGCGGGCCGTATTCGCCACGGAGACACTGGCTCTCGGCATCAATATGCCGGCGCGCACGGTGGTGCTGGAACGGCTGGTGAAGTTCAACGGCGAAACCCATGCCGAGCTGACCCCCGGCGAGTACACGCAGCTGACCGGCCGCGCCGGGCGCCGCGGGATCGACATCGAGGGCCACGCGGTGGTGATGTGGCATCCCGACGTCGACACCAGTGCGGTCGCTGGCCTGGCCTCGACCCGCACCTATCCGTTGCGCAGCTCGTTCCGGCCCGGCTACAACATGTCGATCAACCTGATCGACCGGATGGGCGCCGCGCAGTCGCGGGAACTGCTGGAGCGTTCGTTCGCGCAGTTCCAGGCCGACCGGTCGGTGGTGGGCCTGGTCCGTGGTATCGAGCGCAACGAGGCACAGGTGCGCAAGCTCCGCTCACAGATCGGTGACGACGGATTCCTCGAATATCTGTCGCTGCGCGAGCGGATCAAACAGCGCGAACGCGAACTGGAACGGCAGGGGCGGGCCGATCGGCGCGGGGCGTCGGTCGAGTCGCTGACCTCGCTGCGGCGCGGTGACGTGGTGGCCATCCCGACCGGGCGTCGCCAGGGCCTCGCGGTGATCCTGGAACCGGACGCGAGTCCGGGCGATCCTCGCCCGCTGGTGCTGACCGCCGATACGTGGGCCGGTCGGGTCTCGGCCGCCGATTTCCCGACCCCCGCTCAGCCGCTGGGCCGGATGCGGCTGCCCCGCCACGTCGACCACCGCACCGCGCGAGCGCGCCGCGATCTGGCATCGGCGTTGCGCAGCACCGGGATCGCGGTCCCCGGACGGGGCCGGCGCGGTGGTCGTGCGCGCGCGGCCGACGATCGGGAACTGGCGACGCTGCGGCGTGCGCTGCGCGCCCATCCCGCCCACTCCCGGCCCGACCGGGAGCAGCTGGCCCGGCTGGGGGAGCGCTACAACCGGCTCGAGCGCGAGACCGAGTCGATGCGCCAGAAGGTCGCTGCGACAACGAATTCGCTGGCGCGCACCTTCGATCGGATCGTCGCGCTGCTGAGTGAGCGCGGCTACGTCGACGGCGGGGAGGTCACCCCCGACGGCCGGCGGCTCGCCCGGATCTACACCGAGGCGGATCTCGTTGTGGCCGAATGTCTTCGGCAGGGTCTGTGGCGCGGGCTCGGTGCCGCCGAACTCGCGGGCGTGGTGTCGGTGCTGGTCTTCGAATCGCGGCAGGAGGGCGGCTACCTCGGCCCGGCCGGGCCGACCGAACCGGTGCGGCGGGCGGTCGGCGCCACCATCGGCGTGTGGAGCCAGCTGCGCACCGACGAGGCACGGCACAAGCTGCCGCCGACCCGGGAACCGGATCTGGGCTTCGTCACCGGCATCTACAAATGGGCCCGCGGCGACGGATTGGCCGAATCGTTGCTGGCCAGTGGTGATCAGGGCAGTGCGTTGTCCGCGGGTGACTTCGTCCGGTGGTGCCGGCAGGTGATCGATCTGCTCGACCAGATCCACCAGACCGCCGACGACACCGAAATCGCCGCCACCGCCGCCAAGTCGGTGCGTGCCATCCGGCGTGGCGTTGTGGCGGTGGACGCCGCGTAGCGTGCCCGGCTGTGATTGGATGACTACCGGTACCGACCGTGGTGAGGGCCTGATCACCTCACGCGGGGGGATGTGAGACGACGAGTGCGAGTGGAGGCAGGCACATGAGCGGCCCGTACGGACCGAACGAGACCCCTGGCCCAGGGGAGGGCCACAGCAGCGATCCGACCCAGCAGTGGTCGGGTCAGCCGCAGCCCGGCCAGTCCGGACCGGCGCCGCAGTGGGGTGGCCAGCAGCCGCAGCAGCCCCAGTGGGGTCAGCCCGCACCGTCGCAGCAGCAGTGGCAGCCGCAGCAGCAACCGCAGCAGCCGCAGTGGGGTGGTCAGAGTCAGCCGTCCTGGCCGCAGCAGCCGCCGGCGCAGGCGCAGCCGTGGGAACCGACCCAGCAGCAGTGGGGTCAGCCGCCGCAGCCGTCGCAGCAGCAGTGGGCGCAGCAGCAGCCCACCCAGCAGGGGTGGGCGCCGCAGCCCGACCAGTCGCAGCAGCAGTGGGGGATGCAGGAACCGCAGCTGAGCACCACGCCCGCCAAGAAGTCGAAGAAGGGCCTGCTCTTCGGCGGTATCGGCGTGCTGGTCGTGGTGGTCGTCGCCGTGGTCCTCGCGTTCGTCTTCCTGGGCAGCGACAAACTGGACAACAAGGCCGTGCAGGACGGTGTGCAGAAGGTCCTCAAGGATTCCTACGGCATCGACGACGTCCAGAGCGTCAGCTGCCCCTCGGGTCAGAAGGTCGAGGTCGGTGGGACCTTCGACTGCACCCTGAAGGTCGGCGGCGAGCAGAAGAAGGTCACCGTCAAGATCACCAAGGACGACGGCACCTACGAGGTCGGCCGCCCGAACTGAGTGCCGTGCGCGTGAGACAGACCGACGGCCGTGCGAATGCCATCGTGTTCGACGGCCGCCGGGATCTCACGGTGACGGAAGCGCTCGACTGCCGATGCTTTCCGCGACGGTGACGAACGGCGGGCGTCAGGCGTTCGCCGCGAGGGCGGCGGTCAGTCGCTTGACGGGGCTTTCGGCGTTGTAGGCGGTGGCGAGCGCGTGCAGCCCGTCCGGGTCGGCCGGTTCGGCGGGAAGGAGGTCAGGGCCGGAGAGCTCGACCTCGGCATCGCGGACGACCCGCACCACCGGCGCTGCCGCCTTCAGATAGTCTTCGGCCGCAGCGAGTTTCGCGCGCACGCCGCGCGCCAGATCGGAGGCGGGGTCGGCCACGGCGGCCACCAGCGCCTCGAGCGAGCCGTAGCGCGAGATCAGCGTGGCGGCGGATTTGTCGCCGATACCGGCTACTCCGGGCAGGCCGTCGGACGCATCGCCGCGCAGTGTGGCCATATCGGCATAGGCCGGGCCCGCATTCTCCTGCGGCACACCATATTTCGCGGCCACCTCGGCGGGGCCCCAGAGCTCGGCTCTGGCCAGCCCGCGGCCCACGTAGAAGACGCGGACCGGCGGTGCGTCGGCGCGCACCACCTGCAGCAGATCGCGATCACCGCTGACCACGATCACCTCGTTGTCGCGTTCGCGGGCGGCGAGGGTGCCGATCACATCGTCGGCCTCCAGGCCGGCCGCACCCGCGGTCGCGATCCCGGCCGCGGCGAGCACCTCGGCGATCATGTCGACCTGCGGGGTGAGGGTGTCGGGCACCTCCTCGGCGCCGGGCTGGGCGTCGGCCGTGGTGTCGAGCCGGTGGGCCTTGTAGGAGGGCACCAGCTCGACGCGGAAGGCCGGACGCCAGTCCAGATCCAGGCACACCACCAGGCGGCCCGGATTGTGGCGGGTGATCAGCGCGGCGACCATATCGGTGAAGCCGCGCAGCGCGTTCACCGGGCGGCCGTCGGGCGCGGTGATCTTCTCCGGGATGGCATAGAACGCCCGGAACCACAGGCTCGCGCCGTCGAGCAGCAACAGTGGCCGGTCACTCGCACTGGAGGTGAGCATGGCGCAGACGCTACCGGTCCGCACCGACAATCCGGCCACGACCCGGTCGCGAACGTCGTGATCGTCCGGACCGGGTCCGGCGTGACGGGTAACGTCGTATCGCATGAGCGCGCATACGGAGTCACGATTCGGTGCCGAGATCTACGGCAAGCGGCTGGAGCGGGCGGCGGAGCTGACCCGCGCGGCACATCTGGACGCGCTGCTGATCACGCCCGGACCGGATCTGCGATATCTGCTGGGATCGGCCGCGCAATCCTTCGAGCGGCTGACCTGCCTGGTCGTCCCCGCTAGCGGCGAAACCCCGTCGGTGGTGGTGCCGAAACTGGAGTTGGCCGCGCTGGACGGCTCGGCCGCCGGTGAGCTCGGATTGCACATGGTGTCGTGGGTGGACGGTGTGGACCCGTACGGGGTCGTGAAGTCGACGCTGAACGCGGGCGCCCGGGTCGCGGTCGACGATGCCATGCCCGCCCTGCATCTGCTCCCGATCGCGGACGCGCTGACCGCCCTGCCGGTGTCGGCGACCCCGATCATCCGGGAGTTGCGGATGATCAAGGATGCCGCCGAGATCGACGCATTGCGGCGCGCGGGTGCGGCCATCGATCGCGTGCATGCCCGGATGGGTGAGTGGTTGCAGCCGGGCCGCACCGAGGCCGAGGTCGCCGCCGACATCACCGCCGCGATCGAGGCGGAGGGGCACGACCGGGCCGACTTCGTGATCGTCGGCAGTGGGCCCAACGGCGCCAACCCGCATCACAGCCATTCCGATCGGATCATCGGAGCCGGTGACGTGGTGGTCATCGATATCGGCGGTCCCGTCGAACCCGGATATTTCTCCGATTCCACCCGCACGTACGTGCTGGGCGAGCCCGATCCGGAGATCGCCGAACGCTATGCCGCGCTCGAACGCGCGCAGGCCGCCGCGGTGGCCGCCGTGCGCCCGGGCGTCACCGCCGAATCGGTCGACGCCGCGGCTCGAAACCTGTTGTCCGAGGCCGGTTTCGGCGAGGCGTTCATTCACCGCACCGGCCACGGCATCGGGCTGTCGGTGCACGAGGAGCCCTACATCGTGGCCGGCAACGAGACCGTGCTGCGGCCGGGGATGGCGTTCAGCATCGAGCCGGGTATCTACTTCGGCGGTGAATGGGGCGCCCGCATCGAGGACATCGTGGTCGTCACCGAGGACGGCGGCGAGTCGGTGAATCAACGCCCGCACGGTTTGACCGTGCTGTAAATCCACGCGACGGGACTCCGTCCGGCGTTTCGGTCGAGCGACGGGTGCCGGGCGAAGCATTCTTGCGACCGGCCAGCGCAAGTGCTCGTGAGGCGGCTGTCGGAGGATGCCGGCCGAGGCGTGCGGTCGGCCGAGAACGGTGGCCGCGCGGTTCGGCCCCGTCCACTCCGCCCGTCCGCCGCGTATCGCTCAGCCGCGCAGGGTGCTGCTCGACAACACTCGCGCGACCCGGACCGCGATGACCACGCGCTGCGGGTTCTCGCGCGGGGTGCGGTAGCGCTCGGCGTAGCGGGCTTCCGCCTCGGCGACCCGGTCGCGTTCGGTCCAGACCTCGGCCGGGCCTTCCAGGGTGAGCCAGCGCGGGCCGTCGACCTGACTCAGCGCGGCGTATCCACGCCGGTCCGCGTTGCGGGCCTTGGTGGTGGGACCGCCGGTGATCACCCGCGCGATACCGGCCTCCGGATCCCAGGTGAAGCCGACCGCGACGACGTGCGGTGTACCGTCCGCGCGCAGGGTGGTCAGCGTGGCCAGATGCCGTTCGGTCACGAATTCCAGCGCGCTGGGAGACAGGTCGATGCGCGCGGCCGCGGTACTCGTCATGGCTGCGACGCTAGCAACCGGCGCCGATGGCAGACTATGCGCCATGGGTGTGCGTGAAGTCGACGACGGGGTGATCGTGCTGTTCGGCGGGCGCAGCGAGATGGGACTCGAGGTCGTCCGCCGGATCTGCGCGGACCGCGAGATCGTGCTCGCCGCACGACGCAGCGATCGGCTGGGTGAGGAGACCGCCATGCTGCGCGCGGCGGGCGCCCGCGCGGTCCATGCGGTGGAGTTCGATGCCGACGACCTGTCCGGCCACCAGCCGCTGCTGGAGAAACTGGCCGCCGACCACGGCCGGATCGGGGTGGCGATCCTGGCCTTCGGGATCCTGGGCGATCAGGCCCGCGCCGAACAGGACCCGGCGGCGGCGGTCGCGGTACTGCACACCGACTTCGTCGCGCAGGTGAGCCTGCTGACCGTGCTGGCGAATCTGCTGCGCGCCCAGGGCAGTGGCCAGCTGGTGGTGTTCAGTTCGATCGCGGGGGCGCGGGTGCGGCGCGCCAACTACGTTTACGGCTCGAGTAAGGCGGGACTGGACGGATTCGCCTCCGGTCTGTCGGATGCCTTGCACGGCAGCGGCGTCCATGTGCTGCTGGTGCGTCCCGGATTCGTCATCGGCCGGATGACCGAGGGGATGAGCCCGGCGCCGCTGTCGAGTACGCCCGATCAGGTGGCGGAAGCCGCAGTCGCCGCCCTGCGCCGCCGCGCCACGAGCGTGTGGGTACCGCGAGCATTGGGACCCGCCGCTGCCGTGGCCCGATGGGTGCCACGGGCCGTCTGGCGCCGGATGCCCCGGTGATGCGCGCGCCGACACCGTCTGCGCACCAGAGGCGCTGGGCCGAAAGCACGGCAGTGCCGCTGCCCGCCTGCACGGCGGGGACGCTGTCTGTAGGTACGGGTGGAGCATTATCCGCTGGCGCGCCTGAAGCGCTGCCCGTTGGCGCAGGTGGAGCGTTGTCCATCGGCGCGGCTGAAGCGTTGTCCGTTGGTGAGACTGAGGCGGTGCCCCGCGGCACGGCCGAAATGCTGCTTGTCTGCGTGGCAGCGTCGCGGCGGCGGCCGGTGACGATATGACAGACGAACAATCTTCTCTCGCAACCGAATACTCGCAGGACACACCGAACAATGATCGCGTGATCGCGGTGGTGGGCATCGGCGCCGACGGCTGGCCGGGGTTGAGCCCGCGCGTGCGCGCCGAGATCGCCTCGGCCGAGGTTCTTTTCGGATCGCGCCGCCAGCTGGATCTGGTTCCCGCCGACGCGAGCACCGCGAATCGCCGGGCCTGGCCGACCCCGCTGCTGCCCGCGCTACCGGAACTGCTGTCCGCGCATCGGGATTCGCGTATCTGCGTCCTGGCCAGCGGCGATCCGATGTTCTACGGCATCGGCGTCACGCTGGCGAAACTGCTGGGGCCGCAGGCTATCCGGGTCTATCCGCAGCCGTCGTCGGCCACCCTGGCCTGTGCCCGGCTGGGCTGGCCCAGTGCGCACACACCGGTGGTGAGCGTCGTCGGACGCCCTCTGGAAACGGTGCTGCCGGAACTCGGCGACGGCCGACGGCTCCTGGTGCTCAGTGCCGACGAACAGTCTCCGGCTCAGGTAGCGGAATTGTTGCGGCGCAACGGCTTCGGCGAATCACGGCTGACCGTGCTGGAACAGCTCGGTGGTCCCGGCGAACGGATCGTCGCCGCGACGGCGGCACAGTGGTCACGGCCTCCCGGCGATCCGTTGAACATCGTCGCCGTCGAGGCGGTCCGTGATCCGGCCGCGCCCCGGTTCACCCGGTTGCCGGGTCTGCCCGATGCCTCCTACGGCGGCGACGGACAGCTGACCAAGGCGGAGATCCGCACCCTGTCGGTCGCCGCGCTCGCCCCCGCGCCCGGTGAACTGCTGTGGGATGTGGGCGGCGGATCGGGCACGATCGCGATCGAATGGTGCCGCACCCATTCCGACTGTCGCGCAATCACATTCGAGCGCAGTGCGACGCGTCGTGAACAGATCGCCGACAACGCCGCTGCGCTGGGGGTACCCGTGATCATCGTGCGCGGCGAGGCGCCCGCCGACCTGCCCGCGGCAGGCGATCCGGCGCCCGACGCGATCTTCCTCGGCGGCGGCCTCACCCAGGACGGTCTGTTCGAGGCATGCTGGGATCGGCTGCGGCCGGGCGGACGGCTGGTCGCCAATGCCGTCACCGCCGAATCGGAGGCGCTGCTGCTGCGCTGGGCCGCGGAACACGGCGGCGAACTGCGAAAATTCCAGGTCTACCGGGGCGAGCCGCTCGGCGGATTCACCGCCTGGCGCCCGCATCTGCCGGTGGCGCAGTGGATTGCGGTGAAGCCGGCCGTGTAGTCCGGCCACCGCCTCACCGAGCCCGGTGACCGCATCACGACTGTGGCCACAGTCCGGCCAGGCGGGCGACACGCAGTCCGGCATGCAGGTCCAACCGGGTGGCGCCGTCGGAGATATCGCATCCGGTCACCTCGCGGATACGATCGAGGCGGTGGTACAGCGTGCTGCGGTGAATGTTCAGCCGTCGCGCGGTGCCCTGGATTTCGCCGCCGCTGTCGAGATATCCCTCCAGCGTCGCGGCAAGCTCCGAAGCCTGGGCGGCGGCCAGCAGGCGCTGCACTCCCGGGGGAAACTGGCTCGCCGTCATCCGGTCGAGCGGAAGTTGCAGCAGCAGCCGATCGATTCCGAGATCCTCCCAGAACACTGTGCGGCCATAGCGGTTCGGGTCGGCGTCGGCGGCGCGGCATGCGATCTGCGCCTCGTGGTAGGAGGTCACGGCGTCGGCGAGCTCGTCCTGCACGCTGCCCACTCCCGCCCGCACCCGTTCCAGTCCGGGACGGTCGAGCACCCGGTCGAGCCGGTCGCGGTTGACCCGGCGCGGGAACAGGACGACGCCGTCGTCGCCGAGTACCGCGCCGACGACTTTGACGGTGGTGGCGCGGCCGATGAAATCCAGCGTGGCATCGACGGCCAGACGGGTGATCGACTGCGGAAGGTGCGCCGGCGCACGGTGAACGAGGACCGTGTAGTGCTCGACGTCCTCGATCAGTCCCTCGCGAACCAGTGTCGCGGCGGCGTGGCGGCGTTCCCGCTGCGAACCGTGCAGCAGATCGGACAGCAGGTACTTCGAATGTTCCACGCCGTGGCGCAGATCCGACATGTGCAGGGCGAGCAGCATGGCGATGTCGGGCAGGACGGGTTCGAGCACATCCATATCGCCGGCGATCGTCTGCGGTTCCGGCCGGTCGTCGATGTAGACCAGATAGCCGAGCAGTCGTTTGTCGTGACGCAGTGCCAGCACGACCGCCTCACCGGAGTCACCGGCGGGGATTCGCACCGGGCGCACGGCCGCACGCAGATCGTTGGTGCGAATCACATCCTCGGTCACCGGATTCCAGCCGGCGAGCAACCGGGCCAACCGCGCGCGTCGCGCATCGTTGTCGTGAATGCTGTACGCCGCGATCCGCAGATCCAGATCCAGCACGATCAGCGGAGTGTTCAGCCGGTCGGCCGCATCCTGGACCGTGTCGTCAAGGCTCACCGGAGCTTCTCCTCTCGTCCGACAAATCGTCGGGTCCGCGCCTGAAACGAGCGACAGATCGTTCGATGCGCTGCCGTGGTGTGCCCGGATATGGTGAGACCGGGCTCACACACGATAACGATATCCCGAATTCCGAAGCAGCCGGCAACCGCATTCGACAACGCGGCATTCGAGGCCGGGCGGACCTGCCGTGCCAGAAAGAAAAGCGAGACCAATGACCGAAATTCACGAACGTACCGTAACGACGAACGGATACTCCACCTTTCTGCTGGAGAGCGGCGCGGAAAATCCGGAAACGGTGATTCTGTTGCACGGCGGCGGACCCGGCGCCACTGCGTCGTCGAATTGGCGCGGGTTCATGCCGCTGCTGTCGGAGTATCGCGTACTGGCCCCGGACCTGGTCGGATACGGTCGCACCGATCATCCCGACGAAGGCCCGGCCGCCCTGCTGGGGTGGTTGCGCATGCGGGTCGAGCAGGTCCTCGCGCTCATGGACGCCCTCGGCATCGCACGGGCGCATCTGGTCGGTAACTCCATGGGCGGCGCCCTGGCCATGCACCTGCTGATGGCCGAACCCGGCCGCTTCCAACGGGTTTCGCTCATGGGCAGTGCCGGTGGCGAGGCGCATCCGACGCCCGAGGTGATGCGGATGGTCACCTTCTACAAGGACCCGTCGATGAGCGCGCTGGAGAACCTCACCACGTGGTTCGTCTACGACGAAGACCTGCTGGACCGATCGGTGTCGTCGATCGTGGCCGAGCGTCATCGCGAGATCATGCGGCCCGAGGTGCGCAGGTCCTATACGCGTTTCTTCTCGCCGACCTCGACGCCGGCCGAGGCCGCGGTGCCGCCGTCGGCGCTGCGCCGGATGCCGCACCCGTTTCTGGTGGTGCACGGCCGCGAGGACCGATTCGTCGCTCCGGAATCCAGCGTCTATTTGCAGCAGCACCTGCCGAACGCGCAATTGCATATCTTCGAGAAGTGCGGTCACTGGGTGCAGATCGAAAAGGCGCAGGGATATGCCGTATTGCTGCGTGCCTTCTTGTCCGGCGCATTGTGATCGCCGCGGAAAGGAATAGAACATGAATATCGAACAGCTCGGCTATCTGGGGCTTTCGGCGCGTCATCCCGAGGCGTTCGTCACTTATGCCACCGACATTCTCGGCATGCAGCGGGTAGCGGGCGAGGACGGCACCACGCATTTCCGCATCGACGACCGCCACCACCGGGTCACGGTCGAGACCGGCGAACGTGACGGCGGCGCGTACTACGGCTGGGAGCTGGCGGACGGCGCCGCCTTGGCCGCCGCGGTCGACGAACTCTCCGATCGTGGCGTCGCGGTCTCGGTGGCCACGGCTCGTGAGCTGGAGATCCGGCGGGTCGCCGACATGGTGCACTTCCTCGATCCGGCGGGCAACCGCGTGGAGCTCTACCACGGCGCCGCCGCCGGCGAGGGGCAGTTCACCTCCGCCCGCGACGTCGAGCAGTTCGTCACCGGCGACCTGGGCCTCGGCCACGTCGTGCTGGCAAGTCCCGATGTCGCCGCGCTGCAGGACTTCTACACCGACATCCTCGGATTCAAGATCAGCGACACCATGCGCACTCCGTTCCGGGCGAGCTTCCTGCACACCAATCCCCGCCATCACAGCATCGCCTTCGTCGACGGCCCGTTCTTCGGCATCGACGAGCCGTTCCTGCATCACTTCATGCTCGAAGTGCCCGATATGGACCAGGTCGGCCGCACCTACGACCTGGTGCTGGACCGTGATGTGCCGGTCACGATGTCGCTGGGGCGCCACACCAACGACAAGGTCTTCTCGTTCTACGCGCAGTCACCGGTCGGGGTGAACACCGAATTCGGGTTCGGCGGCGTGCTCATCGACGACGAGACCTGGGAGCCCACCGAGATCCCGGGCCCGGATCTGTGGGGGCACCGGCACTGACACCGACGCGGCACAACGAGTCACCGATTCCCTGAGGAGCCAAGCACCATGAATACCCACAACGTCGTGGAAACCGATGTTCTCGTGGTCGGCGCCGGACCGGCCGGCGCGGCCGCGGCCGCGTTGCTGTCCACGTACGGCATCGCCAACATAATGATCAACAAGCATGGGGGAGTGTCGAATTCACCCCGGGCGCACATCACCAACCAGCGTTGTGTCGAGGTGTTTCGCGACCTCGGTCTGGAGTCGGAAGTGCAGCGGCAGGCCACCCCGCAGCGTCTGATGGGTGAGCATGTGTACGCGACCAGCCTGGCCGGGCCGGAACTGGGGCGACTGCGGACCTGGTACACCCACCCGCATTTTCAGGCCGAGCACGATCTGGCCAGCCCGACATCGGTGTGCGACCTTCCGCAGCATCTGCTCGAGCCGATCCTGGTGAACGCCGCCGCCGCTCGCGGTTCATCGGTACGCTGCCACACCGAGTTGCTCGGTCTCGTTCAGGACCAGGACGGGGTGAGCGCCCGAGTCCGGGACCGGATCAACGGCACCGAATACGAGATTCGCAGCAAGTACCTGATCGGGGCGGACGGCGGCAATTCCCTTGTGGCACAGGAGATCGGCCTGCCCCTGGTCGGGAAGATGGGCGCCGGGGGTTCGATCAATGTGGTTTTCGAGGCCGACCTCACCCATCTCGTCGAGCACCGGCCCGGCGACATGTACTGGTTCGTGCAGCCCGGTGTGGGCCACGGCGGCAACGGCGTCGGGGTGCTGCGGATGGTGCGGCCCTGGAACAAGTGGATCGGTGTGTGGGGCTACGACGTCGACGGCCCGGCCCCGGATCTGTCCGAGGCCGAGGGCATTCGGATCGCGCACCAGCTCATCGGTGACGACAGCATCGCGGTGCGGGTCGAGTCCATGTCGACGTGGGCGGTCAACGACGTCTACGCCGAGGACACCATGCGCGGGCGGGTCTTCTGCGTCGGCGATGCGGTGCACCGGCATTCGCCGATGAACGGTCTCGGTTCCAATACCTCGATCCAGGACAGCTACAACCTGTGCTGGAAGCTGGCGATGGTATTGCGCGGGCAGGCCGGCCCGTCGCTGCTCGAGACCTATCGGGACGAACGGCAACCGGTCGCCGAGCAGATCGTGCGGCGCGCCAAGCGCAGTGAGGGACTGATGCCGCCGATCTTCATGGCGCTGGATCTGCCGCCGGCCCCGGATCCGGAGACGATGAGCCGCGCGCTGGCCGCGCTGCAAGCCCCCACACCCGAGGCCCGGGCCAAACGGCAGGCGTTCGATGCCGCCTTGCAGGGCACGATCATGTGCTTCAACACCCACGGTGTGGAAACCAACCAGAGCTACACGTCGAGCGCGATCGTGCCGGACGGTTCACCGGAGGTCCCGGCACCGCGTGACGAGGAGGTCTACTACTACGCGACGACCCGTCCCGGCCGGCATCTGCCACACGCCTGGGTGACCCGGGATCAGAAGCGGGTCTCGACCTTCGACCTCTGTGGCAAGGGGCAATTCACGCTGATCACCGGCGTGGGCGGGGCGGCGTGGGCGGAAGCGGCCGAGGCCGCCGGCGCGCGCTTCGACATGCCGATCCGGGTGCGGACGGTCGGCCGGGGTTGTGACTTCGAGGACAGCTACGGCGATTATCGCCGCCTCTCGGAGGTCGACGACGACGGGGCGCTGCTGGTGCGTCCCGACCACATCGTCGCGTGGCGGGCGGCGACGCTGCCCGCGGATCCGGAAGGCGCACTGACGGACGTGCTCACGGCGATCCTCGGTCGCCGCGTGCCTGCCTCGCTCGCCGTCGAATGAGCACCGCCGACACTGATCGCCGCCCGCCACGGGCATGCCGAATTCGCCGCCCGCGCCGCGATTCGTACCCAGCCGAGACAGGAAACCGATGGAACTGACAGACAACCCCTACGCACCGCCGCCGACACTGCGGCGCGTGGCGTGCATCGGCGGCGGCCCCGGCGGTCTGTTCGCCGCGATCGCGCTCGCGCACTCCGTGCCGGGCATCGAGATCGACGTCTATGAACGCAACGGCGAATACGATGTCTTCGGTTTCGGCGTGGTGTTCTCCGACGCGACGGCCGACAACATCGACGCCGTCGACCCGGTCCTGCGGAATGCGTTGCGCGCCGACGGCCGTCACTGGGACACCATCGAGGTGCATCTGAAGGGTGCCACCGTCGCGGCCGGGGGCAACGGAATGTCGGCCATCCATCGCCGTGTGCTGCTCGATGCGTTGCGGCGACGAGCCACCGAACTGGGTGCGCGGCTGCACTTTTCCGTCGAGACCGACGTGGCGGCGCTGGACGCCCGAGGTTACGACTTGATCGTCGCCGCCGACGGCGCCAATTCTACGGTGCGCGAACAGTTTTCGAGCGCGCTCGGCCATCGCGTCGATCAGGCGGCGGTCAAGTTCATCTGGTTCGGGACCACCTATCGGTTCCGGGGTCTCACGTTTCTGCACGCACGGTCCGAGCACGGCAACTTCGCCGTTCACGGCTATCCGATCGGCTCGGGGCTGAGCACCTTCATCGTCGAGGCCGATGAAGACACCTGGCGGCGAGCGGGTCTCGACGGATTCGACACGACCGCCCCGCCGGGCGAGTCGGACGAGGTGACGCAGCGCTATCTCGAGCGCTTGTTCGCCGACCAGATCGACGGACATCCGCTGGTGGCCAACAACTCTCGCTGGGCCAACTTCCGCACCCGCCGCACCGAGAACTGGTATTGCCGCACCGCATCGGGCACGCCGGTGGTCCTGATCGGGGATGCGGTGCACACCGCGCACTTCTCGGTGGGATCCGGCACCAAGATGGCGATGGAAGATGCCGCCGTGCTGGCGCGGACGATCGCCGAGCATCCGGCCGATCCGGACGAGGCGCTGCGGCGCTTCCAGGAGATCCGCCGGCCGCAGGTGGCGAAGATTCAGGATTCCTCGCTGCCCAGTCTGGCGTGGTGGGATCACTTCGGCGAGTATTACGGGGCGTTCGAGCCGTGGCAGTTCGGCTTCCACTTCTTCACCCGCGCGATCTCGGCGGAGAAGATCCGCATCCGCGACGGCGCCTTCGTGGCGAGCGCCGAACGCGCATGGCAGGCGAAATACGCTGCGGCACCGCTGGATACGCCGCTGCGGATCGGTGCGGATACCCTGCGTTCGCGATTGTTGTGCCTGACGCGGCACTCGGGCGACCGGGTCGCCGTCGGCGACGGCGCCACCACGGTCGACGCGCACGCCTGCGAGGGGCCGATTCGCCTGTTCACCGCACCGGTCGACGGGACGACCTCGCTACCGGACGCAAGCCGCGACGACCTCGACACAGTCATCGCGGCAGGCCCGAAAGCCGTTGTCGTACAGGGCGGTACGCCGTTGTCGCGGGCATTGTGCGCCGAACACGTCCGTTTGCGGCACGGCATTCCGGTGATCGTGATCGACACACCGGCCGCCGTGCGCGTGCGCCGCGCCACCGACGAGCGCGATTGCGCGGCGACGCTGGTGCTGTCGGGGCGCGCGGATGCGGTGGCGTTCGAGACCCGGGAGGCGCGATGACCTCCACTCGAACGGCCGCCGTCCCCCGTTCCGCCCTCGACCGGCTGTTGCGGCCGGAGTCGGTCGCCGTCGTCGGCGCCTCCGAGGCGCCGGGCAAACTCGGCTCGGTCATGCTCGCGGCGGTCGGACGCGACGGTGCGACCGCCACATACGGTGTCAATCCCCGCGCTGAGCGCGCGGGATTGCATCGCAGCCTGCGGTCGGTCATCGAAACTCACGGCGGGCCGGTAGATCTCGCGGTGTTGTGCGTCCCGGCGTCGGCCACCCCGCAGGCGCTGCGCGAAGCCGCGGACTGCGGCGTCGGCGCCGCTGTGATCTGCTCCGGCGGATTCGCCGAGGCGGGTGAGGAGGGGGCCGCGCTGCAAGCGCAGGTGGCCGATATCGTCGCCGGCACCGGCATCCGCGTCCTGGGACCGAATACGTCCGGCTTCTTCCGGCCCGGCGGGGTGACGGTGAGCTTCGTCCCGACGGTGCGGCATCTGATCCCGGGCTCGGTCGCGGTCGTTGCGGCCAGTGGCGGAATGAATCACGCTCTGTCGTTTCTGCTGTCCGAACACGGTGTCGGCGTGGGACTCGGTGTGGGACTGGGCAACAGCGTCGACGTGACCGCCACCGACGTGCTCCGTCATCTGCGCGAGGATCCGTCGATCACCGCGGTGGCCCTGCACGTCGAGGCGGTGGCGGACGGCGTGGCGTTGTTGTCGGCGATACGGGCGGTGACCGCCGTCAAGCCCGTCGTGGCGCTGGTCGTCGGCCGCAGCAATGTCTCCGCGTTCGCCGCCTCGCACACCGGGGCGCTCGCCACGTCCTGGCACACCACCCGGTCGTTGCTGGCCGAAGCGGGTGCGGTGGTCGTGGATTCGGAGACGGAGCTGGCCGAGGCCGTCGCGGTACTGAGCCGAACTCGACTGCCTGCGACCCCGGCGGCCGGAGTCGGCGTGGTGACCGCCCAAGCCGGCCCCGGCCTGGTGGTCCTGGATCATCTGCTGGCACACCGGGTTCGGGTGCCGCGCCTGATGCCCGGCACGCAGCGCGAACTCGCTCGCGTGCTGCCGCCGATGACGTATCAGGCGAACCCGGTCGACACCGGTCGTCCCGGTCCGGCCTTCGACGCCGTGCTGTCGGCTACCGCCGCCGATCCCGGCATCGATGCGCTGGCGGTCTACGCGCTGGCGGAGCCGGATGCGGTCGATCTCGCCGACGCCGTGCATCGCGCGGGCGTCCACGAGCGCCTGCCTGTCGTGCTCGCCCTCGGGGGCCCTCGCGCGGCTCGCACCGACACCGCGGCCCGTGCCGCTGACCTCGGGGTGCCCGTACTCGCCGGCCCGACCGCCCTCGGCATCGGCCTTCGCGCCCTGGCCGCGGACGCCCGCAGTCGCTGGTTGCGCTCGGAGACCGCGGCCGAGCGTCCGATCCTGGCGCCGGCGTTGCCGCCGGTCCCCCCGATCTCGCTGCCCGCCGACGAGGCCGTGGCCA
>NZ_BAFW01000122.1 GCF_000308535.1 Nocardia cerradoensis NBRC 101014 | reverse complement strand
ATCGAGATGGCGCCCGTCGCGCCGCTCACCCAGGAGACGCTGCGGGTGCGGGCCCGGCTCGGACCGCGCGCGGACTGGTTCCACAACCCCGCCGATCTGTTCACCGGCGCCTGGGCGGTGTCCACCGACACCGACCGGATCGGTGTGCGCCTGGACCGCCACGGCGACGCCCCGCCGCTGCGGCGGGTCGACGATGCCGAATTGCCCACCGAGGGAATGGCTTTGGGGGCGATCCAGGTGCCTCCCGCGGGGCGGCCGGTGGTTCTGCTGGCCGACCGGCCGATCACCGGCGGCTATCCCGTGGTGGGCACGGTGATCGACGAGGATGTGGATCTGCTCGGTCAGGCCCGGCCCGGCCAGTTGATCGAATTCTGTTCCTGGCAGCCCTGATCCGCCGCGAGGAGGGGGCGGCATACCTCTCGAGGTGGACAGCGGATCGGTCTGCCGGGCGACTCCCCGGCGGCCGGAAACCGATACGTTCGCAGACGTTCCCACGAAATCCGCTCCAGGAGTGTGCCGGTGACCGATGTGTACGAGTCCGAGACCGGAGCGCGTAGTGCGACCGGATCTGCCGGAGCACGCGGTGCGACCGAATCGGCCGTGATCGCACCGGTCGCGTGGCCCGTGGTCGCGCCGATCGCCGCCGTCGGTGGCGCGGCGCTGCTGTTCGCGGCCTCGAAGTACGGATACTTCGGCGACGAACTCTACTTCCTCGCCGCCGGCCGCCGGTTGAGCTGGGGTTACGCCGATCAGGGTCCGATGCTGCCGCTGCTGGCCCGGATCATGGACACGCTCGTCCCCGGCTCCTATCCGGCGTTGCGCATCCCCGCGATACTGATCACGGTCGCGGCGATCGTGTTGTGCGCCATGATCACTCGCGAATTCGGCGGCGGCCGCGCCGCGCAGGCACTGGCCGCGCTGGCCTACGCGTGCTCGCCGTTCCTGCTGCTGCAGGGCTCGATGCTGACCACCAATACCGTCGATACCGGGCTGTGGGTGCTGATCACCTGGCTGGTGGTGCGGTGGGTGCGGACCCGCCGCGACGTGCTGCTGCTGATCGCCGGCGTCGTGACGGCGGTGGATCTGCAGGTCAAATGGCTGATTCCCTTCTTCTGGATCGCGCTGGCCGGGAGTTGCGCGGTCTTCGGTCCGCGCGAGTTGCTGCGCCGCCCGCTGTTGTGGGCCGGTGCCGGCCTCACCGTGCTGTCGGCGGTGCCGCAGATGATCTGGCAGCTGCGCCACGGCTGGCCGCAACTGGCGATGGGCGCCGAGATCGCGTCCGAGCAGGCGATCATCGGCGGTCGCCTGCTGTTCGTGCCGATCTCGCTGCTTCTGGCGGGCGTTCTCGGCGTGCCGGTCCTGCTGGGCGGGCTGTGGGCATTGCTGCGCTGGAAGCCGTTGCGGCCGTACCGTTTTCTGGGCGCGACGTTGATCGTGGTCGACATCGTCTTCCTGATCACCGGCGGCCGGGTGTACTACCCGGCCGGGATGTACGGGGTCGTGCTGGCGGCCGGCGCCGTCGCGCTGGTGCACTGGATGCGGAAGCGGGCGGCAGTCGGTCGCCGGGTCGCGGGTGTCGCGACCCTGGTGGTGGCGGTTGCGGCGGTGGCCACCATCGTGACGTCGCTGCCGTGGCGTCCGGCCGCGGCGATCGAGCCACCCCGAGACGATGTCTCGGCGGCGATTGCGATCGGCACCTACGGGCAATTCGGCTGGCCGGAACTCACCACGGCGGTGACGACGGCCTATCGCGGGTTACCCGCCGCGCGCCGCGACCGCGCCGTCGTCGTCACCGACACCTACTGGCAGGCGAGCGCCCTCGACCACCTCGGCCGCGCGGATCTGCCACCCGTCTACAGCCCCAGCCGTGGCTTCGGATACTTCGGCGCCCCGCCCGACAGCGCCGAGACCGCCGTGATCGTCGGTGGCGAGGAGGCCGATCTGCGCGGTCGATGCACCTCGCTCACCCCGGTCGGCAGGGTCGACACCCGGCTCGGCTTCGTCGGTAACACCCGCGATGTCACGATCTTCGACTGCACCGGTCCGAAGCAGCCGTGGTCACGGATGTGGCCGGAGTGGATGCATCTGTGATTTCGGTGCGCGACCTCACCGCGCGTGGACCGGCACGGGTGAGGATCCGAACCAGCGGGTGAGCGCGCTGTGCAGACCGTCGGCACTCGCGTCGTCGCCGGCCCACGCGACGTACCCGTCCGGGCGCAGCAGAATTGCCGTCGGCGGGCTCGCGGTCCCGGATTCGGCCGCCGTGCCCACAGGCCGCCCTCGCTCGGTGAGAGTGATTGCGCCGGAGATGATTTCGACGCGCGCACACCAATTGGCTGCTGCCGCTGCCGCCACCCCCGTGCTGTCGATCAGCAGCGGACGCGCGGTGCGTAACAGGTCGGCGACCCGCACACGAGTGCCGTCCGTGGTCACGGTGTAGTCGGGGACCAGCTGCCCGGACAGGCGATGATCGTCGCCGACGTCGTAACGGATGTCGGCCCCGGCCAGTAGGTGGGCGAGGTGGTCGGCGACGGCCGGTATCCGCACCAGTTCCGCGAACAGGTCGCGTAATCCGGTGACCTCGGGCCCCGGCGCTATCAACGCGCTCTGCGCGAGACTGTGCATCATCACTCGCTCGGCCGCCGGATAGCGTTCGCTCTCGTAGGTGTCCAGCAGTCCGGCCGGCGCCCAGCCGTTGACCTCGGAGGCCAGTTTCCAGCCCAGATTGATCGCATCCTGCAATCCGAGATTCAGTCCGGGGCCACCCATCGCGGAGTGTACGTGCGCGGAATCTCCGAGCAGCAGCACACGGCCCTCGCGATAACGCTCCGCCAGCCGGGTGTTTTGGCCGACGGTGCGGCGCAACGCATGCGGGCCGGCACCGGTCGGTGGTTCGATCGGCACCTCGGCGCCGAGTACCCGCTCGATGCTCGCCCGCAGCTCCGCGAAGGTCACGGGTTCGTCCTCCGCCGGGAGGTGGTCGGTGCCGTATTCGCTCACTCCGATCATCGGCCGCCCGGGGGTCAGCTCGGCGAAGATGAACATGCCCTTGTCCACACGGTTGTGGCCGAAGTGGAACCGTCCCGCGCCCGGAATGTCTATGCCGCCGTCGGGTGTTCGCAGCCCGTCCGGAACGGTGGCATGGCCGAATCGCGTGACGCGGTCGACCACCGTGCAGCCGGGGAAATCGATTCCGACCAGCTTGCGCACCGCACTTTTCCCGCCGTCCGCGGCGACCAGATAGCGGGCCGGGATGCGATAGGCGCCGCTGGGGCTGTCGACGGTCGCGACGACATGGTCGCGGTGGGTCTCGAGATCGCGCAATGCGTGTCCCCAGCGCACCGCCACATCCAGTTCCCGCGCCCGGGCGGCGAGCAGGGCGACCAGTCGCGGTTGCGGAATCGGCAGTGCGTACAGCGGGTTGTCCGCGAATTCCGCCAGGTCCAGCGGTAGCCCGCTGAACGAATAGCCCGGAAGTGGTGGTGGGATCGCGGGAGCATCGGCACCGGCGGCGCGGCGGTACAAGCCGCGCATATCGAGCAGCCGCACCACCTGCCCGACGAGGCCGTTGGCCTTGGGTTCGGTACTGGGGGCGGGCAACTTTTCCAGGACCAGCGCCGTGACGCCGCTCAGCGCGAGTTCGCAGGCCAGCATCAGCCCGTTCGGTCCAGCGCCGGAAATCAGGACATCATACGTGTTTTCGGACATGACGAATCAGACCCCTTGTCGGATAAGTGGTTTCGAGAGAACGGAGGGAGAGTTCAGTTGGGTTCGGGCAGGCCGGCGGCGACCAGTTCCAACGCCTGCCGCGTCAGCGCGGTGATCGAGGCAGGAGGGGCGCAGCGGGGATAGACCTCGATCGCCGCCACCAGTGCTCCGAGCACGGCTTCGGCGACCAGCCGGGGATACAGCGTGCCGGGATCGGTGCCGGTGCGTTCGGCGACCGCCTCGGTCAACGCGTCGGAGGAGGTTCGGGTCAGCGCTGCCTGCGCCTCGGGGCTGGCAACGAGCTTGCGGACCTCGGCCAGACGGTCGCGTGGCGGGGGATCGGCATCGAGGCCGTCGACGCGCAACGGCTCGAGCATCGCCTCGGTGATCGCGGTCCACAGCGGCTCACCGGCCGGCCGGGCCCGCAGCAAGTCGATCCCTCGGCGGATCCGGTCGATCTGCCGATACGCCAGTGCTTCGTATTTGTTGGCGAAGTAGTTGGTGAACGTTCGCACCGAGACCCCCGCACGGGCGGCGATGTCCTCGCGCAGCACGTGGTCGAGGCCGCGTTCGAACATCAGCTCGAGGGCGGCATCGCTGAGGGCTCGCCGGGTATCGAGCTTCTTGCGCTCCCGCAGCCCGGGTGGCGGCTCCGTGGTCATGAACCCAGTATGGGCAAAAGTGCGAGTCACTTCAATAGTGCACGACAGGAAAAATTACCTTTCGGGCAAAAAGGTGCCACCGGCGTGATCGGCCGGGCGCGCTAGGGTTTTCGCTATGACATCCGGACAGACCCAGATCTGGCACAACCCCCGCTGCTCCAAGAGCCGCGCGGCCAAAACCGCGCTGGACGAGGCCGGGGTGGACTACATCGAGCGGCGGTATCTCGACGACCCGCCGACCGCCGATGATCTTCGGGAGGTGCTGGCCCAGCTCGGGCTGGAGCCCTGGGACATCACCCGTACCGGTGAACCGGAGGCGAAGGAGCTCGGTATGTCGGGCTGGTCGCGGACGGAGGCCGACCGCGAGCAGTGGATCGAGACACTGGCGAGCAATCCGAAGCTGATCCAGCGTCCGATCGTGGTCACCCCCGACGGCCGGGCCGTCGTCGCGCGCGACGAGCAATCGCTGAAGTCGGTGCTGTAGGCCTCCACCCGGCGCGGAAAGCGAGACCGGCTGCGCGGCAACCACTTCGGTGTGCAGCGGCATTACCCGACGGGTAATCGACCCGCCGCCCGCTCTGCGACATGCTCGTCATATGAGCGAAAACGAAACCACCAGCACCTACGACGCCATCGCCCAGCGCTACATCGACGCCTGGAACGAAGCCGACGCCCCGGCGCGGCGCAAACTTCTCGACGAGCTGTACCGGCCCGAGGCCACCTACACCGATCCGCTCGCGGCCGTCGCCGGAGTCGCCGCGATCGACGAGATGATCGCCGCCGTCCGGGAACAGTTCGCCGGCATGCGATTCGGCCTCGGGCCGGTCGACGGACACCGCGACCAGCTGCGATTCACCTGGACGCTGGGGACTCCCGGCGCCGAGCCGCTGATCGTCGGCTTCGACGTGGTCGTTCTCGACGGTGATCGCATCGCCCGCGTGCACGGATTCCTGGACAAGATTCCGGGCTGATCGTCCGTTATCTTGCTCAGTGAATGCCGTTGTCCGCCAGGGGAAACGGTGGCCGCCCGATTCCGGCGATCCGCAGATTTCCCCACGGGTCGCGCTCCTGCAGCCGGCCCGCGGCGGGCTCACCGCCCGCGATCCGCAGCGACACCACACCGCGCCCGGGGTCGGGCAGCAGCTCCGCCTCCGCCGCGGTGAGACGGCCGTACCAGTGATAGTGACCGTCGATCGGGTCGGGATGACCGTTCAGCGCGACCGTCACCGTGAGTTCGGCGCCCGGCGCGTCGAGTACCGCGGGACCCGCGTACTCGCAGGCGGGCGCCCGATCGGCGGCGACGGTCGTGTCGAAGTGACGGTGATCCGGTCGCGGCAGCCGCCGGCCGAGGCGGGGGTTCGCAGCCCAGCGGCGTGCCGATTCGTGCTGCACGGCACGTCGCAGCTGGATCCGGGTACCGCCGGTTCGGCACATCGCGGCGACGCAGCGCGCGGCGTATTCGGCGCGGGCTTGCACCGGATAGTGCGGCCAGTGCGCGCCGGCGGGGGAGTGTGTCCAGAACAGGTTGGGCATTTCGTGCATCGCCGCGCCGAGATGAGCCACCCGGCCCTCGGTCAGCAGCGTGTGCAGGTCGGCGCCGACTCCGGTGATGCGGCGAGTGTCGAGGTCGGCATCGGCCAGGATGACCACCGACGCCGTGGTCGTGCCGTCGTCCGAGCGCAGCCGCCAGCGGTCGTGTGCGCCGTCGAATTCCATGGTGTGCACCGCGGGCGGTGGCCGATCGGCCGCCAGTGCGGTCGAGCCCAGGACGGTGAGGTCGCGAATTCCGTTGCGCCGCAGTGTCGCCGCGATGATCGGCGCCGACGGCCGGGCCGCGACGACGGCCACGCCGCCCACGCTGTGGCGGTCCGGCCTCATGCGAGCAACCCCCGCCGCCGCCAGAGTCGCTTGCCGATCGGGCCGAGCAGCCCGTTCTCGTCCAGGAACGCCCCCAGGTCGGCGCCCCCGGCCGCGAGCATGCGGTGCGCGTGCGGATTGGCCAGCGCCGCGCGCACGGCCGCACGCCCGTCCAAGCCGGCCCGAATGTACATGTGCCGGTTGGTGATCAGCCGGACGAACAGCGGAGCGGCGACGGCGACACACATCCGCACATAGGCGCGTTCCGCGCGCGACATCGCCGGAACGCGACGGGCGAGGGCGTCGCGGGCGAAGCCGATGTGGCGCGCCTCCTCGGTGACGTGCACGCGGAACGTGCGCGCCACCACCGGCTGCAACTGCGGGTCGTCGATCGTGCGGCGTTGCAGCGCGTCGAAGATCTCCTCACCCACCAGCGCTCCCACCCACACCATCGGCCCGTGCAGCAGCAGTTGCAACGACGAGATCGCCAGCCGGGCAGGGGTTTTGGGCCAGTAGGGCCGGGCGTCGATGCGGTCGATCAGCTTGCCGAACATGGTCATGTGGCGGCATTCGTCGCCCATTTCGGTCAGCGTGTAGTGCGAGCGGTGCGAGGTGGGATCGCCGTTCATCAACTCCCGCAACAACAATCGGTTCAGGATGTTCTCGAACCAGATCCCCACCGACAGGATGTTCGCGAGTTCCTGGCGTGACAGCTCGCGCCGCTGCTCGGGTGACATCGCGTCCCACAGGTCGGTGCCGTAGAGGGAGACCACTTCCGGCGGCAGGAAGAACTTGTCGGGATCCAGCGGCGCGTCCCAGTCCAGATCGACCACCGGGTCGTAGGACTTGCGGACCGAACCGAGCAGCAGACGCTGCGCGAAGGTGTCCCGCGGGAGCAGGGTGGCGTCGTTGCCCATGGCTGCGCTCCAGACGAATCGAATTACCGAGACAGGATGTAACACCAAGGTTAGTGAGACGGGGTGTATCGGTCAATACCGCATGAGTATCGTTGACATGTGAGTGAAACCGGTGGACAACGGCCCCCGCGGCGTGCGGAACGGTCCGCGGCGGCCGGTGTGGACGGTCGCAGCACCCGCTGGAACGGGCACAAACAGCGGCGGCGTGCCGAGGTGATCGAGGCCGCGGTCGCGGTGATCGAGGAGAACGGCGCCGAGGTGTCGGTCCAGCAGATCGCCGACCGGCTGGGCCTGCCGCGTCCGGTGGTGTACCGCCATTTCGACGGGCGGACCGATCTGGACGAGCAGATTCGCGGCCGCATCCTGGAATCGCTGCTGACCCAACTACTTCCGACGCTGCGGGCGGACGGAACCGTCAAGGACGCGGTGCGCGGGGCGGTCGGCACCTACGTGGGCTGGGTGGACTCGCATCCGCAGCTGCACCGATTCCTGGCGGCGAGTGCCCCGCAAGGGGATTCGTCGCTCGCGCTGGCCGGGGCGCGCGACCGCATCGGCGCCCGGCTCGCGGATCTGTTCGCCACCGCCGCCGCGCGCGTCGGCATCGACCCCGTGCGGGCCCGGCCGATGGCCTTCGGGATCGTCGGCTTCGTCGACGGGGTGGTCAACAGCTGGCGCGCCGACACCGCCTCGGCGCTGGGGTCCGAGCAGATCGAGGCGATCGTGACCGAATCGGTGCTCGGGCTGCTGGAGAGCAATGCACGCAGTCTGGGGGTTCCGCTGGACCGCGACGCCACCGTCGCCGACCTGGTGGCACGGTCCGAGGCCGCGGCCCCGGACCCGCTGGCGGTCAACTGAATTCGCTACACCGCGCGGCGCGGTGACGGGCCACCGGACCCGGGCGGCCCCGGGGACAGCGCGCGTCGCCTAGGCTCGACCCATGCAGCGCATCATCGGAATCGAGGTCGAGTACGGCATCTCGACACCGACGGAACCCTCGGCGAACCCGATTCTCACATCCACCCAGGCGGTGCTGGCCTACGCGGCGGCCGAGGGCGTACCCCGGGCCAAGCGCACGCGCTGGGACTACGAGGTGGAGTCGCCGCTGCGCGATGCCCGCGGCTTCGACCTGGGCCGGCTCAACGGGCCGGCGCCGGTGATCGACGCCGACGAGGTCGGCGCGGCGAACATGATCCTCACCAACGGTGCCCGCCTCTACGTCGACCACGCGCACCCCGAATATTCGGCTCCGGAGGTCGTGGACCCGCTGGACGCGGTGATCTGGGACAAGGCCGGTGAGCGGGTCATGGAGGCCGCCGCCCGCTACGCCTCCAGCGTGCCGGGTGCGCCGCGCATGCAGCTCTACAAGAACAATGTCGACGGCAAGGGCGCCTCCTACGGCACCCACGAGAACTATCTGATGAACCGCGATACGCCGTTCAACCAGATCATCGTCGGGCTGACGCCGTTCTTCGTCTCCCGGCAGGTCGTGACCGGGTCGGGCCGGGTCGGCATCGGACAGTCCGGCGACCACGCCGGATTCCAGCTGTCGCAGCGCTCGGACTACATCGAGGTCGAGGTGGGTCTGGAGACCACCCTCAAGCGCGGCATCATCAACACCCGCGACGAACCGCACGCCGACGCCGACAAGTACCGGCGGCTGCACGTGATCATCGGCGACGCCAACCTGGCGGAATGGTCGACCTACCTCAAGGTCGGCACCACCGCGCTGGTGCTGGATCTGATCGAGGCCGGCGAGGATCTGTCGGATCTGCAGTTGGCGCGTCCGGTCACCGCCGTGCACACCATCAGCCACGACCCCAGCCTGCGCGCCACCGTGGCGCTGGTCGACGGCCGCGAACTGACCGGCCTTGCGCTGCAACGGATCTACCTCGATCGGGTGGAGAAGTTCCACGATCGCGAGGGCACCGACGACGCCCGCGTGACCGATGTGCTGGAGAAGTGGGCGCACGTGCTCGACCTGCTCGAACGCGACCCCATGGACTGCGCGCACCTGCTGGACTGGCCGGCCAAACTGCGCCTGCTCGAGGGGATGCGCAGCCGCGAGGGCCTGGGCTGGGCGGCGCCGAAACTGCATCTGATGGATCTGCAGTACTCCGACGTGCGCCTGGACAAGGGCCTCTACAACCGCCTGGTGGCCCGCGGTTCGATGGAGCGGCTGGTCTCCGAACAGCAGGTCACCGATGCGATGACCAATCCGCCGACCGACACCCGCGCCTACTTCCGGGGCGAGTGCCTGCGCCGTTTCGGCGCCGATATCGCGGCGGCGAGCTGGGATTCGGTGATCTTC
>NZ_BAFW01000123.1 GCF_000308535.1 Nocardia cerradoensis NBRC 101014 | reverse complement strand
CTCCAGCAGTTCCTCGACCTCCGCGGCGGCGGGCTC
This sequence comes from Nocardia cerradoensis NBRC 101014, assembly GCF_000308535.1. Taxonomy (GTDB): domain Bacteria; phylum Actinomycetota; class Actinomycetes; order Mycobacteriales; family Mycobacteriaceae; genus Nocardia; species Nocardia cerradoensis. Next base: position 15,141 of record NZ_BAFW01000123.1, on the reverse strand, counting down.
CGCCCCGGAACCGTCGGAGGTGTCGAGGCCGGAACAGACGGCCACGATGGCGTCGAGGTCGGCGCCCACCTCGAGGCCCGAATCGGCGTCGGCGTCGGCGGGATTGACGTCGTATCCGGGTGCGAAGACCGACATCCGCTCGAACAGCAGCCGTTCGCGCGCGTCGCACAGTTCGAACGACCACGCGATCACGTCGGTGATACCGCGATGCCGGGTGTCCGCGCCGACCAGAGTGGCGGGCGGCCAGTGCAGGCGGGTGTCGCCGGCGCGGCCGTCGAGATCGCGCAGGATCACGGCCGGCGGTCGCCGCCGCAGCCGTGCCGCCGCGAGCCGGATGTGCAGCGGGTAGTGGTGCAGATGCCGGCAGATGGAGGCCACCGTGCCGGCGCTGTCGGGGCTCAGCACGGTACCGGTCAAGGCCGCGCGCTGGTGGAACAACTCGACGGCCTGGCGCTGCGTCAACGGCGGGAGCGGGAGGAGTTGCTCGTCGACCCAGCCGAGGGGGCGACGGCTGGTGGCCAGCACCGTCAGGCCCGGCACCGTCTCGATCAGCTCGGCGATCACCTGCCCCGCACCGTCGATGACGTGCTCGCAGTTGTCCATGACCAGCACCGGGGGCGCGGCGGCGGCAGTGAGGGTATCGCTCAGCGCCGGCCAGGGATCCCGCCCGGAGAAGTCGTGATCGACGACCGCGCGCACCACTTCCTCGGCCACGCCGGCCGCGTCCGTCCCCGCCGCCAGCCGCGCCAGGCGCACCCAGTGCACGCGCCGCTCGCCGGTCCGGGGCAACCGGTGCACGGCCTCGGTGACCAGGCGAGTCTTGCCCAGACCACCCGCACCGATCACCGTGACGAGCCGCGCGGGCCCGGACAGCAGGGTGGCCAGCCGCCCCAGTTCCGGTTCGCGGCCGATGAATTCGTCGGAGGTGGTCGGGACGGTGCCCACCCGCAGTGGCGCCATCTCGCGACCCTACCGCCCGTGACCGGCGTCCGGACGGGCGCGGTGCGTCGCGGCGTTGTGGTCGCGAATATCGCTGGCGCACATGGTTACTCGAGGGTTTGTGAGCTTTCCCAATGATATCCGGGAATCTGCTGTGCGATGGCCTCCGGCAGGTCACAATGATCTTCATGGCGGCGACAGGGGGTTGTGGCAACGTGGGTGAAATGGGCCGGGTGAACGGCGAAACTGCTGGGGGAGAAGGTACTTCGGAACGGGTGGACGGCCCTGCACTGGCTGCCGTCGTCGACACCGAGCGCTATCCGCTCGACGCACCCGGCAGTGCGCGGTGGGTCGAGGTGGTGCGCCGGGCGCGCCAGGACCTCGCCGCCGACGGCTGCACCGTCCTGCCCGGCTTCGTGCGCCCGGACCTGCTGGCCACGCTGCGCGAGGAGGGCGCCGAACTCGCCCCGCACGCCTACTACACGGTCGAGAAGGTCAACGCCTACAACATTCCGCTCGACAGCGACCTGCCTCCCGACCACCCGGCCACGATCGTGCTCGAGCGCGGAAACGCCTTCGTCGCGCGCGATCTCATTCCCCGGACCGCGGTGATCCAGGTGCTCTACACCAGTGCGACGTTCCAGCGGTTGGTCGCCGAATGCTTCGGTCTGCCGCAATTGCACGAATACACCGATCCGCTGGCGGGGTTGTGTCTCAACGTGGTTGCGCCCGGCATGTCGCATCCGTGGCATTTCGACACCAACGAATTCACGGTCTCGATGCTGACCCAGGAGCCGGACGCGGGCGGGGTCTTCGAATACTGCCCGCGCATCCGCACGCCGGAATCGGAGAATCTGGCCGATGTACGGTCGGTGCTCACCGGATCGGGCGAGCCGCTCATCCGGCGGCTCACGCTGCGCCCCGGCGATCTGCAATTGTTCCAGGGCCGTTTCTCCCTGCATCGGGTCTCACCGGTGGAGGGCGCCACCCAGCGTCACAGCGCGATCTTCGCCTACAGCGACCGCCCGGGCATCGTGGGCGCGGTCGAACGCACCCGGCAACTGTTCGGGCGGGTGCTGCCGGACCATCTGGCCGCGGCGGGCAATGCCGTACGCGGCGACCGACTTCTCGACTGATCACCCGCTCGACTCAGGAGGATCGCCCGTGACGGTTTCGATGCACAGCACCGGAAAAGCTTCGTTCGACGACATCTACGACCGCCCCGATCCGAGCGCCTACTGCCGCCGGATGGCCGAATTGGACTACTGCATCCCGGAATTGGCGAAGCCCGCTTTCCTCGAACTCTTCGCCGACTACGAGGCGCACACCGGTACCGCGCCGACCGTCCTGGACCTGGGCTGCTCCTACGGGGTGAACGCGGCGCTGCTGCGCTTCGGCACCACCGTCGCCGATCTGGCCGAGCACTACGGTGACGCCGATACCGCCACCTGCATCGCCCGCGACCGCGCCCGCCTGGCCGCCGACGACCGGCTGCCCGAGATCCGCTTCATCGGCATGGACGCCTCCGCGCCGGCGTTGGACTACGCGGCCGCCACCGGGCTGCTGCACGAAACCGTCCACGCCGATCTGGAGGCGGGCGATCCCACCGAGGCGCAACGGAAGATCATCGGGTCGGCGGATCTGGTGATCTCCACGGGCTGCGTCGGTTACGTCACCGGCCGCACCCTCACACGGGTGGCCCGCGCGCACGGTACCCGGCTACCGTGGATGGCACACTTCGTCCTGCGGATGTACGCCTTCGAACCGATCGCGCGCGAACTCGCCGCCCTGGGGTACCGGACCGAGCGCCGTCCCGGCACCTTCCGGCAGCGTCGCTTCGCCTCCGCGGCCGAACAGCAACAGGTACTGAATACTTTGACCGCCAACGGAATCGATCCGACCGGCTACGAATCCGACGGCTGGCTGCACGCCGAACTGTACATATCCACACCGACCCCCGAGGACCGCCCGTGACCGACCGTACCTTCGCCTTCGACGATCAGCTGCCGCGCGTGCCGCTGCCCACGCTCGACGACAGCTGTGCGCGTTTCCTGCAGTGGTCGCGGCCGCTGCTGTCGGAGGACGAATACGCCGATACCGAGCGCGCCGTGGCCGATCTGCTGCGCGCCGACGGTCCGGCCCGGATCCTGCACGCCGATCTGGAGCGGTTCGACAGCAGCCCCGGCGTCGGCAGCTGGCTCGACGAGTTCTGGCCCTCGCGCTATCTGGGCCGTCGCGACCGGATCGCGGTCAACGCCAACTTCTTCTTCCTGTTCCGCAACGACACGCCACTGGCGCAGTCCACCTCGGATCAGCAGGCCGAGCGCGCCGCCGCGCTGATCACCGCCGCGGTGAACTACAAGCTGCTGCTCGATCGGGAGGAGATCCCGCCGGTCGTGCAACGCGGAGCGCACTTTTCGATGGCGCAGAACAAATTCCTGTTCTCCGAGACCAGGATTCCGGGCGATCCGCAGGACAGCGTGCGGGTGCCCTACAGCGACGACTGGCCCGGCCCGTCGCAGGCGCGCCACATCGTGGTCTTCCACCACGGCGCCATGTTCCGGATGGAGGTCATCGGCGCCGGCGGTGCGCCGCACGCCCCGGAGGACCTCGCCGACGGACTGCGGGCCGTGCTCAAGGCGGCGCCCGAGCAACTGCCGGTCGACTCCTCGGCCGGGCATCTGACCACCATGGCGCGCGCCGAATGGGCCGGGGTGCGTACCCGTCTGCTCGGCGATCCGGTCAACGCGGCCGCACTGGAATCGATCGAAACCGCGCTGTTCTGCGTCTGCCTCGACGATGTGACCCCGGCCGATCAGCTCGCGGCCAGCGATCAACTGCTGCACGGCGACAGCGGTAACCGGTGGTTCGACAAAGCGGTCTCGCTGATCGTCTTCGCCGACGGCAGCGCCGGTATCAATGTCGAACACTGCGGACTCGACGGCACCACCATCCTGTCGTTCGTCGACAGGCTGCTCGAAGCCCCGGTCGCCGAGCATGCCGCACAGTCGGGCGCGCAACCGCAGGGACTGCCCTCGGTGGAGCCGATCGAATTCCGGCTCGACGATCGGTTGCGCGGTGAGATCTCCTCGGCCGCAGCCGCGTTCGCGCAGTTCGTCGCCGACAACGCCACCACCACGGTGTCGTTCGACCGCTTCGGTACCGGCCGCGCCAAGGAACTCGGCATCTCGCCGGACGCCTTCGCGCAGTTGAGCTACCAGCTCGCCCATCAACGCAGCAAGGGCATGATCGGGGCCACCTACGAATCGATCGCGACCCGGCAGTACCGCAACGGCCGCACCGAGGCGATGCGCGTGGTGACCCCGCAGATTCTGGAATTCGTTGCCGCCATGGATGATTCGTCGGCCGATGCGGCGACGAAACTGGCCGCCGCCCGAGCGGCCGCGACCGCGCACGTGGAGCGCGCCAAACAGTGCCAGCGCGGTGAGGCGCCGGAGCAGCATCTGTGGGAGCTGCAGTGGGTGCAGCGCCGGCGTGGCGCCGAACTGGGCGCCACCGAGCCGATGCCCTTCTTCGACAGCCCGGGCTGGATCATCACCCGCGACGACTACCTGAGTACGAGTTCGGCGCCCTCGGCGAATATCGAATACTTCGGTTTCGGCTGCACCAGCCAGAAGTGCATCGGCATCGCCTACGTCCTGCTGCCGGATCGCTGGAACATCTACCTCGCCACGCCGAAATCCGTTGCGGAGCAGATGTATCGGTTCGCGGACGAGCTGCGGCGGGCCGTATCCGAACTGGAGGAGCTGCTCGCCTCCGCTTGATCGACAGGACGCATCCCGGTCGACCGTCACCCGTGTCGGGTGGCGGTCGGCTCGTGCTGTGCCGCTTCTGCTCCGACGGGGAGCGCCGATCCGCCGGTATCGCCGCGCCTCGGCGCGAGGCGTGATCCGCGACGCGACGCACGTCCACCGCTGTCGGTAGCCTCGTTCCCGTGGTCGACTCGGTGATGCCGCGGTTCACCTGGCGGCACGTCACACCGGCGGATTTCGCGCTGCTGGGGCATTGGCTGGCGCAACCACATGTGCGGCGGTGGTGGCATCACGACTTCGACGCCGCCGCGGTCGAGCGTGACTTCGGCCCGACCGCGCGCGGGGAGGTGGCCGCCGAGGATCTGCTCGTCAGCGCCGACGGCGAACCCGTCGGGCTGGTGCAGCGGATCCGCTGGGCGGACTGGCCCGGGTACGGGGAGCAGATGCGGCCGATCCTCGAGGTGCCCGGCGAGGCCGTGTCGCTGGACTATTTGATCGGTGAGCCGGGGCGGGTGGGACGTGGCCTCGGTTCGGCGATGCTGCGCGCGGTCGTCGCGGCGAGTTGGGGCGACTATCCGCGCGCCGACTGCATCGTCATCCCCGTCGCGGCGGCCAACCGCGCGTCCTGGCGGGCGCTGGAGAAGGCCGGGCTGCGACGAATCGCGGCAGGGGAGCTACCGCCGGACAACCCGATCGACGACGGATGGCATTACATCTATCGCATCGATCGTCCCCGCGAGGCTCCGGCGGCATCGTCGCCCTCCGGACGGTGACCGCGCGCACACCCGCGGCAACCGCGGCGCCCGCGCCGATAACCGATTGCGGGACATATGCGGTCGTCTGAAAGAATGGCCTCCCGTGAAGACTTTCGAAACCCTGTTCGCCGAGCTGCAGGATCGTGCGGCCAACCGTCCGGAAGGTTCCGCAACCGTGGCGGCATTGGACGCCGGGGTCCATGCGCAGGGCAAGAAGGTGATCGAAGAGGCCGGTGAGGTGTGGATCGCCGCCGAACACGAGACCGACGAACAGCTGGCCGAAGAGATCTCGCAGCTCCTGTACTGGGTGCAGGTGCTGATGGTGGGCCGCGGTCTGCGGCTCGAGGACGTGTACCGACATCTGTGACGGGTGAGGCCCGGGCCACCAGGCTCCCGGGCGACACGGTTCGACCGGCTCCCTGACACATCTGTCCGCCACCCGTCCCGAAAGGACACCCCATGCTTCGCGTCGCAGTCCCCAACAAAGGCGCCCTGTCCGAATCGGCCGTCGAAATTCTCACCGAGGCCGGCTACCGCAAACGCAGCGATTCGCGCGACCTGTCGGTGATCGACAACGCCAACCAGGTCGAATTCTTCTTCCTCCGCCCGAAGGACATCGCGATCTACGTCGGGTCGGGACGCCTCGACCTCGGCATCACCGGCCGCGATCTGGCCCTGGATTCCGGCGCCCCGGTGCAGGAACGCCTCGGCCTCGGTTTCGGCCGCTCCACCTTCCGCTACGCCGCCCCCGCTGGGCGCGAATGGAAGGTCGAGGATCTCTACGACAAGCGGATCGCCACCAGCTACCCGAATCTGGTGCTGCAGGATCTGCAGCGCCGCGGCATCGAGGCCGAGGTGATCCGGCTCGACGGCGCGGTGGAGATCTCCATCCAGCTCGGCGTCGCGGATGCCATCGCCGATGTGGTCGGCTCCGGCCGCACCCTGCGCCAGCACGATCTGGTCGCCTTCGGCGATTCGCTGTGCGATTCGGAGGCCGTGCTGATCGAGGCCACCGGTTCCGATCGCAGCGACAAGGTCCGCAACCAGCTCATCGCCCGGGTCCAGGGCGTGGTCTTCGCCCAGCAGTACCTGATGCTGGATTACGACTGCCCGAAGGATCTGCTGGACCGCGCCGCCGCGATCACGCCCGGGCTGGAGTCGCCGACCGTGTCCCCGCTGACCGATCCGGACTGGGTCGCCGTGCGCGCGCTGGTGCCCCGCAATCAGGGCAACGACGTGATGGATCAGCTCGCCGAACTCGGCGCCAAGGCGATCCTCGCCACCGATATCCGTTCCTGCCGCGCCTTCTGACGTCGGCGGACGGCGCCGCGGTCACGGATGCGGCACCGTCGCGGCGGCATCGTCCGGCCAGCCCGGATACGGCGGCGGGGTACCGCCGTAGGCCGGGCACAGGGAGCGGTACTCGCAGAATTTGCAGCTCCACCCGGGCCGCGGCGGGAAATCGCCGTCGCGGCCGGCGGTGGTGATCGCCGCCCACAGCGCCGACAGGATGCGCTCGAACCGGACGAGTTCGTCCGCGTCCGGCGCATAGGTCAGGATCTGCCCGTCGCGCAGGTACAGCAGCCGCAGCTCGGCCGGGGCCACCCCGCGGGTGCGGTACATGATCAGCGCGTAGAACTTCAGCTGGAACAGCGCCTTCTGTTCGGCATCGGGCGCGGGAGTGCGGCCGGTCTTGTAGTCGACGACCCGCAACCGGCCGTCCGGCGCGATATCGATGCGGTCGACATAACCGCGCAGCGGCGATCCGTCCGCCAGCCGGACTTCCACCAGCGATTCACAGGATTCCGGGTCGAATCCGGTGGGGTTCTCGAGGTGGTAGTAGCCGCGGACCAGGCGGCTCACCTCGTCGAGAAACGGTGGGAGACCGCCCTGTTCGAGCACCACCTCGATCTCGGGGCGATCTGCCAGCAAACGCTGCCAGGCCGGTTCCACCAGCGCCGCGGCCCGCTCCGGAACGCGTTCACCACTGGGTAGCCCGTACAGCGATTCCAGCACCGCGTGCACCACCGTTCCGCGGACGGCGTCGCGGCCGGGAGTTTCCGGAATGCGGTCGATCGCGCGTAATCGGTATTTGAGCGGACATTGTTTGAAATCGATTGCCCGCGAGGGCGACAACGCCGGTCCGCGGGAAACGGCCGGTAATTCGGGCGGGGTCGCCGTCGGTGGTGCGGACATACCTGGCAGGCTATCGGCGGGTACCGACACATTCCGCGGCGCGTTACCGCCGCCGGAAATGACGCACAGGAGAACGGAGATTCATGACGGCCAGACGGACCGGCCCATTCGCCACGGGGGACCGGGTGCAGCTGACCGATGCCAAGGGCAGGCAACACACCGTCGTCCTGGAGCCGGGCAAGGAGTTCCACACCCACAAGGGACCGATCCGCCACGACGAGCTGATCGGCGCCGACGAGGGCTGTGTGGTCCAATCCGCCAACGGCACACCGTATCTCGCGCTGCGGCCGCTGCTGGTCGACTATGTGCTGTCGATGCCGCGCGGTGCGGCCGTCATCTACCCCAAGGACGCCGCGCAGATCGTGCACGAGGGTGACGTGTTCCCCGGAGCGCGGGTGCTCGAGGCCGGCGCCGGATCGGGTGCGCTGACCTGCTCGCTGCTGCGCGCGGTCGGGCCGAACGGCAGTGTGCGCTCCTACGAGATCCGCGAGGACCATGCCGAGCACGCCGTGCGCAACGTCGAGCGATTCTTCGGCGAACGGCCGGACAACTGGACGCTGACCCTCGGCGACGTCGCCGACTACGACGGCGGGCAGGTCGACCGGGTGGTTCTGGACATGCTCAAACCGTGGGACGCGCTGCCGGCCGTGTCGCGCGCGCTGATCCCCGGCGGAGTCCTGATCGTCTACGTCGCCACCGTCACGCAGCTGTCGGAGGTCGTGGAGGCGCTGCGCCAGCAACAGTGCTGGACCGAGCCCCGGTCCTGGGAGTCGCTGGTGCGGCCGTGGCACGTGGTCGGCCTGGCGGTGCGCCCCGAACACCGCATGCAGGGGCATACGGCCTTCCTGGTGAGCGCCCGGCGCCTCGCCGACGGCGTGGTGGCACCCAAACCGCAGCGGCGCCCCTCCAAGGGCTGAGCGGGCGACTGAGGGCTCGTCCTTTCGTTCGCTGTCCTCGGCTCGACCGGCGGCCGCCCGGCCGCCGCGGTGGCCCCGGTTCGCGCCTGGCGAAACCGGGGCCGGTGTCGTGGCCCGATCAGGGCTGGCAGGGCGCCATGCCCATGGCCAGGATCTGGCATGCGGAGGCGTCCGAGAGCTGCCAGCCGGCGGCCGAGTGCTGCCAGGTCATCGGCATCGGGCCCGCCGGGCCGTGCGGGGAGGTGATGGTGACCTGGCCGGTGGCCTGGTCGCCCTCGGTCTTGATGTCGGCGACGGTGAAGGTGATGGTGCCGTAGTTGGCCAGCCCCTTGGTCATGGTGTCGATGTTGGCGGCGCGCTTATCCCCTCCGACCACCAGTTTTTCCTTCTCGGTGGTCGGCTTGGCCGGATCCACGAAACCGTTGAGGGTGGCCTGCAGTTCCTCGGCGGTGGGGGCGGGCGCGGCGGCGGCGCTCGTCGCGGCGGCCGAGGCCGAGGTGGCCGTGGTGGCTTTCGTCGGCGTGGAGTCCTGGGAATTGTCGGACCCGCATGCTGTCATAGCGGTAACGGCGAGCGCGGCGAACGCGGTAGCCGTAGCAAGACGCAACCGGCGCGAACCGGAAACACCGGCGGTCCGCGTGGCGTTGCTCCCGGTGCGGGTACTGCCGCCGAAGGGAGTAACGCTGTGGCGGGTAGGAAGGAGCATCGACTAGACCTTTCGGTTCGGTCCGGCGAATTCGCTCGCCGAATGCAGGTTAGGGCAGGCTAACATGGTGGCCCGGGCCGGTAGACCGCAGCTGAGATGTGATCACGACGAAACCATGTCGGAAAGCGAGAACGGTTCGCGCCCGGTAGCGTTGATAGACCGGGACTGGGAGGAGCAGCATCATGAGCCCCATCGAGAATTCGGATTCGGCGGCCTGGAGAGAACTCGAGGTGGTACGCGCCGAGGCGGCTGCACTCCGTAGGCAACTCGCCGACTCGCCGGATCGTTCAAGGGAATTGGAAGCTCGTATCGATTCGCTGACGATTCGCAACACCAAACTGATGGACACCCTCAAAGAGGCTCGTCAGCAGTTGGTGGCGCTGCGTGAGGAGGTCGATCGGCTGGGCCAGCCGCCCAGCGGCTACGGCGTGCTGATCGGTGTGTACGAGGATCAGACGGTCGACGTGTTCACCTCGGGACGCAAGATGCGCCTGACGTGCTCGCCGAACATCGACACCTCGGAACTGCACTACGGACAGACCGTGCGCCTGAACGAGGCGCTCACGGTCGTCGAGGCCGGCACCTTCGACCGGACCGGTGAGATCGGCACCCTGCGCGAGGTCCTCGACGACGGCCGCCGCGCCCTGGTCGTGGGCCATGCCGACGAAGAACGCGTGGTCTGGCTGTCGGGCCCGCTGTCGGCGCTGGTCGACGCTGACGACGTCGAAGATCCCAACGCGCCCGTGCGGCGGTTGCGCCCGGGTGATTCGCTGCTCGTCGACACCAAGGCCGGATTCGCGTTCGAGCGCATCCCCAAGGCCGAGGTCGAGGATCTGGTGCTCGAAGAGGTGCCCGATGTCGGTTACGAGGACATCGGTGGCCTGGGCCGTCAGATCGAGCAGATCCGCGACGCGGTGGAGCTGCCGTTCCTGCACAAGGATCTGTTCCGCGAGTACGCGCTGCGCCCGCCCAAGGGTGTGCTGCTCTACGGTCCGCCGGGCTGCGGTAAGACGCTGATCGCCAAGGCGGTCGCCAACTCGCTGGCGAAGAAGATCGCCGAGGCGCGCGGTGAGGACGCCAAGGAGGCCAAGTCCTTCTTCCTCAACATCAAGGGTCCCGAGCTGCTGAACAAGTTCGTGGGCGAGACCGAGCGCCACATCCGGATCATCTTCCAGCGGGCTCGTGAGAAGGCCTCCGAAGGCACCCCGGTGATCGTGTTCTTCGACGAGATGGACTCGATCTTCCGGACCCGTGGTTCGGGTGTGTCCTCCGATGTGGAGACCACGGTCGTGCCCCAGCTGCTGTCGGAGATCGACGGTGTGGAGGGCCTGGAGAACGTCATCGTGATCGGTGCGTCCAACCGCGAGGACATGATCGACCCCGCGATCCTGCGGCCCGGCCGCCTGGACGTGAAGATCAAGATCGAGCGTCCGGATGCCGAAGCGGCACAGGACATCTTCTCCAAGTACCTCACCGAGCAGTTGCCGCTGCATGCCGACGACATCGCCGAGTTCGCCGGCGATCGCGCCAAGTGCGTCCAGGCGATGATCGAGCGGGTCGTGGACCGGATGTACGCCGAGAGCGAGGACAACCGCTTCCTCGAGGTCACCTACGCCAACGGTGACAAGGAGGTCCTGTACTTCAAGGACTTCAACTCCGGCGCCATGATCCAGAACATCGTGGACCGTTCCAAGAAGTACGCGATCAAGTCCGTGCTGGAGACCGGCAACCCCGGTCTGCGCATCCAGCACCTGTTCGACTCGATAGTCGACGAGTTCTCCGAGAACGAGGACCTGCCCAACACCACCAATCCTGATGACTGGGCACGTATTTCGGGTAAGAAGGGCGAACGGATCGTCTACATCCGGACGCTGGTTACCGGTAAGAACGCTTCGGCGAGCCGGGCGATCGATACCGAATCCAATACGGGTCAGTACCTCTAGGAGTACCGCGCACACACGAAGGCCGCGCCCGCATCGCGAGCGCGGCCTTCGCCGTATCCGGTGTCAGCGCCGGGCAGTGGCCACCGAGTCGAGCACAATATCGGTGGCCGGTGCGCCGTCGCCGGATCCGTCCTTCACGCCGCCCGCGGCGATGTTCTGCAACACATCCATACCGCCGGTGATCCGGCCGAACGGGGTGTAGTTGGGCGGCAGTTTGCTGTCGGAGTAGACCAGGAAGAACTGGCTTCCGTTGGTGTTGGGGCCGGAGTTGGCCATCGCGACCGTTCCCGCCGGGTAGGTCGCACCGGCCAGGTTCTCGTCGCCGAAGCGGTAGCCGGGACCGCCGGTGCCGGTGCCGGTCGGATCACCGCACTGCAGCACGAAGATGCCCTCGGTGGTCAGGCGGTGGCAGCGGGTGTGGTCGAAGTACTGCTCGCCGGCGAGGAAGGCGAACGAGTTGACCGTATGCGTCGCCCGCGCGGAGTCGAGGGCGACGGTGATGGTTCCGCAGTTGGTTTCCAGCGTCGCGGTGTACCCGGCGTTGGGGTCGATGGTCACCGCGGGCTCGGCCGGCCACTGCTTGCCGTTGGGCTGAGCGTCGCCGGGGGTCATGCAGCCGGGAGCCTGGGTGTGCAGTGGCAGCGGGGCGGCCACCGCAGTCGTGCCGCCGGCCAGCAGCGCGATCGCCGCACCCGCCGCCGCCAAGCCGCTGCGCACCGGCAATCTGCGCGATCTGCGATCGCGGCGGGCGGAGTGGTCGAGATCGGACTGCGAGGGTGGGAAATCGATATGCACCGGGGCGGGCCTCCGACATTCGTCTCGTGATTCGGTTCGGTCGCCCGGCATCATCGCATGCCCGCCCGCCGGGTGCTGGTGAATGGGACATCCCGCCCCCGGCGCTGCTAACGTCGCGGCCATGCAGGTGGTGTTGCGGCATAATCCGTCGTCCACGGTGGCACGGTGTTTTCTCGCCGGTGGGGAGCCGTTGCGTGCGGAAACCGGTGCGATGGTGGCCCATTCGGCCGGAGTGAGCCTGGCCGCGAAGGCCGAGGGCGGATTCCTGGCGGGGCTGAAGCGTTCCGTGCTGGCCGGTGAGTCGTTCTTCGTGTCCACGTTCACCGCGCCCCCGCAGGGCGGCTGGGTCGATGTCGCGCCGGCGTTACCCGGTGACATGCTGGCACTGCCGATCGCGCCGGACCGCCCGTACTTCATCAGCCGCGGCGGCTGGATCGCCAATTCCCATGGCGTGCAGGTGGAAGCGAAATGGGGCGGGTTCGCCAACATGTTCGGCGGCGAGGGCGGATTCGGCCTGCGCGCCCAGGGACAGGGTGAGGTCGTGCTCGGCGTCTTCGGCGCGATCGACGTGATCGATCTGCAGCCGGGTGAGTCGGTGACCATCGACTGCGGACACGTGGTGGCCTACGACCTCGCACTGAAATTCGGTATCCGCCGGGCGGTTTCGGGTCGTTCGCTGCAATCGATCACTTCCGGCGAGGGGCTGGTGTTCGACTTCACCGGTCCGGGCCGGGTGCTGCTGCAGACCCGCAACCCGGGCGCGTTCGCGGCGTGGGCCGGCGCGGTCACCTCGTCCGGTTAGGGCCGATCGCGCGGGTGCAGCAGGTCGCCGATCAGGACTCGGGTGTCGGGGACGAACGGCCAGCCGGGATCGCTCAGATGCTCCCACAGTTGCGCGTCGGTCCACCACCAGCCCGCGGCGATCTCCTCGGCCTGAACGGTGATCGGCCCGTCGGAGCGGATCTCGTAGGCGAACAGATGGCACCGCATCGGGCGGCCCGCCCAGCTGCCGTCCCAGGACACCCGGGCCAGCGGCCGCGGGTCCGCCGGGGCCGCAACGATTCCCAGCTCCTCACCCAGCTCGCGCGCCGCCGCGGCGGCGGGATCCTCCCCGGGGGCCAGCACGCCGCCGGCCAGACAGTCGTGCATCCCGGCGAACACCATCTTCGTATCGGTCCGCCGATGGACGTAGATGCGCCGCCCGTCGAGCGATCGCACCAGCACGCCGGCACTGGCATGCCACAATCCTTCGGCATACACCTCGGCGCGTTCGGCACTGCCGGTCTCGTTGCCGCGGCCGTCGTAGACGGCGATGACCTCACCCATTCCCGCCACCCTAGGCGGTGGGCGGGGGAGAATGCGCCCACGGTGGCGTATCGGCGACGAGCGCGGACGATGGTGGTAGGACAACGGCGAGGCGAGGTGATACTCCGTGGTGATCGATCTGAACAGCGATCTCGGGGAGGGATACGGTGCGTACACGATGGGTGACGACGAGGCACTGCTCGACGTCGTGACCAGCGCCAATATCGCCTGCGGATTCCACGGCGGGGATCCGGTGATCATGCGGCGCACCTGTGATCTGGCGGTCGCGCACGGCGTGCGGATCGGCGCGCACATCTCCTATCGCGACCTCGCCGGATTCGGCCGCCGCGAGATGGCGGTGTCCCCGGCCGAGCTGACCGCCGAGTCGATCTATCAGATCGGCGCACTCGAAGGCTTCGCCCGGGCCGCCGGCGATCGGGTGCGCTATGTGAAACCCCATGGTGCGCTGTATCACTCGGCGGCGTCCGATCCCGCGGCGGCCGAGGCGGTGGTGGCGGCGATGCTCACCTTCGGTGGGTTGAGCCTGCTCGGGCCCGCCGATTCGGAGCTTGCTCGCGCGGCGGAGGCGGCCGGAATCCCGTTTTACGCGGAGGGTTTCGCCGACCGCGCCTACACCCCCGAGGGGAGGCTGGTGCCGCGCGGGCGAGCCGGTGCGGTGCTGGCCGCGGAAGCGGCGCTGGGGCAGGCGGTGTCGATCGCCGTGGACGGATACGCCCACACGGTGGCCGGCGACCCGGTGCGTGTCGAGGTGCGCAGCCTCTGCGTCCACGGCGATTCGCCCGATGCGGTCCGGATGGCGCGCTCGATCCGGCAGTCGCTGCTGGACAAGGGCGTCGAGCTGCGGAGCTTCACATGAGCGCGCTGACCGTGCGGCCCGCGGGCGACCGCGCGCTGCTCCTCGAACCGGCCGACGCCGCCCAGTTGCCGCTGCTGCTCGACCACCTGCGGCGCGCGCCGATCGACGGGGTGGCCGACCTGCTGCCCGCCGCCCGGACCGTCCTGCTCACGCTGTGTCCCGGCATCGACCCGGCGGCGATCGAATCACGCGTGCGCGCACTGGATCTCGCATCGGGCGCCGATGCCGATGGTGTGGCCGAGGCGGAGACGGTGACCGTTCCGGTGTGCTACGACGGGCCCGACCTCGCCGATGCCGCCGACCATCTGGGGGTCTCGCCCGGGGAGCTGGTCGAGCGGCACACCGCTGCGCACTGGCGGTGCGCCTTCGTCGGTTTCGCACCCGGATTCGGCTATCTGCACGCGCCCGACGCCGGACTGTCGGTGCCGCGGCGCCCGCAGGCCCGGACCGCGGTCCCGGCGGGGTCGGTCGCCCTGGCGGGGGGATACAGCGCCGTCTATCCGCGCAGCTCGCCGGGCGGCTGGCAGATCATCGGCCGCACCGACCTGGTGCTGTGGGATGTGGCGCGGCCGGAACCGGCGCTGTTGCGCGCGGGTACCCGGGTCCGGTTCGTGGCGGTGGATCGGTGAAAGCCCCGGCGGCGCGGATGCGGGTGCTCGAGCCGGGCGCGCTGAGCACCGTGCAGGATCTCGGGCGGCCGGGCTGGTTCCACGCCGGGGTCGGGGTCTCGGGGGCCGTGGACCGCCGGGCGCTGCGGCTGGCCAACCGCCTGGTGGGCAATGCCGAATCGGCGGCGGCCATCGAATGTGTGCTGGGCGGGCTGAGTGTGGAATTCGACGCCCCGGCAATCGTGAGCGTCACGGGCGCGCCGGTGCCGATCAGCGTCGGCGTCCGGGCGGAACCCCCGGCTTCGGTGCTGTTCGTCGCGGCCGGGC
>NZ_BAFW01000124.1 GCF_000308535.1 Nocardia cerradoensis NBRC 101014 | reverse complement strand
GTCGTGCACATCGGCGGCGGCCAGCGACATCGCGGCGGCCGCGCGGGCGCGCTGTGTCTCCAGCTGGGCCTGGCGCAGCCGCCGCACCCCGGCATCATTGCGCACCAAGCGCGCGGGCGCGCCCGGCGTGGGCTGGCGGCCGGTTTCGGCGAGAGTGCGCGCGATCTCCAGCGGCGCTGCCTCCCACCAGGATCGGTGCGCGGGGATGATGTCGGCGTCGGGGTGTTCCATCGACAGATGCCGCGGTTTGCCCAATCCGAACACGACGTCGAACAGGGCGTGCGCGCTGTCGGTGGTGGGCGCGGCGGCGAACCAGCCGGCCAGATGCCGCAGCGCCGACTCCCGGCTCACCCCGCCCTTGCGCGTTTCGGTCACGCGGCGCAGCAGCGACAGTACTGCCGCGATCGCGCTCATGGTCGCCTCCCGCAGCCGTTCGGCCTCGGTCGCCGGGGCGGATTCGGCGCCGGGGTCGGGCGTGCTGCGATCGCGGACCGCGACGAACCATCCGCGCAGCCCCTGCCAGCGGGCTCGCCAATCGGCCTCGCGTGCCGCGAGGTCCAGCAACACTCGCTCGTCACAGGACGCGGCCCGGCTGATCAGCGACTCGGCGCCGGTGTCGTCGACCTCGGCGATCGCGGCCGCCAGCCGGGGCGCGTAGCGGGCCAGATCCATACTGAAGTCGCGCATATGCGCCAGGAGCGCATCCTTGTGTGCCAGAAAGGCTTCCGGCGTGGCCTCGGTCGTGCGGACCAGATCGCCGAGGGTCAGGTAGAAATGCGCAGCGCGGTCGGCCAATTCGGACAGCGCGGTGTCGAGCCGCTTCAGGATCCGATACACGCGCTCGGCGTCACCGTCGCGATTGGCCTGCGCCAGCGCCTGCAGGTCGGCCAGTAGTTCCGGAAGCACCAGCCGCGAGAGCGAGGCCTCGTCCAGGCGCGCGCCCAGCACCTCGCTCACCGCCCGATACGCCTGAAATCCGGCCTGCGAGAACTGATAGACGTAGTGCCGGTTGCGATATTCGGCGAGGGTCGCCGCGCGGGTGCCGTCGTAACTGCGTTCCAGCACACCCCAGGTGTGCAGCTGCTCGAGCAGCGGACCGATCTCGGTAGCGGTGGGATGCGGGGCATCCGGCATCCGGGCCAGGGTGTCGGCCACATCGGAGGCGTGCAGCAGCACCACATAGGCGGCGCGGGCATGATCGAACGCGCGCAGCACCCACAGATAGTCGTTGCGTTTGTCGGCGGTGGCGAAGGAGAACAACCGCAGCCGGTCCGCGCCCTCGATCACGGTCTCACCCCGGGTGGGGGAGACGCCGTCGAACAGTGCGGGTTCGGCGGGCAGCAATCGGTCAGCGGACTCGGTCACCGGCACGAGCGTAATACCTGCCCGCGCGCCGCGGCGGCGCACCCGGGCCTCGGCGTGCCGTCACCCCGCCTCGGTGGCGACCGCGGAGCGTTCCACGGTCAGCAGGCTCTCCTCACTGTGCTCGCGGTGGTAGGCGGCGCCACCACCGTTGAGGCCGAACAACCGCTTCGACCACAGCAACCAGAGCACCGCGGCGACATTGATCACCAGCGCGCCGGCGCGGAGGACGGTGATGCGCTCGGTGAGTTCGTAGATTTCCAGCGGCAGGAAGATCGAGGTGGCGATCACCGCGAAATATTCACCCCAGCGCTGCACGTACCACAGGCCCACGGCCTCCACGAATTCGATGGCGGCATACGCCAGCAACCCCACCGCGATCCAGGTGAGCACGGTCGGCGAGAGCGTCCAGCCCTTCTCGATGAACGCGACGATCTTGGAATTGTCGGGATTCCAGCCGATCTGGTCGGCGAGCGGGCGGATCAGCGGCAGCTCCCGATCGAAGGCGGCATGCAACTGTTCCTGCGAATTGCGCACCTTGAACACCCCGGCGGCGAGCACCACGAACACCAGTCCGCGCACCACGCGCTCGGTGGCAAGCAGCCGCATGATCAGCCGGTCGCGCAGCAGCCGCCCGCGCGGCACCTCGGGCGCCGCATCGGCCGGGCCGCGCCCGCGCGGCTCGCCGATCACGAAATTCCCGCAGCGCAGACACCGCCAGGCCTCACCCGCGGCCGTCGAAACATGCAGGCGCGCAGCCAGTTCCGCTTCGTCGGGGGCGTAGGTGGCGTGCCCGTGCCACGAGCAGCTGCGCAGACTGAAGTCCATTCGTCGCAGCGTACAACCCCGGCGGCTCCGTGCAATTCAGCGGCGCATTCAGCGGCGCAACGCAATCCGCTCAGCTCATCGACAGCACCCGCAACTGCTCGAGATAGGTGCGGGTGCGGGGATCGGCCGGATAGCGCTCGATCATCTCCCGCGCCGCCTCGCCCGCGATCCACAGCAGCGACGGCAGCGAGCGGCGCTTGCCCTCGAACGCGCGCATCGCCTCGTCGACGGCGAGCTCCAGATCGCGATCGCGGACCGCCACCACGGCCAGGGTCAGCTGTGCCTCGGAGACGCGCATCGGCTGGCGGACCGAACCGTCGAGGCCGGTGGCGCTGCGGATCACCTGGCGGGCATAGCCTTCCGCCAGGCGATTGTCACCGGCGACCCGGCAGCAATCCATGGCGTAGAAGTCGAACTTCTGCGCGTCGACCACGAAGTGGTTGTCCAGATTTGCTGGATTGTCCAATTGCCGCAGGATATCCCGGCCGCGCTCGAGCGCGCGTTCCATCGCCTCGCGATCGCCGATGCGCGCCCACGCCTTGGCCTGCTGCGCGGCCAGCTGTACACCCACGCCCATGCCGCGGCAATTCTCCAGGGCGGACTCGGCCACCTCGATCGCACCGCGATAATTGCCCTGGGTGATGGCGAACCACGCCGCCATTTCCGCACCCCAGCCGACGATTTCGGGATGTTCGGCCTCCTGGCCCAGCGACAGCGCCGCGCGGCGGGTCGCCTCCGCGGCGGTGCGCCGGCCCAGGTCGTAGTCGACACATCCGACCAGCAACGCCACCCAGCCGGCGAGGACCAGCACCTCGCGATGCTGAGCCAAGGTCAGCCGTCCGTCCAGCAGCGAGGTGATGCGCCGCAGCCACGCGGTGCCCTCGGTGTGCAGTTCGTGCGGGTCGGCGAAGGGATATTCGCAGCACAGCCGCTCGGCGGTGATGCGAATGGCATCCAGTGTGGCCGAAGAGATGTCGGACATCCGCAACCGGCCGATGAACTCGAGCGTGTCCATTCCCGTTGACGACAAAAGTTCGTCGTCCCGATTCGGGCGCGCCTTGGGGAAAAACGCCGCTGTGACGGTGTCGAATGCGGCGGCGATGATCGGCGCGTAGAAATCGTCCGGGCGCGACTCGCCCGATTCCCAACGGCGCCAATTGCGTAGGAGGGTACTGTCTGTCGGCAGGTTGTGGGATGACTTCGCGCGCATCGCGCGCACGGCATCCGCTTGGGACCACCCCCGCGCGTCTCGTTCGGAGCGCATCCTGACAGCCCAGACGGGTCGATCGTCACTCACGGCCACGTCTGTAGTATCCCACCAGTTAACGCCGGTGGACCCGATAGGGCACGCGGTTGTCCGTCATTGACATCTGCAATTGCATTTGCAGATGACGGATGCTCGATTCGGGCGGTTTTCCCGTCCACAGCAGGTGATCCGCAAGCAGGTGATCCACAACAGAACAGCGAGTCCCTTACACATCCAAACGGAGGTTCGGGTGGAAGCGTTGATCTATGGATACGTGCGTGACGACTTAGCCGACGGTCACGCCGCCGAGCTGGAGGATGCGATGTGCACCTTGGCCAGCGAAGTCGGCCTCTGCTTCGCCGCGACGTTCCATGAATCGACCCAGGGTGACGGTACCGCGTTCGCCGAGCTCACCGCCGAGCTGAAGCGGGCCGAGGCACACCATGTGGTGGTTCCGTCGCTCGATCATCTTGCGGGCCAGACCATTCCGCGCGACATGCTGATCGCGAAGCTGGCCCACGACGCGGAAGCCCAGGTGCTGACCATCGAGACCTGACCGGGTGTGGCCGGTCGCCGGACACGCGTCCGCAGGGCTCGCCCGCCGGCCGGGTGTCCGGCGCCGCCACCGGTTACAGGCCGAATCCGCCCTTGCCGCCGCCTCGCCGGCGCAGATACTTCTCGAATTCCGCGGCGATCGCGTCGCCGTCGATCTTGGCCATCGCGTCGTCGAGGTCGACCGCGGCATCGCCGCGCTCCTCCAGCGACCGCACGTACTCGGTGACCTCCTCGTCACCCTCGGTCATCTCGTCGACCGCGGATTCCCAGTCCTCGGCCTGCGCGGGCAGCTCGCCCAGCGGCACCTCGATATCGAGCACGTCCTCGACCCGGCGCAGCAGCGCGATGGTCGCCTTCGGATTCGGCGGCTGGGAGACGTAGTGGGGAACCGCCGCCCAGAACGAGATGGCCGGCACGCCCGCTCGCACGCACGCGTCCTGCAGCACGCCGGTGATGCCGGTCGGTCCCTCGTAGCGCGTTTGTTCCAGGCTGAACTGTTCGGCGGCTTCCTTGCTGTAGGCGGTGCCGGTGACCGGGACCGGCCGGGTGTGCGGGGTGTCCGCGAGCAGTGCTCCCAGAATCACCACGGTCGTCACCTGCAGTTGCTCGATCAGCTCGATGATGTCGGAGCAGAACGCTCGCCAGCGCATATTCGGCTCGATGCCGTGCAGCAACACGATGTCGCGCTCGCTACCGGGGGGTGAGCACACCGACAGGGTGGTCGAGGGCCACTGGATCTCGCGGGTCACGCCGTCGACCTGGCGTACGGTCGGCCGGTTGACCTGGTAGTCGTAGTAATCTTCGGAATCCAGTTCGGCCAGCGGTTCGGCGTCCCAGATCAGTTCCAGATGTTCGACGGCGCCGCTGGCGGCGTCGGCCGCGTCGTTCCAGCCTTCGAAGGCGGCGACGAGAACCGGATCACGCAACGTCGGCATTGCCGGATCGGATGAGGCACTGGGGTTCACCCGGTCAGCCTACGGCGTGGCGGCGGTGTCGTTCACCGCATATCGCGGGATACCGCGTGTCGAGGGCGATGTGGCGCGGGCCGCCCGGTCCGGTGGTCAGGATTGTCGGGGCCGCCCACTACTCTGGGGTACATGTCTGTGTCCTCCCGCGCCGAGTTCGATACCACGTTGCTCGACACGCTTGCCCGGCGTGTAGTGATCGGCGACGGGGCGATGGGCACCATGTTGCAGGCCGCGGATCTGACGCTCGACGACTTCCGCGGCCTCGAGGGATGCAACGAGATCCTGAACGAGACCCGCCCGGACGTGCTGCGCGGCATCCACCGCGCCTATTACGAGGCCGGCGCCGACGCGGTCGAGACCAATACCTTCGGGTGCAATCTGCCCAACCTGGCCGACTACGACATCGCCGACCGGATCCGCGATCTGTCCGAACGCGGCACCCGGCTCGCCCGCGAGGTGGCCGACGAGATGGGCCCGTCCGGCGACGGCACGCCCCGCTACGTGCTGGGATCGATGGGCCCCGGCACCAAACTGCCCACCCTGGGCCACGCTCCCTACGTCGCCCTGCGCGACGCCTACACCGAGGCCGCGCTGGGCATGCTCGACGGCGGCGCGGACGCCATCCTGATCGAGACCTGCCAGGACCTGCTGCAGGTGAAGGCCGCGGTCACCGGCAGCCGCCGGGCCATGGAACGGGCCGGGCGGCGCATTCCGATCATCACCCACGTCACGGTCGAGACCACCGGAACCATGCTGGTCGGCAGTGAGATCGGCGCGGCGCTGACCGCGATCGAACCGCTCGGTGTCGACATGATCGGTCTCAACTGCGCCACCGGCCCGGACGAGATGAGCGAACATCTGCGCCATCTGTCCAAGCACGCCCAGCTGCCGGTGTCGGTGATGCCGAATGCGGGGCTGCCGGTGCTGGGCGCCAACGGCGCCGAATATCCGCTCACCCCGGGCGAATTGGCGACCGCGCTGCACGGCTTCGTCAGCGAATTCGGCCTCGCGCTGGTCGGCGGCTGCTGTGGCACCACCCCGCAGCACATCCGCGAGGTCGCCGACGCGGTCGCGAATGTGGCTCCGGCTCAGCGCAAACCGGAGCACGAGCCGAGCGTTTCCTCGATGTACACCTCGGTGCCGTTCGAACAGGACGCCTCGATCATGATGATCGGCGAGCGCACCAACGCCAACGGCTCCAAGGCTTTCCGTGAGGCGATGCTGGCCGGCGACTGGCAGAAATGCCTCGACATCGCCAAGGATCAGACCCGCGACGGCGCGCACATGCTGGATCTGTGTGTCGACTACGTCGGCCGCGACGGCAGCGTCGACATGGCCGAGCTGGCGGGACGGCTCGCCACCGCCTCGACGCTGCCGATCATGCTCGACTCCACCGAGCCGCCGGTGCTGCAGGCCGGTCTGGAACATCTGGGCGGGCGGTGCGCGGTCAACTCGGTGAACTACGAGGACGGCGCCGGGCCCGATTCGCGTTTCCAGCAGATCATGCGCCTGGTCGCCGAGCACGGCGCGGCCGTGGTGGCGCTGACCATCGACGAGGAGGGCCAGGCCCGCACGGCGGAGAAGAAGGTCGAGATCGCCGAGCGGCTGATCGCCGACATCACCGGCAACTGGGGGCTGGCCGAGAGCGACATCATCGTCGACTGCCTGACCTTCACCCTGGGTACCGGGCAGGAGGAATCGCGTCGCGACGGCATCGAGACCATCGAGGGCATCCGCGAGCTCAAACGCCGGCACCCGCAGGTGCAGACCACGCTGGGCTTGTCGAACATCTCCTTCGGCCTCAACCCGGCCGCCCGGCAGGTGCTGAACTCGGTGTTCATGCACGAATGCGTGGAGGCGGGGCTGGATTCGGCGATCGTGCACGCATCGAAGATCCTGCCGATCAGCCGGATCCCGGAGGACCAGCGCACGGCCGCGCTGGATCTGGTCTACGACCGCCGCCGCGAGGGTTACGACCCGCTGCAGACGCTGATGGCCATGTTCGAGGGCGTCTCGGCGGCCTCGGCGAAGGCCTCGCGCGCCGACGAGCTGGCCGCGCTGCCGCTGTTCGAACGCCTGGAGCGGCGCATCGTCGACGGCGACCGCAACGGCCTCGAGGACGATCTGGACGCGGCGATGCGGGAAGTGCCGCCGCTGCAGATCATCAACGAAACCCTGCTCGCGGGGATGAAGACCGTCGGTGAGCTGTTCGGTTCGGGGCAGATGCAGCTGCCGTTCGTGCTGCAGTCCGCCGAGGTCATGAAGACCGCGGTGGCGCATCTGGAACCGCATATGGAGGCCACCGACGACTCCGGCAAGGGCCGCATCGTACTGGCGACCGTCAAGGGCGACGTGCACGACATCGGCAAGAACCTGGTCGACATCATCCTGTCCAACAACGGCTACGAGGTCGTCAATCTCGGTATCAAACAACCGATTTCGGCGATCCTCGACGCGGCGACCGACAAGAAGGCCGATGTGATCGGCATGTCCGGCCTGCTCGTCAAGTCGACGGTGGTGATGAAGGAGAACCTCGAGGAGATGAACACCCGCGGGGTCGCCGACCAGTTCCCGGTGCTGCTGGGCGGCGCCGCGCTGACCCGCTCCTACGTCGAGAACGATCTCACCGACGTCTATGCCGGCGATGTGCACTATGCCCGCGACGCGTTCGAGGGCCTGCGCCTGATGGACGACATCATGACCCGCAAGCGCGGCGGCGCGCTCGACCCGGACAGCCCCGAGGCCGAGGCCGAACGCGCCAAGGCCGCCGAGCGCAAGGCCCGCCACGAGCGGTCCAAGCGCATCGCGGCCGAGCGGCGCGCCAAGGAGGTGCCCGTCGAGGTGCCCGAGCGCTCGGATGTGGCCGCCGACCTGCCGGTGGCGGTGCCACCGTTCTGGGGCACCCGGGTGATCAAAGGCCTTGCCGTGGGCGAATACTCGGGCCTGCTCGACGAGCGCGCGCTGTTCCTGGGCCAGTGGGGTCTGCGCGGACAGCGCGGCGATGAGGGGCCGAGCTACGAGGATCTGGTCGAATCCGACGGCCGTCCGCGGCTGCGATACTGGCTGGACCGGTTGTCCACCGAGGGCGTGCTGCAGCATGCGGCGGTGGTCTACGGCTACTTCCCGGCCGTGTCCGAAGGCGACGACGTGATCGTCCTCACCGAACCGGATCCCGCTGCGCCGCAACGGTACCGATTCACTTTCCCGCGCCAGCAGCGCGACCGGTTCCTGTGCATCGCCGACTTCGTGCGCTCGCGGGAGCTGGCCACCGAGCGCGGCCAGGTCGACGTCCTGCCGTTCCAGCTGGTCACCATGGGGCAGCCGATCGCCGATTTCGCCAACGAACTGTTCGCGGCCGACAACTATCGCGACTACCTCGAGGTGCACGGCATCGGAGTGCAGCTCACCGAGGCGCTGGCCGAGTACTGGCATCGCCGGATTCGCGAAGAGCTTGTGCTGGAAGGACATTCGGTCGCCGACGAGGACCCCGCCGAGGTGACGGATTACTTCAAACTCGGCTACCGTGGCGCACGCTACTCCTTCGGTTACGGCGCCTGCCCCGACCTCGAGGACCGCGCGAAGCTGGTGTCGCTGCTCGAGGCGGACCGGATCGGCGTCTCGCTGTCGGAGGAGCTGCAACTGCATCCGGAACAGTCGACCGACGCCTTCGTTCTGCTGCATCCGGAAGCCAAGTACTTCAACGCGTAAGTAATCTCCGGTAGAACGCGTCGATGTCGTTCGCGAGTCGGGTCGGCTCCTGGTGCGCGGCGTAGTGTCCGCCGCCTTGGAATTGATTCCAGGAGATGATGTTTCGGTGGTCGCGGTGGGCGAAGCGGGGAATCGAGGCGAAGACATCGTCGGTGAACTCGGCGAGGGCGACCGGTATCGAGGTCGGTTCGCTCGGTGCCGGAGAGCGGGAATCTTCGTGGTAGAAGCCCATGGCGGATCCGGCCGTCTCGGTCAGCCAGTAGATCATCACGTTGGTGATGGTGAAGTCGGGGTCCACGCCGTGGCCGAACAGCTGTGCGTTCCAGGCGAGCAGTCCCGCGGGGGAATCGGCAAGGGCATGAGCCAAGGTGTGAGGCTGGTTGGCGTGCACCGTCAGATACGCGCCTTGGGTGGCCATGAAGCGTTGTAGACGTCGCCATCGGTCGAGGCTGCCGGGGTCGAGGTCGGTGAGCTCGCCGGGTGCTCCGGAGGGCGTCGAGAAGATCTGGGTGACATGGACTCCGGTGACATGGTCGCTGTCGAGGTGTCCGAGTTCGAGGGAGATGGTCGAGCCGAGGTCGTTGCCGACCGCCCCGTACCGGTGGTAGCCGAGCCGGTTCATCAGTTCTGCCCACGCCCTGGCCGTGCGCTGTCTGTTCCATCCCCGATCGTTCAGGGGCGCGGAGTAACCGAAGCCCGGGATCGACGGAATGACGAGGTGGTAGCCGGCGCGGGTCAGTGGTTCGATGATGTCGAGGTATTCCACCACCGTGCCGGGCCAGCCGTGGGTGAGGATCAGCGGCAACCCGTCCGGCCGATCGGAGCGGATGTGCAGGAAATGGATCATCTGCCCGTCGATCTCGGTGGTGTACTGCGGGTAGGAGTTCAGTAGCCCTTCCCATGAACGCCAGTCGTAGCCGGAGCGCCAATACTCCACCAGTTCGCGCACGTAGGACGTGGAAATACCTGCCTCGCTGCAGGATTCATCGGCGAATCGTGTATGCGCCAAACGACGGGCCAGGTCATCGAGCGTGTCGTCGGACACGTCGACTCGGAACGGAGCAATCTGTGCACTCTCGGAAGCAGTCATGACAGCATGCTGTCAAAGTGACAGTATGCTGTCAATGGTTGATGACCTCGGCGGCACCGGCCTGGACCTGTAGCATCTGCTTTCCGGCGACGCCCGTGACGCTTCCCTGGAAATGTGCCGAGAGCCTGCCGGTGACTGCGAATCCGCTGATCGTGCGGGAGAACGGTCGGCCGTGGCAGGGTGAGCGGTTTCACAAACAGGTGCGGGTGAAACATTTTCGGACTGCTGGGATTCCGATGCACCGGTTCGTGGATGGGATGTGTGCGCTACGGCATTTTTGTGCGTCGGTGCGGCTGGCTAACCTGGTGGGTGTGCGGGAGCTGCTGATTACCTGGGGCATCGGGATGCGTCGATCACGGTGAACACGTACGGTCACTTGATGCCTGACAGTCACTCACGGTCTCGCGCGGCGGCGGCGGACGCTGTGTGGTCGACGGCCTCTGTTTCCGAGACGCCGTGTGGACGGCCCGAGTCTGCCGATGGCGGGGAGGGGGTTTGGCGTGGGCCAGTCGATGTCGCTGACCGATAGGCTCGCACCTGCTGGTATGGCCGGGTGTTCGGCTGAGTTGTCGATGGGGTGAGCGGCCGGAAGGTAGCTCAAAATACTTCAACACGTAGGATTTTGACGTTTCCGGGCGTCACGCAGAGTGGCAAGGCAGCTCGGCGTGTGAGCGCAGGAGGGGTTCGACACCATGACTTCAGATCGGCTGATCGCCGGGCGGTACCGACTGGCCGATCCCATCGGCAGCGGAGCCATGGGCGTGGTGTGGCGCGCCAGTGACGTTCGGCTGCGGCGCACCGTCGCGGTCAAGCAGCTGCTGCTGGCGCCCGGACTGACCAAGGCGCAGGCGCTCGAAGCGAAGATGCGCGCCATGCGGGAAGGGCGCATCGCGGCGCGGCTGCACCACCAGAACGCGGTCACCGTCTTCGACGTCGCGGAGGAGGACGGCCAGCCCTGGCTGGTGATGGAGTACGTCGACGCGCAGAGCCTGGCGGCGCTGATGCGCGACAAGGGCCCGCTCGAACCGCGCGAAGTCGCCCGGATCGGGGCGAAGGTCGCCGCGGCGCTCGCGGCCGCGCACGACGCCGGCATCGTGCATCGGGACGTGAAGCCCGCGAACATTCTCGTCGCCGACAACGGGACGGTGAAGATCACCGACTTCGGCATCTCGCGCGCCGTCGGCGACGTCACGGTCACCTCGACCGGATTCCTGGCCGGCACCCCGGCGTATCTGTCGCCGGAGATCGCGCGCGGTGAGGATCCGGAACCGTCGTCCGACGTGTTCGCGCTGGGATCGACCCTGTATGCCGCGGTCGAGGGTGCGCCGCCGTTCGGTGAGGGCGACAATCCGCTGGCGGTGCTGCATTCGGTGGTCAGCGCCAAGGTGCCCGAGCCCAAGCGCGCCGAATCGCTGGGCCCGGTGCTGATGAGCCTGCTGGCCGCCGACAGCGCCGACCGGCCCACCATGCGCGAAGCCCAACAGGCGCTCGAGGCCGTGGCCGACGGCCGACCGGCGGCGTTGGTCCCCGCGGCCACCAAGGTGCTCCCGCAACCGGGCGCCGACGCCGCCGCGACCACGGTGCTGTCGGCTCCCGAGCAGACTCCGGCCGCGCCCGCCCCCGCGGGTGCCGCATCCACCGCGAGAACACCCGCACCGCAACCGAAACCGGGCCCGCTGCGCGATCGGCGAATCTGGGCGGCCGCTGCGGCGGCCGTTCTCGTGCTCGCCGTGATCATCGGATTGGTGGCGACGTCCGGGTCCGACGACAACCACAGCACGGCGGCGGGGAACGGCACCACCTCGGCACCGGAGCAGCCCTCGGCCACCGCCTTCGCACCGCCCGGCGCCGCGACCCCGGATGCGCCCGGCGGATCCTCGGCCAACGGTGCGGGTGGCAGCGCATCGCTCGGCAGCCCCGTGCCCAGCGGACAGACCCCGCCCCCGGCGCCGAGCGGCGCTCCGGCGCCCGGTGCGAGCGGGACCCGGACGCCCCCGTCCGGAACCAGCGCTCCCTACGGCCCGGCCCAGCCGGCCGATGTCGCGAGCTTCATCTCCGGCTACTACGGCATGCTGCCCGGTAACACCAGCGGCGCCTGGGCCGAGCTGGCACCGTCGTACCAGTCCCAGACCGGGGGCTACGCGCAGTACTCGAATTTCTGGTCGACGGTGTCGTCGGTGCGGGTCGGCGGGGTGACGCAGAGCGGTCCCGGGCGGGCGGTCGCGACGCTCACCTATACCCTGAAGAACGGGACCGTCACCTCCGAGAGCCGCTGGTTCACGGTGGATACGGCCACCGGCCGGATGCTCATCACCGCGTCGGGAACCTGATGCGGAATCGGAAGGAGAGCTCCGGGTGACTGTGGCCGCCGTGCTGTGGGATATGGACGGCACCCTGCTGGATTCGGAGAAGCTCTGGGATATCGGCGTGCGCGAACTCGCCGAGGAGCTCGGCGGCCGGATGACCGACGCCATCCGGCACGCCCTGATCGGCGCCGACGCCCGCAACGCGCTGCGGATCCTGTTCGACGGACTGGGCCTGGAACTCGACCCGGCGGCGATGCTCGCGGCGGGACAATGGCTCGAGCGCCGGGTCACCGAACTGATGGCCGGGCCCATTCCGTGGCGGCCCGGTGCGCAGGACGCGCTGGCCACGCTGCGGGCGGCGGGCCTGCCGGCCGCACTGGTGACCAACACCAAGCGATCGATCACCGAGCTGTGCCTGGAAACGCTGGGCCGGCACATGTTCGACGTCTCGGTCTGCGGCGACGAGGTCGACAACGGCAAACCCGCGCCCGATCCCTATCTGCGCGCCGCGCAATTGCTCGGTGTCGCCCCGGAAGATTGTGTGGCCGTGGAGGATTCGCCGACCGGTTCGGCCGCCGGGCTGGCCGCCGGATGCCGGGTGCTGGTGGTGCCGTGCGAAATCGCGGTCCCGTCGCGGCCCGGGCTCGAATTCCGCGAATCCCTGGTGGGCCTCACCGTCGACGAGCTGGCCCTGGTTCACGCGGGCGCTCGCTGACACGAGTCACCGAGCTCGCCGGCGCCTCGGACTCGATGCGGTACCGCCGGGGCCGCGGTGTGTGTTCCGCGCGGGTGCGGCGCTCGGGTGGAACCCGCGGTGCGATGTCGGCGCGCGACGCCACCGCGAGCTTCCGCAGGACGGCCGCGACCTGCGCGTCCACGGTGCGCGCCGAACTGCCGCGCCGCGCCGCGATCTCGCCGTTGGTCCAGCCCGCCGCCGCCAGAGCGGCGACCTCCTGTTCGGCCCGGGTCAGCAGATCCCATTCCGGTGCGTGCGGGCGGGCCGGGCGCTCGTCCGGCACGGCGATATCGCAGGCGAGCCGGCTGATCTCGGTCAATGTC
>NZ_BAFW01000125.1 GCF_000308535.1 Nocardia cerradoensis NBRC 101014 | reverse complement strand
AAATGCCGTGCGAAGAAACGACTTCCGTCGTCTCCCTCGAACTGCGGGACGCCGGTGTGGCCGCCCATATTCGGCGTGCAGCGTCTTCTCCTTCGAGCCGAGGGCGTCGAACAGGTCCAGGGCTTGCTGCCGGTCGTTTCCTTCGTCGTCCCACTGCAGCAGGACCAGTAGTGGAATGGTGACCTGCCGGGCCTCGTCGAACATGCTGCGGGGCACGTAACTTCCGGCGAACAGGACGGCGGCCGCGATGCGCGGCTCGACCGCAGCCAGCCGGACCGCGATGCCGATCACCCCTCCCGAGAAGCCGACCGGGCCGCTGATCCCGGGCAGCGACAGGAGCGCGTCCAGGGTGGCCCGCCATTCCGGTACCGCCTTGTCGGCCAGTGGAAGGATGAGCCGGTCCACGATCTCGTCGTCGACCGGCACGCCGGCCTGCACGGCTCGGCGCAGGTCGGCGCGGGCTTGTTCGGCGGCGGGGGACGGAGGCCGCTCACCGCTGCCGGGGAGTTCGATGGTGGCCGCGGCGTAGCCGTCCGCCACGGCATGCCGGGCCCGGCCCGCCAGCCGGGGATACATCCTGCGCAGTCCGCCGGGATGGCCGAGCAGGATCAGCGGTGTCGGTGCGGGGGCGGAAACAGGCGTCCACAGGATGCCGGGGATCTCGCCGAGGGTGAATTCGCGTTCGAGGACGTCGTCACCGAGACGCTGTTCGGAGGTGAAGTGCATGGTCGTGCCTTTCGGGAGTGCTCTCGCGCGGCGCTCCCGGACGACCTATCGCCCGACCGTGACCCCGGAGGGGAGCACCCATGTCGATACTGCGTTCACGGGTACCACCTCCTCGTTCTCTTGCACGGCTTCCGGAAAGGTAGCAGTGGTCGCTACGGCCCGCCAAGTGGTTTTCCGCAGGCTACGCCAATTTCCCTGCTGACTGCCCAGGCTCAGCAGAGAGGTGCGTTCGACGTCGACCGTGGCCTCCACCGCTTCCGCCACGCGATACACCAGTGCCATCAAGCGAAGGTACGCATCCTCGCTGAAATCGCCGACCACATGCTCGTAATGGATTTCGGGGCGACCAGCACATGTCCCAGCGACGTCGGATACTTGCCGAGGAACGCGATGTTCTCCTCGGTCTCGGCGACGACCTCGTGCCACCCGTCGTTACCCGGGTCGGCGACCACCTCGCAGATGAAGCACGAACTCGATTGAACTCGCCGCGCGTACGCTTCGACATCGAACGGAACTCGTTGCATACCAAGCGATTCTGCCCGTCGGGGCTCGGTGCATCCAGCGCCGGGATCGACTGTTGGAAGCCGCCGGCGCACCTGAATCAGCGCTCGGGTGAATTTCGAGGTTGCATCCGGTACCGGGGTACAGGTTTACCGTCGATCCATGACCATTTCGCCGGTTCAGAACGACTGGGTGCCCTCGGCCTGCACCCTGCCCACGGTCGAGCAGCCGATCCGGGTGGCCGAATTCGATCGGTTCTTCGCTGATGCGGTCCGTGCTGTCCGTCGACCGCATCCGCACCGCCTCGAACTGATCCTCGCCTCCGGCGCCGAGCCGCGCGCACGGGACCTCGCGGCGCGGGAGACCGGCTGCTGTTCGTTCTTCGTGTTCGACTTCGACGCCACTGAACAAGGGACGGTGCTGAGTATCGGTGTGCCACCGGCCTATACGGCGGTGCTCGACGCGATCGCTGCCCGCGCCACCGGCGGTGCGCGGTGAGCGCTCTGCGCACCAGCGAGCTCGCGGCCGCCGCCGGAGTGAACACCCAGACTCTGCGCTACTACGAACGCCGCGGCCTGCTCGCCGAACCGCAGCGCACCCTCGGCGGGCACCGCCTGTATCCGGAGGAGGCGGTGACGGTGCTGCGGGTGATCAAGGCGGCCCAGCGGCTCGGATTCAGCCTCGACGAGGTTGCCGACCTGCTCTCCGGCTCAGGCCATCATCGGCGCGCCGACGCCGGATTGCGCACCCGTGCGCGGGCCAAGCTCGCGGAGGTCGATGCCAAGCTGGCCGAACTCGGCGCGGTCCGCGACACCTTGCGTGCCGCACTGGCCGCCGGATGCGAGGATCTACTCGTCTGTAGTGAAACGCCCTCTTGCCCAGTACCTTTCGGTGTATCAGCCGACTCCGGTGATTAGCGGACCGTTCACACCGGCAGTCGCGAATGCCGACACGAAGATGCGGCGCTGCACCCACCTCCATCGGCGCTGGGGCAGCGTTACGTGCCGACTGGCCGAGCGCACACGCGGTGGTGCTGGGCGAGCGCACACCCGGTGGTGCTGGGCGCCGGATCGGCCTGGAGCGCGCCGAGATCCGGTGCCGATGCCAGGCCGCCCCACTGCGTCGGCAGGACTGTGGCGCAGCACTTTTCGGTCTCGCCTGTTTCTGGAACAGCAATCGTGCGGAATTACCCACTGCGAGCCGCCCGGCCGACTCGCTGCGCCGGGCGACTACGCGCGTGGTTGGGAGAACCCGCCGTTCAGCATCGTGCCGGTGAAGGCGTCCCACTCAGCGGGGGTGAAGACTAGGGCTGGACCACCGGGGTTCTTGGAGTCGCGGACGCCGACTGCCCCACCCTCGAGGAATGCGACTTCGACGCACTCTCGTGTGGCAGTGCTCCGACTACTTTTGAACCACGTTGCTCCTGACAGATCGACGCTCACTTCAGATCTCCTTCTCGACTACGGATGCGGTCGGTCGAACTCACCGGTACGCAGGGTATCGGTGAAGGCGTCCCACTCGCCGGGGGTGAAAGCGAGGGCGGGACCGCTTGGGTCTTTCGAATCACGAACGCCGACCATGCTGTCGAGGAACGCGACTTCGACGCACTCCTTCGTGGCCCCGCTTCGGCTGCTTTTGAACCACTTCGCACCGGATAGATCAGCGCTCACCCTAGATGCTCCTTCGCTATCTGCCGTAACGTGATCCTGCTGCGTGCCGCATCCAGTGCGGCAGACTGCATGACCTCGTATGCTCCAGCGTACCGACGGAGGCTAGCGGGTTTCTCCAAATACAGGTCGCCCGTATAGGTTTCCGCGTACACGACGTTGTGTGTGGCGTGGCCGAAGCGCAGCATCACAAATGGGCCGATCGCTTCGCCTATCGGGACACCGGCGGTGAATGGAAGAATCCGAACGTCGACATTCGCGCGCGTACCGATATCTGCCAAGTAGCGCACCTGGGAACTCATCACCTTGGCGCCACCAACGACACGCCAAAGCGCAGCCTCGTGGATTATGAGCTCCAGTCTGGCCGGCCGGACCCTACGAGTGATGAGTAGTTGTCGTCGCATCTTGAGTTGTACGCGCCGCTCGATCTCCTCGTCCGGATCATCCGGCAACGCACTTCGCAGAAGTGCCCGGGCATAGTCAGGAGTCTGAAGCAGGCCGGGGATCAGTTCGGGCTGGTACGTTGCGATCTCTTGTGCGGCCGTTTCCAAGCCCACGTATATGTCGAAGTCAGCAGGAATCAGGTCGTCGTATTCGTGCCACCAGTTCTTCGTATCAGCCTGCTGGGCAAGACCTTTCATCGCATCGATCTTCTCCTCATCGAACTCGTACAACCGGCAGTATGCCTCGATCTCGGGAACCGACAGCTTCTGCGTGAGCCCCTTCTCGATACGCATCAACGTGGGTGCCGAGCGTCCGATATGTGCCGCGGCCTCGGCCAGGCTCATGCCGGTTTCCTCCCGGGCCTGCCGGAGGTAGTAGCCGAGCTGGCGTTTCGGCAGGGACAGCGGTTCCCCGGGTTCGGCCATCGAATGCCCCCTTTCTGTTTCATTGCGAAGTGAAATGGTGCCTCTGGATTCCTGTAATCCGTCCTGGCGCTTTGCGGCACTTCCGGCGAAATTTCATGTCGCGCACGCGGACCAGGCCGGTCGATGGTCTTCTGGTGCTGCGACCACGACCGACGCGAAGCCATGACCGCTCCTGCGGTCGGCGCAAACAGAGGAACCTGACGAATCGCTAGTGCGGCTACAGGTGGAGTGCGCCACCTGTGCCACGGCTACCGCACATGTTAGCCGAGTTGTACCGGCGCGGCGAGTGTGGGTCGTGAATTGCGTACCAGCCCAACGTCATCGAAGGAGATGCCACCAGTGCCGTACTCGCCGATCGACGAGGATGCTCTCCTCGCGCTACCGGGTATCTGCGATCTGTCGCAGATTGAACTGGCTCACGATCTGATGCAGCATCATCGGACCTGCCGAATCGACCAGTGCGCGTGGAAACAGGTGGCCTACCGGACGCTCGTACATTTCCGGCGGGTCGAGCCGCCGCGGTTGAGTCCGCGCGAGCGTGCGCACCGGCGCGGCGTCGAATTCCCGGTGGGCAGTGGCGTTTCCGGTTCGTCACGTCAGAACGTCGTGCCGATCGAGACGTTCCAGCAGGTGCTCGCCGGGTTGACAGAACTGGCAAATAACATGCACCCGAACGTCTTTCGTGACCGGTAGCCGATGGGGACATGGAACGCCCTGTCGAGCGTCATCACGGTGCTGTCGGGGTGCGGTGTCGTGCTGCTCGCGGTCGGATGCTTCTGGCCCGGCGATGATCCTCCGCGTACGCGCCACGTCGATCGATGGGACGGCGCGAACCCAGGGCCGCCGATCGCGCGGCTCACGGACTGGAGCTGTGCCCCGCCCGCCGGGCCCTTCACCACGGCCGAGGCCCATCACTGGATGCAGATCCATCGCGACCACGACTGCCCGCGCAAGCGCGAGGCCTTCGCCGCGCTGGTCGCGGCCGGTCGCATTCGGCCCGATTCCACCCGCCGGAACACCGTCAGGAGCGAAGACGATGAGTGACCGCGAGACGAATACCTCGGCAGCGCAAGCAGATCCGGTGCCGGAACGAAGCCGCGAGCTCACAGCGCGCGCCGACACCGCCGGCTACGTTCTCCTCCGCAGCGTCCGCCCACAACCGGAATGGACACTGCTGGACAGGGAAAGCGGGGAAGAGATTTTCCGCGCCGCCGAACTCGGTGCGATCGAACAATGGCTCGATTCGTGATCCGTAGTGCTACAACGTCGTGAGGGGACGCGGCAGCGGGTGACGAATGCGGTGCGGCGATGGGCTCGGTCACCGGCAGTCAGCGAAACGGCGATGTGGCTGTTGCCCACCGGGACCGTTTCGCGCGGTGCCGGCCGGTGGGTGCGACGCCGCCTTGGCGCACCATGCGCCGCCGGGTCACCTCGTCGGCCTGGGCGGGGATTCGTCGCGTTCGTCCCGGCGCCAGGGAGGCGACTGCGACCAGCGCGCTCGCTCCCAGCGCGGCGGCCAGCGGCACCAGAGCGTTCGCGGTCAGTGGAAGAGCCATGACTGCCTCCTCGTCGTCGGGTCGACAGAGCACACGACCGCTTCGCACGCTATCGGGTGATTCGGACTCAGGGCGGGGCGACACGCCGCCGCGCATTTCGCCCGGCGCGCCGATGTTCGGCGGCGAACACCGGCCGCAATCTCTGTAACGTGTTCTAATTTCGGCATGACCGGCGTGCGGGGATGGGTGGATCCGGCCTTCGAGGCGGTCCGGGAGGTGTTCGCGGCCAACCTGGCCGAGGGGCGTGATCTGGGCGCCTCGGTGGCGGTGTGTGTGGACGGACGTCCCGTGGTGGACCTGTGGGGCGGCGTCGCGGACGAACGCACCGGGCGATCCTGGGAGCAGGACACGGCCTGCGTGGTCTTCTCGTGCACGAAAGCGCTCACCGCCACGGCGGCCCTCGCCGTCGCGCAGGACGTCGGCATCGACCCGGACGAGCCGGTCGCGCGGTGGTGGCCCGAATACGCCGTCGCCGGCAAGGAATCCACGACACTCACCGACATGCTGACCCATCGGGCCGGGCTGCCCGTCTTCGAGCGGCCGATCACGGTGGCCGAAGCCGCCGATCCGGAACTGATGGCGCGCACGCTCGCGGCGCAGCGCCCGATCTGGCGGCCGGGTGGCGAACACGGTTATCACGCACTGACTTTCGGGTGGCTCGTGGGCGAATTCGTTCGCCGCCACACGCAGTCGACGGTCGCCGAATATGTGCGCGGCCACTTCGGCGCGGATCTGCGCATCGGTATCTCCGCCGACGAGGCCGCGCAGGCGGCGCGCCTGGCCCGCCCGCCCGCTACCGAGATGGTGTGGACGGACGACAGCGGGCCCATCGATGCGGCCGCGGCGGCCCGGTTGGCGGAGGCGTATCGCGATCCGGATTCGCTGCTGATGCGCTCCTCGTCCAATCCTGCTGCCGCATACAACAATTCGGAGGTCCTGGCGGGCGGATGGCCGGCGTCCGGTCTGGTCGTCACGGCTCGTGCTCTCGCCGGCTTCTATCGCGACCTCGTCGCGGGAACGCTGCTACCGCGGGCGGTCCTCGCGGAGGCCACACGAGAGCGGGTGCGCGGGGTGGACACGGTGCTGCAACTCGAGACGGCCTTGGGCTGGGGATACATGCTGCCGTCGCAGAATTTCGTGCTGCCGGATACCGCGGCACCCACCGCGTTCGGGCATCCCGGCGCGGGCGGCTCGATCGGCATGGGCGATGTCGACAATCGGGTCGCGATCGCCTTCGTGCCGAATCTGCGCCGCGACTGGCTCGCCGGTGACCGACGCGCCTACGACCTGGTCGCCGCCGTCTACGACTGTCTGTGACGGACACCGCGGTCTCGCGGATTCAGGCGAATGCGGCCGCTCTGCGGAGGGCGTCGAGCGTGGTTTCGGGTGAGGTGTTGAAACAGAACCGGATTCCCGGCGCTGCCGCGGCGACGAGATTGACGACGCGTTCGAACAACAGGGTGTGCTCGGGGACGGCTCGCACCGCACCGCCCACCATGACGAGGTCGAACGATCGGTTCGCCAGCACCGCGCGCAGGTCGTTCTCGGCCTCGTCGGGCGAGGCGGACACCAGGCACGGTGTGATGTCGAATTCGGTGTCCCGCAGCGCGGCGTTGGCGGCCTCGAC
This sequence comes from Nocardia cerradoensis NBRC 101014, assembly GCF_000308535.1. Lineage (GTDB taxonomy): Bacteria > Actinomycetota > Actinomycetes > Mycobacteriales > Mycobacteriaceae > Nocardia > Nocardia cerradoensis. Next base: position 8,713 of record NZ_BAFW01000125.1, on the reverse strand, counting down.
CCTGGCTGTGAGTTGTTCCTCGTCCAGATCGGGAAAACGACTGTAGTCCAGCGCTCGTGGATGCAATCCGATGGTCAGTGCGCGGAGGCGGGCGGCGGGCTCGGTCATCGTTTCTCCTACGGGAAAGGGAGTGACAGCGTGTCGACGTGGGACGATGGGCCTGTTCGGCAATTTAGCTTTGAAAGCAAAGGTATTTGAGGGAGAGAAGTATGTCAACGGAGCACGAGGGGCTGTCCCTGGACGAGGGCGTCCGGGCGATGGTGTTGCTCATGCCGCGACTGGTCGGCCGGGCGAAACGCCTGCCGGTGCCCGAGGCACTGCGATCGTTCGATCTGGCACCGCGCCATCTGTCGTTGTTGACGTACGTGCTGTTCGACGGGCCGCTCACGGTCAACGAACTGGCGAGACGACTGGAGGTGGCGCCGACCACCGTGAGCCTGATGATCGGCGACCTGAGCCGGCAAGGCGTCCTGGAACGCCGCACCGACGACAACGACCGGCGACGCACCCTCGTCGCGATCGCCGACGCGCACCGCACGGCGGTGGCGGACTGGCTCGGTGGCGCGGATCGGGGGTGGCGTGCCGCGCTGGGCCCGCTGACCGCGGAGCAGCGGGCCCTGGTCATCACGACACTGCGCGCCTACGAGGAGGCCGTCTCATCCGACTGACACCGCGCAAGACCTGTCAGGGTTCGAGATCGACGACGCCTGCGCCGCCGGCGATGTCGAACGGTACCGACACCTGGTCGTGCGCGATCAGCCAGATGCCGTCGATCTTTCGCATTCCATAGGTGACGCGGACCCACATACCGCTGTTGGCCACCCCGTTCTTCATCGTGCCGTGCAGTCGCGCGAACCCGTGCCCGAATGCCACGTCCTCGCCCACGGTGAACGTCAGGTCGCGAATCTCGTAGTTCACGTCGTCGAAGAACAGGAACACCTTGGCCCAGTTGTCGAGTTTGGCCGCGATACCGACGTGCTGGAGCGGCGGCTCGACATCGAAGGACACCACGTCGGTCGCGTACGCCCGGCGCACCGCCTCGAGGTCCTTGGCGCGCAGTCCGTCGATCACCCGGCCGATCTGCCGGCGGATCTCGGCTTCGTCGGCCGCGACGCGGTCGGCGCCCGACTGAAAGTCGTTGGATACGGTCATGTTCGGCTCCTCAGGAATTGGCGAGAGTGGTTTCGGCGCCGGCCCGCAGCGGGGCGAGCGCGGTGCTCCACGCGATGACTTGGTCCAGTGTCTTGTCCAACGCGGCGCCATGATGGTCACGCGGGGTGAACGTGGTGTGGTTCTCGAAATCGGTGAGCACCGAGATCGATACCTGATAGCCCACATCGGCCATGCCCAGCGAGCTGCAGACCGCCCGCAGCTGCACGACCGCGCGGGCGCCGCCGTTCGCGCCGTAGGAGACGAATCCGACCGACTTGTCGACCCACTCCGCGAACACATGATCGAGGGCGTTCTTCAGCACCCCAGGCATACCCCCGTTGTATTCGGGCGTCACCAGCACGAAACCGTCGAACTGGGCAATCCGCTCGGCCCAGGCCCGGGTGTGCGCATGCACCGAGGGGCCGAACATCGGCGGCACCGGCTCGTCCAGATGCGGTAGCGGGTGGTCGCGCAGATCGATCAGTTCGAACTCGGCATCGCCGCGACGCGCTGCCGAGTCCAGAACCCACTGCGCAACCTGCGCACCGTTGCGGTTGGGGCGGGTACTGCCGAGGATGATGCCGATTCTGGTCATTTCCGGAACTCCTGGATGGCTGAAAACTGGTACGCCCTCTACGACGACGCAGCCGCCCGGAATGTCAGGCGGTGGGTGTGCCAGGCGGCTCGCGGTCGCGACGGTGGGCCGGGACCCGGTTGCGCGGTATGCGGATCGGCGCTGGTTACGATCGTTTTCATGCTGCGAGGACTTGCTGGTACAGCCGTGGTGGTCGGTGTGGCTCTGGCCGGGGCCGCGGGACCGGGTCTGGCCGAACCCACCCACACCGCATTCGCCGCCGGCACCGAAGGGCTGGATCCGCTGCTGGCCGCCGCCTACACGATGGCCGAACGCCAGGCCCATCAGGAGGGCGTGCCGCTCGAGATCGTGTCCGGTCACCGCACCCGCGAGGAGCAGGAACAGCTGTGGGAGCAGGGCATCGCCACCTACGGCGGCCCCGACGCCGCGCGGCGGTGGGTGCTGCCGCCGGACGAATCCACGCACGTGACCGGTAAGGCGATCGACGTCGGCCCGCAGCGGGGCGCACAGTGGCTGCAGGACAACGGAAATCGGTGGGGGCTCTGTCGGACGTTCGACAACGAGTGGTGGCACTTCGAGTTGCAGACCTTTCCGGGCGGCGCCTGCCCGCCCCGGTGGCCCGACGCCGGCGTCCGTCCGCACCGATAGCGCGAAACTCGCGAATCGGATAGCTACCAACCGGTATTCAGCAAACTTTCGGAGACACGCCGATTGTCCTGTCCAATACCGGTGTGGCGCACTCGCGGATGGGGCACTGTAAATGTCTGGCGGTTTCCCGGCAGACGGGCCGGGACGCTCGAAGCGATGGAGGTTCGGGTGCGAGGGCGGGTTCCGGTACGGCGGAGCGGTGCGATACGTGGCAATGCGGTGCACAGCGAGACCGGACCGGAGATACCCACGGTCCAGCTGATCCCCGAGACCGGTCTGGCCTCGATACCGTGCGGATGGCTGTTGCCGGAACTGCCCACCGCACTGCTCATCGCGGTCTTCGTCGGCACCGGCTGGGTCGGCTACGCCGCCTCCGACCGGCCGATTCCCGATCCGCCGCTCACCGTCGTGGTCGCACCCGGCGACCGGGATTCACTCTCGGTCACCTTCGGCGACCGGTGAGGCGTGCCGGGGCGAATATTCCCGGCGCGCAACGGTTTACGCTCAGCTGGTGGGTTCCAGTGCCTCGTCGAAGGTGATGCCGCCCTCGACGGTGTGTGGAGTGCGGCGCCGGTTCGGGGAGCCCAGGGCGGTGGTCAGATCGGAGCCGTCGTGTTCGGCGAGCAGCGCCGAGGAATCCCACACCAGCAGCGTGGCGCTGACGGTGTTCTCGGCCGCCGAATGCGCGAGATCGTAGTGCGCGCACGCGGGCACGTGATCGTAGGTGATCCACAGGTCGTAGCCGGTCATGAACAGGTCCAGATCGAAATCGACCGAGAGGCCGAGCAATTCGCTGCGACCGTTGTCGTCGACGCCGGCGAACGCCTCGTCCAGCGCGAGCAGTCGCGGCGCCTGCGGATCGGCCGAATCCAGCATCACGTGGGCGGCCGCGAACAGCGGAAGATGCAGCGACACCGACTGTTCGCCACCCGAGAGCGCGCTGTGTCGCGCCACGGTGAGCCGATCCTCGGAGCCGTCGGCGGTCACCAGGGTGAACGAGAACACCCGCCAGGTGCGGTAGTCCAGGGTGGTGGCCAGGATCTCCGGATAGGACCGTTCCGGATGCGCCGCCCGCGCCGCGCGGATCTCGGCGGCGAAATGCGCACGCACCGTGGCCAATTCGCCGGGGCCCAAGTCGGCGGCGGCCCGGTCGAGCAGTTTGCACACCGCGCGCGCCGACTCCGACAGGTTGTCCGCCAGCACCCAGTGCACGCCGATGGTGTTCCCGGAGGACATGCGCCGCTGCTTCATCTCCGCGCCCATCCGGGCGATGAGATCGCGGGCGTCGCAGGTGCGTTCGTGGATCTGCTGTGCGAGGCCGGTCAGCAGCGCGTCCTCGAGAATGCGTCGTTCGGCATCGGTGAGCAGCAGTTCCTGATCGGCGCGGGCCGCGGCGATGCGGTCGGCGAAATCGGCCAGCGCCGCCATCCCGTTGTCGTCGTGCACCTGCACCACGGTCAGGCCGTCGGCGGCATCCCACTGCAGACGGTAGTCCTGGCGCGCGGAGGCCAGTGCGGCGTCGAATTCCTGCAGTGCCGCGGTCACCGCGCTGCGGGTCGACTTGCGGGCGGACTCGCCCGCGCGCACGGAAGCGGTGGCGGCGCAGAGGTTGTCGAACAACTCGTGCACCTCGACGGGCAGGACTGCGGTCTCACCCTCCGGCCCGCCGGATTCGATGCGATACAGCAACCGATCCGCGGTCGACCAGGCCGCCGGTGAACTCGGCCACCGGCTCTCGGTGGGCGCGCCCAGCAGCGAGAGCAGATCGGGCCGCGCGTAGGGCGCGAGGTGGCGGACGTCGGTGAGCAATTCGGTCAACGCCGTGCCGAGGGACTCGTGCGCGGCGCGATAGGCGCCCTCGGCGGATCCGACCGCTTCGATCGCCTCGGCGGCGGCCTTGCGGGCGGCGCGCTGTTCGGCGCGGGCGGCGTCGATGCGCTCACGGGCCTGCTCGAGTTCGCGGTCGATATCGGCGGCGTCGGCGCCCAACGCCTCGCGCAGCGTCTCGAGTTTGCGCAACTGCTCCTCGTACCCGGCTCGGGCCGCCTCTGCCTCCTCGGCGAAAGCCTCGGCAAGATCCCGGGATTCGGCGAGCCGGTCGTTCGCCTCCCGGGCGCGTTCGGCCTCGCGCTGCTGGTCGCCGCGCAGCCGCAGCAGCGCGGTGCCGGTGTTCTCGAAATGACGGACCGCCGCGGCGAGCGCGTCCAGTTCCGCGGGGTCGCGAGGTGCGTTGCGGGCCGCGGCGACCGCGCGCACCTTCTTGTCGGCCGCGGTGAACGCCGAGACGGCTTGGTCCAGATCGCGCTCGGCCTGCGCCGCCGCTTCGGTATGCGAGCGCAGCACACCCGCCGCCTCCGACACCGACCGCAGCGCCGCGATCACCGCACCGCTGCGCGGCAATTCCTTCGCGGCGGCCGCCAGCCGCGCCAACTCGCCGGAGGCCTCGTCGGCGTCCGCGCGGGCGCTCTGCTCGGCCTGTTCGGCGGCGGCGATCTCCTCGGCCAGCTCGGCCAGGCGCCGCTCCCGGCGCCGGGCCCGGGCGGTGGCGCCGATGAATTCCGCCTGCGACTTGTGGTGGCGGCCGAGCTGCACGCCCTGCCGGAAACCACCGTCGCCGCCGACGGCGACCAGGTTCTCCGACGCGGGGGAGGCGCTGTCGCTCAGGGCGATCGAGGCCAGGATGTCGGCGAGATGGGTGCGCGAGACCGCGGCGATCGGCGAATCGGAATCGTCGCCGACACCGTCCTCGACGACCAGTACCTGCGCGAGGGTGGGACCGCCGGGCCGGGCGGTGGGTGGGAGCGAGGTCAGGTAGATGTCCGAATCAGCCTGCGGTACTTCGTCATTCGCTGCGACCCAGGCGTCGAGCAAACCCGCGGCCTGCAGCGCGGCCTCGATCCCGGCGGCGCGCTCGGCGTCGACGTCGTCGGCGAAGCGCACCAGCCGCCACAGCGGCGCACCGGCACGTGTGGCCCGGGAATCGGTGCGGCTCTGCGGTGCCGGGGGTGCGTCGTCCTGTTCGGCCGCGACCCGCTGCTGTTCAGCACGCAGCGCCGCGGCGCGATCGCGCGCCTGATCTGCGGCCGCCCGGGCCTGGCGGAGGCGGTCCCGCAACGTTTCGGTGAGCGAGTCACTGTGCTCGGCCAGCACCTGCGGCAGCGGCGGCGCATCGTCACCGCCGGCCTCGGCGAGGGCGGCGTCGAGTGCCTCGAACAGTCCGGCGGCCACGGGGGAGAACAGTTCGCGGTGGGTGTCCCACCAATTACGGAGGGAGGCAGCGGTATTCGCGCGCGCCAGCGCCACCGCGGCCTCCGCCTCGGCCAGTTCGGCGGTGGCGGTGTCGCGGTGGCGGCCCGCGCGTTCGACGGTTCGTTCCGCGCGGGTGCGGTCGGCCGCGGCGGCATCGGCCACCGTCATCGCCTGGCGCACCGCGCGCACATCGGCGTCGCGTTCCTCGGCGTGGCTGCGCACGGTGGTGGTGAGCTGTTCGGCGCGGGCCTGTTCCGGCAGCGCGGCCCAGGCGATTCCGGCTTCCTCGGCCGCCGCGCGCAGTTCGTCCTCACCGCGGGCCAGGGCCGCGGCGGCGGTGGCGACCGCGGCGGTGGCGCGTTCGTATTCGTCGCCGCGCTGGTCGGCCGCCTGCTGAGCCTTGGTCGCCTTGTCCCGGTGGACCGCCGCCGAGGTCTCCAGCCGCCGCACCGCATCGGCCAGATCGTCGAGTTGCTGCTTACCCTCGTAGGCGCTGGAACGCTGCAGCGTCTCCCGATCGGTGAGGGCCTGCTCGTAGGCGCGATCGGCCTCGTCGCCGCGATGCTCGGCCGCGGTGCGCTCGCTCTCGCGACGCTGCCGCAGTGCCGCGGCCGCGAACAGCGCGGTGCTGCCGTGGGTCACCGCGTCCAACCGGGAGCGCACCTGATCCACATCCGACTTCGCCTGCACCGCAAGGTATTTGCGGTAGACGTCGACGAAGGTGCGAGTAGCGGAATCGGCGGCGACCAACCCCTCGAGGGTGCGGCCGACCTCCTCCATATCGCTGAACGAGCGGGCGGCGTCGAGGATCAGCTGATCGTCGAGCGGGCGCAGACCGTCGGTGAGCGCCTGCGACAGTCCGCGCGGATCCAGGTTCTTGGCCAGCTGCGGGCGGCGCAGGGTCAGAATCAGATTGATCAGCTGGTCGTAGCGCTGCACACCCAGACCGAACATGCGCGCGTCGATCGCGGCGCGATAGTCGACGGGACGGTCCACGATCGCGTCGGTGCCGATCTGCTCGGCCAGTTGTTTGCGGGTGAAGGGCCGGTCGTCGGGACCGATCAGCGAGAAGTCCACGCCCACCCGGCCGTCGGCGACGAAATACCACCGCGTCACCTTGTCCGAGGACCGGGTGGCGCGCATGCCGATGCCGACGGTCACCACCTCGGGTTCCGACCAGCGCCCGCGCGCGAATTCCATCCAGACGTAGGAATAGGCCGAATCCTGTTTGCGGTACAGCAGATTCGACTTCATCGTGCGCTCTTCGCCGGCGAACGGATTCAACCGGCGCGGCTCGATGCGGCCGTCGAAGACGAAGGGGAACAACACCTCCAGCGCCTTGGTCTTACCCGAGCCGTTCGGCCCGCGCAGCACCAGCCGTCCGTCCGCGAAGCAGAATTCCTGATCCCGGTAATCCCACAGATTGACGATTCCGGCGCGGGTGGGAATGAAGCGGACACCACCGTGAATGAGGTCCATGGGTTACTCCGTCCCCTTTCCTGAGGTCCTGGATCCCGCCGCGCCGACCGGCGCGGCCGCCGGTTCCCCGGTGGCGTGCGTGCCCAGCGATCGTGCCGAGGCGAACAATTCGGATTCGGCCCGCGTGCGCACGGTGACCACCGCGCCCCGATAGCGGGCGAGCGCGGGCAGGGCCAGAATGCCGCCGTCGACCGTCTCCACGAGGGACAACCGGGCCAGCAGGCCGACCACCTCGGTGGTGAGCCCGTCCACGTCGGCCTGCCACTGGGCGGCGAAGGTCGAACCGTACCGCTCGGTGAGCGCGTGCACCGTCGCGCGAATCCACTCGTCGTCGACGAACGGATGGGTGATCGGCCCCGGACCTTCCTCGTCGTCGGCCGGATCTTCCGCGTCGACGGGTTCCTGCGGCAGTGTGACCAGCGGCGCGAAAACGGTGGCCGCCGGGATGGCGGCATCGAGACCGTCGGCGATGTCGGTGGCGGCGGGCGGTCGCGGCCGGCGCGGCAGCGGATCGTCGATGTCGAGGACCCGGTCGGCGATCTCGCCGATCAGCAGCAGCGCCACCTGCGCGAGCGTTCCGGTGCTGGGGAAGCGCACATCGGAGAACCGGCCGGAGGTGTCGATCAGGGCCACGCCCTCACCGCGGCGTTCGGCGCGCAGCCCGGTCAGCAATTCGACCTCGGACACGATCTTCTCGCTGCCCAGCGCGGATTGCTCGGCCGCACCGAGGGTTTCGGTGTAGACGACCGGCAGTTCGATCAGCGCCCGCCGCACCCGGCGCGCGGCCGCCGCCCGCGACGGCACGGAAGTCGTTGCGGCGGAATCGGTGTCGTCGGCGAGCAGGGTGCGCACACTGTGCAGGTGCTGCAATGCGCGCGGCGGCCGGAAGATCGCGAACACCACCGAGCGGTCGATGTCGTAGAGCGCCTCACCCGCTTCCGGGTCGGCCGCCCAGCCACCGGCGTCGCCGTCGGCGAGGGACAACGCGCCGCGGGCGGCCAGCCACGCCACCGCGTCCACGAACGCATCCCGGTCGGCCGCGCGTTCGGTCGACAGTTCCAGCCCCTCCACCCGCACGGCGTAGGCGGCGACCTGATCGGCCAACTCCGACAACGTGATCTGGTCACCGGCGCGACCGAGCGCGGCCAGAGCGAGCGACAGATACGCATAGCGGCGACGGTCGAAAACGCGATCGGCGGGGGTACGGGCGGGCCGGCCGGTGTCGAGCCGGTCCGCGATCGGGAACAGCCGCGCCGTGGTCTCGGTGACCTCGAGCCGATAGCCGAGCAGTTCGGCCATATCCTCGCGCAGTTCGGTTGCCCAGCGCCGAATCAGCGGCAGCGCAATGCGATCCGGGAAGGTCCGCGTCACCAGATGATTGGCCAGCAGGACCCGCGCGGCGCGCTGGTAGCTGTCCAAGGCCAGCGGATCGATGGATTTGGCGTGCATCACGACCGTCCGGAGGCGGTACGGGCGCGGGAATTCTCGCGCACCTCGAGCCGTCGATGGTCGAGATACAGCAGACCCTGAGCGGTGCGCACCACTGTGGAGCCGGGATGTTCGCGGACCGTCAGCGTGACGCCGCTGTCG
>NZ_BAFW01000126.1 GCF_000308535.1 Nocardia cerradoensis NBRC 101014 | reverse complement strand
GTTCGGGACAACCGCCCGCGACGACAACCGCAGCAGGGCATCGACCATTTCGACGATGTCGCCGACGGTGAGCATCTGCTCCGGCGGGATGCGATCGTGGATCCAGGCGCTCATATCGGTGTCGACATATCCGGGAGCGAGGGTGGTGGCGCTGATGCCGTTACCCGATTCCTCGGCGTTGAGGGTGGCGATCAGGGAGATGAGCGCTGCCTTGGCCGCGCCGTAGACGGCGAGTCCGGCTTCGGCGTAGACGCCCGTGATCGACGACAGCGCAATCACTTTCGCGCCCCGTTCGGGTGCGGCCGCGGCGGCGGCACGCAGCATCGGCAGCGCGCCCTGGATGAGCTGCAGCGGCGCGCGCAGATTGACCGCGAGGGTCTTGTCGAAGCGCCGCACGGAAGTGTCGGCGAGCGGACCGGCGGTGCCGACACCCGCGTTGAGGATCAGCGCCGACAGGGTGCCGAACCGGTTCGCGTGCTCGGCCACCACCCGCTCGACGCCCTCGGTATCGGACATATCGGCGGCCACGGCGACGACGTCGGCCGCGCCGGCCGACCGCAGTTGCGCGGCGACCTCGTCGAGGCGTGCGGCATCGCGGGCGGTGACGGTCAGCGAATAGCCTTGTTCGGCAAGGCGATTCGCGATCCCGAGCCCGATGCCGCGGGACGCCCCGCTGATCAGGGCGGACTTGTGATTTCCGGTCACTTCCGGACTCCTTTCAGTGCGCGCAGCCCGGCGGCCATGAACTCCGGTGTCGCCTCGGCCGCGCGTTCGGCGGCGGAGCCGGCATCCGAGCCCCGCAGCGCGCGGTGGGTGATGCCCTCGCCGATGACGCCGAGCTTGAAATTGGCCAATGCGAGGTAGAAACCCCAATCACCGAGATCGCGGCCCGACGCCGCGGCGTAGGCTTGGGCGAGATCGTCGGCGCCGGGCATGCGGTGGCTGGTCCACGCGGCCGGCGAGCCGAGCACGAGATCGAAGATCGGTGCCCGGTACACGCACATCAACGCCACATCGGTGAGCGGATCACCGAGGGTGGACAGCTCCCAGTCGACGACGGCGCGGACCCGGCCGGGATCGCGCGCATCGAGAATGGTGTTGTCGATGCGGAAGTCGCCGTGCACGATCGAGGCCGCCGACCGGTCCGGCACCGCCTCGGCTAGCGCGGCGTGCAGGGCCGCGACGTCGGGAAGTTCGCGGGTCTTCACCCGTTCCCATTGGGAGGCCCACAGATTCACCTGCCGGGTGACGAATCCGTCCGGGCGGCCGAACTTTTCGAGTCCGACCGCGACTGGGTCCACGGCATGCAGCTCGGCCAGTACCCGGACCAGTTCATCGACGGCGGTGTCGATCTGGGTGTCGGTGAGTGCGGCGAGATCGTCCTGATCACGGATTACGGTGCCGTCGACGAACTCCACGACGGTCATCGGCGCGCCGAGTGTGGCGCCGTCGGCGTCGAAGGCGACCGTCTTCGCCACGGGCACCGCCGATTCGCGCAGGGCATGGGTCACCGTGAACTCGCGGGCCATATCGTGCGCGGACGGGGTCAGCCCGGCGACCGGCGGGCGGCGCACGACCCATCGCGACACCTCGTCGGCGGCGACGAAGGTCAGATTCGACCGGCCGCCGCTGATCAGCTCCACGCGCAGTTCACCGCGCAGGTCGACGCCCTGCTCGCGCAGGAACCGCTCGAGCGCGGCGACGTCCATTCCGGGCAGGCTCATTCTGCTTCTCGCAATGCACGCTTCGCGGCGCCGACCGCGCGCTTGGCGATCGCCCACCGATGGACCTCGGACGGTCCGTCGTAGATGCGGAAGGGCCGTACCTCACGCGACAGCCGCGCCAGCGGCAGGTCGCCGGATACGCCGAGGCCGCCGCACATCTGCATACTGCGATCCACGATCCGGAAAATGGCTTCGGCGGCAAAGGTTTTCGCGATCGAGGTGGCGTTGGCGGCGGGCTCGCCGCGGTCGAGTTCCCAGCAGGCTCGGGTCAGCAGCGCGCGGGTGGCGGCGATATCGATCTCGTTGTCGGCGATCATCTTCTGCACCATGCCGAGGTCGCCGAGGCGCGAACCGAAACCCTCCCGCCGGGCCACGTGCGCGACCGCGACGTCGTGTCCGCGGCGGGCGGCGCCGAGCCAGCGCATCACATGCGTCATGCGGGCCGGACCGAGACGGACCTGCGCGTACTCGAAGCCGCGGTCGACCTCGCCGAGCACGGCCGCATCCGGAACCAGCAGGTCCTCGAAGAAGACCTCGCAGTGCCCGCCGACCATCGAGCGATCCAGCGTGTCGAGATGGCGTCCGACCCGGATGCCGGGAGTGTCGGCCGGTGCCAGGAACATGGTCGCGCCGCCACGCTGTCCCGGTTCTCCCGAGGTGCGGGCCATGATGATGAAGAAGCCCGCGCCGTCGGCGCCGGTGATGAACCATTTGCGGCCGTTGATCCGCCATCCGCCCTCGGCGCGGACCGCGCGGGTGGCCAGCGCCGACGGATCCGATCCTGCGCCGGGCGCCGGTTCGGTCATCGCGAAGGCGGACCGCACGTCGCCGTGTGCGAGCGGCGCGAGGTACTGCTGCTTCTGCTCCGGATTCGCGATATGTGCGAGCATGTGCACATTGCCCTCGTCGGGGGCGGCGATGTTCAGTGCCGTCGGGCCGAACAGCGAATAGCCGGCCTCCTCGAAGACCGGTGCGCGGTCCGACATTCCGAGACCGTGGCCGCCGTATTCGACCGGCGCGTGCGGCGCGAAGACACCCGCCTCGCGCGCGGCCTGCTGCAGTTCGACGCGGAACGTGTCGCCACCGGCCGCGGCGATGTCGCCGTCGTGCGCATCCTCGAGCGGCAGCACCCGATCGCGGATGAAGTCGCGGGTACGTTCGGTCAGTTCGTGCACCTCGGGCGGCAGGGACAGCTCGATCGCCACGTCCACTCCTCGATCTCAGTCGCCGAACGATCGCTCGGCGATCACCTGTCATGCAGACTCGCATGTCGCGATAAAGCCTGTCAATTCGGTGTTCTACGCCCGCCCAGAGTGTTCAGGTATTCTGAACATCATGGACGGTGCGGAGCAGGATCGACACAATGTGGGCAGCCGGGTGCGGCAGGCGAGAACCGATGCCGGGCTGTCGCTGCGCGCGACCGCGGAACGCATCGGCGTCAGCCCGGCCACCCTCAGCGCGATCGAGAACGACAAGACCGGCGTCTCGATCGCCCGGCTGCGTGCCTTGGCCGCGGCGCTCGACACCACGGTCGCCTGGTTGATCGACGAATCTCCCGCGCCGCGGCCGGCCCGTCCGCGCCCACGACCGAGCTGTACGCCCGAGGGCGGCACCGCCCGTGCCTGGCGCGAATTCCCGCCGCTGGACATCGATCCGGTCCTGGCCGCCGCCATCGATTCCTTCGTCGAGACCGGATATCACGGCGCGACCATGCGGTCGATCGCCCACCGCGCCGGGATGAGCGTGCCCGGCGTCTATCACCACTACCGCGACAAACAGGAACTGCTCGTGCGCGCGCTCGACCTCACCATGGACGAATTGCATTGGCGCACCAGGGCGGCGCGCGGCGAGGCCATCGATGGCCGCGACCGCCTGATCCGCGTGGTCGAGGCCCTCGCCCTGTTCCACACCCACCGCCGCGAACTGGCCTTCATCGGCGCCAGTGAGATGCGCAGTCTCACGCCGGACAATCGCCGGCGAATCACCGCATCCCGCAACGAGATTCAGTATCTGCTCGACGCGGACATCGACACGGCCCTGGCCGAGGCGAACCTCCCTGCCGCGCACGCGCGTGTCGCCGGCCGGGCCATCGCCACGATGTGCACGTCACTGCCACAATGGTTCCGGCTCGACGGGCCCGCGACGCCCGAGCAGATCGCCACCGAGTACGCCGGTTTCGCCCTCGGCCTCCTCGGAATGGAGACGCGGAACGCGTGACCGGCGACGGGCTGAGCTCAGACCCTGCTCGCCGCGGAGAACGTCACCAACGGCAACTTCGCGGTCATCCGCACCCGCGTGCCGGTCTCGGTGTGCTCGATCTCCACGTCGTCGGCGAGGGCACGCATCATGGACAGCCCGCGCCCGCGGGTGCCCGGATCCTCGGGCAGCGGTCGCCACGTGCCGGTGTCGATGATCTCGAGGCACACCGCGCCGCGCACATGGGTGGCGGTGAGTGTCACGTGACCGGAAGCGTCGGGGGCATAGGCGTGTTCGATGCTGTTCGTGCAGGCCTCGTTGGCGGCGGCGACCAGATCGGCGGCGAGGTCGTGACCGACGGCGGCCGCGGACAGCCACGACGTCAGCGCGCGGCGCACACCCGACAGCCGTGCGGGTTCGGCGGGGATGTCCAGATGCAGCGGCTGGGGCGGCTGGCGGTAGACCACCATCGCGATATCGTCGTCGTAGCCGGCCTCGGGGCGCAGCCGCGACAGCACCGCGTCGGCCACCTCGCGCGGCAGATGCGTTGCGGCGCCGGATAATTCGTCGGCGATCTGTTCGAACCGGATGTCGATGTCGATGCCGCGCTGCTCGACCAGGCCGTCGGTGAACAACACCAGCGTCGAACCGGGTTCGATCGCGGTGGTGGCCTCGGGCCGGTTCGGGGTGTCGAAGGTGGCCAGCGGTACCGCGCGCCCACCTTCGAGCAGCCGGCCGGTCTGCCCGGGCGACGCCAGCACGGGCGGCATATGCCCGGCACTGGAGTACCGCAGCAGCCCGCGCGCGGGATCGAGGATGGCGGCGCAGACCGTCGTGCACATGGCGCCGGGGATGCGGGCGGCCACCGCGTCCAGTTCGGCCAGCAGCTGGGCGGGCCCGGCGCCGCGCAGCAGCAAAGCTTGTGCGGCGGTGCGCAATTGGCCCATCACCACCGCCGCGGACAGACCGCGGCCGACGCAGTCGCCGACCACGATGCCCAGGGTGCCGTCGCGCAACTGCACCACGTCGTACCAGTCGCCGCCGATCTCGAGCGGGGGGAGTGCCGGTTCGTAGTGCACCGCGAATCCGGGCGGCAGTTCGAGTGGCCCCAGCATGGCCCGCTGCAACGTCAGCGAGGTCGAGCGGGCCTGGTCGAAGTTGCGGGCCCGCTGCACGGCGAGGCTGAGGTGGCCGACCAGCAGCGAGAACAGCGCCCAGTCGCCGGAGCTGATCGCCCGCGGCGCGGCGAAGCGCACCCACAGTGCGGCGTCACCGGTTTCGCCCAGCGGCGCCACGATGCCCTCCGAACTCGCCGCGCCTTCGGGGATGGCGAACATGGCGCGATGCGGCCGCATCCGGGTGCGGTCCAGCAGCGCCCGCGCCCGCGCGTCGATCACCTGACGGGAGACGGCGTCGCCGCCGGCCACCGGGCCCGAGACGTACAACTCGGGTGCGGTCTGGCGATTCGCCCACATGGACACCACGGCGGTTTCCGCGCCGATGGCCCGGCGCAGTTCCTCGAGCCCCACCGACAGCACCTCGGCCACCGTGGTGGCGGCGCCGACGGCGGTGGCCAGCAGCGATACCGCCTGGTCGCGGGCCTGTGCGTCGTGTTCGGCGGTGACGTCGCGGATGGTGCCGACGAAGAGCCGCTCGTCGTCTTCCGGATTGCGCAGCGAGGACGTACTCACCGCCAGCCACACCCGCCGGCCGTCGCGGTGGCGGGCCGGCATCACGAATCGGGCGGCCTCGGTGCCCAGCGCCGGATAGTGGGTGGACGATTCGTCGTCGGTCCACGGATGCGGCAGCGGGTAGGGGACGGAGTCGGGCCCGTATCCGGTCAGCGCGCCGAAGGCCGAGTTGACCTCGGTGATGGTTCCGTCGTCGGCGGCGACGAAGAAGCCGTCCTGCAGCGACTCCACCAGAGCGGTGCGGAAGGCGTCGCGACCCTCGAGATCCTCGGCGCGCAGCCGCTGCAATTCGTAGCTGCGGGTGCTGTCGAGGAAGCCGCGGGTGGCGACATCGAGCGCGGCGAGGGTTTGCAGCAGGAATTCCAGCGCCGCCTGCGCGCGCTGCGCGGCGTCACCGTCGAGTTGCTGCGCCCCGGGGCCGGCGATCAGGCCTTGTTCGTCGAGCAACCGGAAGTGGTGCTCGGTGAGATCCAGAATGCTCACACCCTCGACCAGTGCGCGCCGGCCGAGTTCGTACCCTTCGGCGAGTGTGTTCTGGGTGGGTGAATCCATGTGCAGCCGAAGCGCATTCGCATACGCCTCGCGGAACGCGGCCAGCACCGCGCTCATCGCCGCACCCGGGGTGCGCTCGTCGGCCGGCCCGGCCGGCTCACGAGGCGCCCGCGATCGGACCGCGGTGCCGCGCGGCCAGCACCAGCGCGTCGTCGGTGTCCTTGACGTGATGACGCAGGATGTCGTCGGCGATATCGGTGGTCGGCCGCGCCAGATCCAGGGTGTCGACGAAATCGCTGACGATGCCGTCGGTCGACATCACCAGCACATCGCCGGGCCGGATCGCCACGGTCTGGGTCTGCAGATTCGGCGGCAGCAGATAGCCGACGATCCCGCCGGTCAGCAGCGCCGTCGCCCGTACCTCGGGTTTACCGGGGCCGATGGCGACCACCCGGGATTCGACATTGCCGACCCCGAGCCACTGCAGTTCGTCGTCGCCGGTGAACAGCACCAGCGAGACCGCCGCACCCCGGGTGTCGGCCATCGCGCGGTGACACAGCACCATCAGCACGTCCAGCGGTTCGGCGCGATTGTCGGCGAGTACCTGCGCGGCCCGGTCGGCGGCATCGGCGGCCGCGGCCCCGTGTCCCAGTCCGTCGAGCACCGCGAACAGCACCGAACCGTCGCCGGCGTCGAGTACCACCGACCGGTCGCCGGAGACGCGCTGACCCGGCAGGGCCCGGCCCGCCACCGCCCATTCGACAGTGCCGACCGATCCGTCGTCATGCACCGGTGGGTACCCACTTCCACATCTCCACCAGCGTTCCCTGTCCGGGCGCCGACTCCACGATCAATCCGTCCATCAGCCGTCGCGCGCCGGGTAATCCCAGCCCGAGTCCGCGGCCGGTGGAGTAGCCGTCTTCCAGCGCCCGGGGGATGTCCCGGATACCCGGCCCCTGGTCCTGCGCCTGCACGACCAGGGCGCGGCGGCCGTCGCGCTCCTGCACCGCGACCCGGATCTCACCGGTTCCGGCGTAACTCGTGATATTGCGGGCGATTTCGGAGATGGCCGTGGAAATCATGGTGATGTCGGTCAACGTGAAACCCAGCTCGGCAGCCAGCTCCCGCCCTGCCTGTCGCGCGGTCACGATGTCGCCCGACACCTTCACCGCTATCACCATGTTGTCGGAGGCCACGATCACCGACCGCTTCGCCGGCCGTTGGGCAGCTGTCTGTTGAGCCAGGCCAGCCCCTCCTCGAGGTCCAGCGCCGTATGCATGCCCTCGAAGGTCAAGCCCAGCTGGACCATCGCGAACGCCACTTCGGGCTGCAGACCGACGATCACCGTCTCCGCACCCCGCAGTTTGGTCATGTGCGCGATGGTACGCAGGGAGCGCGCGGCGAAGGAGTCCATGACGTCGATCGCCGTGACGTCGACGATGATTCCCTGGGCACGATACTTGCTGACGTAGGTCATCAAGTCGTCCTGGAGGCGTTCGGTATCGGCGTCGGTGAGCGCCGATTGCACGGACGCGATCAGGTAGGTGCCCTGCTTCAGAATGGGTACCGGCATGAGGCGCCTTGACTACCGTCCGTCGCGGTCGGTGAGTCTCGAGATCTCGTAGCCGAGCAGTCGCTCGGCCTCCTCGATACCACCCTGTAGGTCACCGACCGCGTTCATCTTCGTCAGATCGAGGCCGATGGTGACCAGCGCCAGCGCGATCTCCGACGAGAGGCCGGTGATGATGACGTTGGCACCCATCAGATTCGACGCGTCGACGGTCTGTACCAGGTGGTTGGCGACCGTGGAGTCGATCATCGGAACACCGGTGATGTCGATGACGACCACCTTGGCGCGGTTGGCGCGGATCGCGCGCAGCAGCTGTTCGGTGAGCTGCCGGGCGCGCTGGCTGTCGAGCACGCCGATGATCGGCAGAATCAGCAGCTGCTCGCGCACCTGCAGCACCGGCGTCGACAGCTCGCGGATGGCTTCCTGCTGCTGGCGGATGACGCGCTCGCGTTCCTGCACGAACGAGATGGCCACGGTGTTGGCGATCCGGTTGGCCGCGGGCTCGTAGGCGTCGAGTACGCGCTTGAGCAGTTCGAAGTCGGACTGGTACTTCTCGAACAGGCTGCGCGCGAGCACATCTCGCAGCAGCAGCACGATGCCGACGACCTCGTCGGTTTCGACGCCTCGCGGGATGATGCGTTCGGACAGGTCGCGGGCGTAGGCCTGTAGTGCCTCGACGCTACCGGTTTGCAGCGCCTCGACGTAGTTGTCGTAGATGGAGGTGGCCTCGGAGAAGATCTCCTCCGGGGTCATCGCGGTCAGCAGTGCGGCGTCCCCGATACGACGTGCCCATTCCTCACGTAGCTCCGTGCGGTTTTGGCGCAGATGTTCGACCAGTTGTGGCAGCAGATTCTCGACCGGACCTGCCGGTATGGAATCCGGAGAGAGGCCGATGGACACGTCGGACATGAAAACTCGTGCCCCTTTCCTAAGGGAGGTCGGTTCGTCGGGGTCGCTCGTACGTGGCTGCCGTCGAGAAGCCGCAGTCGAGCCTAGTCTCACTCGATACCCGCTGGCGAACAATCGAAACATGTCGCGAAGGTGTGTGCTCGGCCACCCCATCAGCCGGGCTGCGGACTGGGCTCGCGAGGCACGGCGCCGCTGTGGTCGATGCAGGCCTCGCCGCCCGGGTCCGGCGCGCGGTGATGGGTCAGCAACGTGTCGTAGATGTCGGCGAGTGCGGCCAGCTGGTCGCGGTCCAGAACGTCGATCATGTGCCGCCGCACGCTCTCGACGTGGGCGGGAGCGGCGGTGGCCAGCACTTCCGCGCCCTTCGGAGTGAGGACGGCGGCGGTGCGGCGGGCATCGTCGGGGATGGCCTCGCGGGCGACCAGCCCGCGCTTCTCCATGCGGGTGATCTGGTGGGAGAGCCGGCTCTGCGACCATTCCAGCACCGAGGCCAGTTCGGCGAAACTGCGCCGATGGTCGGTGGCGTCGGCCAGTCGGGCCAGCACCGTGTACTCGACGTAGGTGAGATTCGAGGCGCGCAGGGAGTCGCGGCCGACGGCGGCGGCGATGAGATCACGGGTGAAGACGAAGCCGAGCCACGCTCGCGTTTCGAGATCGTCGAGCCAACGGGGTTCGGTCACAATTCCTCTCCAGGGTTCTGCGTCGGTCATGGTATTGCCTTCCCGCTGTCGGCGATACCCGAAGTCGCGGTATCGGATCGACACCTACACCCACCACATTGAAGGTGCAACCGTTGTACTCGGCAATGAAGATTAGGCTGGCCTGACCTCGGCGTGACGCGGTGTGCTGATTAGAGTCGGAGCGTTGTTTCGGCCGCGAGCGGTTCTCCCGCCGGCCGAGTGCACCCGCAGACACACAAGGAGTGCGATTCGTGACCGCGCCTGAGTTCCGCTATTCGGATCTGCTTCCCACCGGAGCCGACGAGACCCCCTACCGGTTGCTGACCACCGAGGGCGTCAGCACATTCGAAGCGGGCGGACGCACGTTCCTGCAGGTCGACCCCGACGTACTGCGAATGCTGACCGCCGAGGCGATGCACGACATCAGCCACTATCTGCGCCCGGCGCACCTGGCCCAGCTGCGCAAGATCATCGACGATCCGGAGTCCTCCGGTAACGACCGCTTCGTCGCGCTGGACCTGCTCAAGAACGTCAACATCTCCGCCGGCGGCATCCTGCCGATGTGCCAGGACACCGGCACCGCGATCGTGATGGGCAAGAAGTCCGAGGGCGTGCTCACCGGCGCCGACGACGCGGAATGGATCTCGCGCGGTGTGTTCGACGCCTACACCAAGCTGAACCTGCGGTATTCGCAGCTGGCGCCGATCACCATGTGGGACGAGAAGAACACCGGCTCGAATCTGCCGGCGCAGGTGGAGCTGTATTCCACGGCAGGCGATCCCACGCACCCGGCCTACAAGTTCCTGTTCATGGCCAAGGGGGGCGGCTCGGCGAACAAGTCGTTCCTCTACCAGGAAACCAAGGCCATCCTGAACCCCACCCGGATGCTGGAATTCCTCGACGAGAAGATCCGCTCGCTGGGCACCGCCGCCTGCCCGCCGTACCACCTGGCCGTGGTCATCGGCGGCACCAGCGCCGAATTCGCCCTGAAGACAGCGAAATACGCCTCCGCGCACTATCTGGACACCATGCCGACCGAGGGTTCGATGGCCGCGCACGGCTTCCGCGATCTGGAGCTGGAGGAGGAGGTCTTCAAGCTGACCCAGTCCTTCGGTATCGGCGCGCAATTCGGCGGTAAGTACTTCTGCCACGACGTGCGCGTGATCCGGCTGCCGCGCCACGGTGCGAGCTGCCCGGTCGCGATCGCGGTGTCGTGTTCGGCCGACCGGCAGGCGCTGGCCAAGATCACCCCCGAGGGCGTGTTCCTCGAGCAGCTGGAACGCGAACCGGCGCAATACCTTCCGGAGCAGACCGACGAGATCCTCGGCGGTGACGTGGTGAAGGTCGACCTCAACCGGCCGATGTCGGAGATCCGCGCCGAACTGTCGAAGTATCCGGTGAAGACGCGGCTCTCGCTCACCGGTCCGCTGGTGGTGGCCCGCGACATCGCGCACGCCAAGATCAAGGAGCGCCTCGACGCCGGCGAGCCGATGCCGCAGTACCTGCGCGATATGGCCGTCTACTACGCCGGCCCCGCCAAGACCCCCGAGGGTTACGCGTCGGGTTCGTTCGGTCCGACCACCGCGGGGCGCATGGACTCCTATGTCGACCAGTTCCAGGCCGCCGGCGGGTCGTTCGTCATGCTCGCCAAGGGCAACCGGTCGGCGCAGGTGACCAAGGCGTGCAAGGAGCACGGCGGTTTCTACCTCGGCTCCATCGGCGGCCCCGCCGCCCGCCTGGCCCTGGACTGCATCAAGAACGTCGAGGTCCTGGAATATCCGGAACTCGGCATGGAAGCGGTCTGGAAGATCGATGTCGAAGACTTCCCCGCCTTCATCGTGGTCGACGACAAGGGCAACGACTTCTTCGCCGAAACCCAGAAGCCGATCGCGCTGCGCGTACGGACGCGCTCCAAAGAGCGGGTCTGAGGTTCGGCCCGGGCCGCTGCCGATAGCGGCCCGGGACAGGTCCCGGATGTACTGCGGGTAACCGGTCAGCCAGGTGACGGTTGTTTCGGCCCGAGAAGCACGGCGTTCAGAGTCCGGCCCCTTCCGTCGCGGCGTGCAGTGGTGCACGGTGCAGAACCAGCTTGGTGGTGTGCGCGGTGTACGCCTCGGGCGCGTCGTCCCAGTCGGCCGCGAGCGTGGTGACCGTTTCGGCGGGGAAGTCGTGCCGGGCAACGAAATCCAGGAGATCCGGCAGTATCGGCCGGACATGGGAGACGCCGATACTCACCGTGGCGTCGTTGGCGTACATGTGCATCAGCGGAACCTTGGTGCCGACCGGTAGATAGTAGCCGACGGGCCGGCAGAAGCCGCCCGGTGCCAGTGAGCGCAGCGCAGCGTCGACGCCCGCGGCCGTGGATGTGCCTTCCACGGCGATGTCGTAATCGCGGCGGGGAATGTCGGTGCGTCGGATCTTGCCCTTCGCCGACGTGGAATGCGCTCTGGCGCCGAGCTTTTCGGCGATGTCGAGCCGCTCGCGTCGATGATCGACATAGTCGACGACCTCCGCGCCGTGCCGGACCGCGAGCCCGGCCGCGTACAGACCGATGCTCTGTGCCGCGCCACCGAGCACCAGAACCTTTCCGCCGGGCCGAATGCGCAGACCCGGGTTCACACATCGCCAGGCATCGGCGAGGTTGTCACTGGCGGCCGCGACTCGCAGCGGGTCGACGCCGGCCGGAAGCGGAACGAGCATGTGGTCGGCGAACGGAATCCGTAGCAGGTCGGCGACCATCCCACCCCATGGGCCGCTCGCCGGGCCGAATCCGAACGCGGCCAGGGTGGAAGTGCGCGTGGTGGAGCATTTCGCGGTCAGTCCCAGCCGGCATTCACGGCATTCGCCGCACGATATCGCCCACGGGACTACGACCAGGTCACCGCGACGCAGCGTTGTGATGTCCGCGCCGACCTCGACGACCTCGGCGACGCACTCGTGCCCGATGCCGAACGGGCCCTGGAACGGGATCTGCCCGCAGATACTGCTCACGACCGGATCGATCAGCCCCGCACGGATGCCGAACTGCATGGCCCGGGATACATGCCGATGAATCGGCAAGGTGTCGCCGTCACATCGACCCGCCACGATCGGGCGCACCAGCGCGTCGCGCGCATCGCGCAGCATCGGTGCGGGGCGTTCCCGCCACTCCAGACGCCCGGCTCGGATGAACTGCAGCTCAAGCATTGTCGCGCTGCCCCTGTGCGAGCGAGGCCAGCTCCTTGAATCTCACGATGCTCCCGGCGGCGCCCCAGGTGCCCTCCGGTTGTTCGTGGATCAGTACCCACACCCGCCAGGCGTCGCCGTCGGTGAGACCGGCCGCGGTGAGTACCTGCTCGGTGACTTCGGTGACCAGTCCGGCTTTGCGCCGCTGCGACAGGCCGCCTTCGGGAACGGTCACATCTACGCGGAAGCGCGGCAGGTCGTCTTCGAGTGCGGCGAATCCGCCTGCGGCCACGTCCTCGACACGGCACCACGCTTGTGCCCGGAAGAACGCGGTGTCCGGTGCGCCTTCCCATTTCAGCAGCGTCTTCGGGAGTGAGCGCAACAGCTCGTCACGCGTCGGTCCGGTCAGGACTCCCGCGGGCACGGTCAGGTGAATCATCGGCATCGATGTGCTCCTTCGCTCAGGAAAACGGACTATAACGACCGTTATAATCGGGGCACGCTACTATATGACGGGTGTTATAGACAAGGAGGTAGGGTGGCGGAATCTCAGGACGCACGCCGGAAATTGGTGGCCGGCGCGGCCGATATGATCCGGCGGCGCGGCCTCAACGCCACCAGTGTGCGCGAACTGGCCAAGTACGCCCACGCGCCGTTGGGGTCGACGTACCACTACTTTCCCGGAGGCAAGACGCAGCTGGCGACCGAGGCTGTCACCTTCGCCGGCGACCTGACCGCGATGTTGCTGGTCCGCGAGCTCGACAACGGACCGGTCGAGGGGTTACGTGCGTTCCTCAGGACGTGGCGAAAAATCCTGGTGGACAACGACTTTCGTGCCGGATGTCCCGTACTGGCCGTCTCGGTCGAAGATCTCGCCGACGCGGAGGAAAGTCCTCGCGAAGCGGCGGCCGCCACATTCGCTCGGTGGACCGAACTGCTGAGCGCGTCGCTGCGCGACTATGGAGCCGGTGACGCAGACGCCGAGCGTATCGCCACGCTGATCGTCGCCGCTGTCGAGGGAAGTGTGGCGATGTGTCGCGCCGAGCGCAGTACGAGAGCGCTCGACCACATCGGCGTCGAGCTCGAAACGATCATCGAAGCGGCGATCGCAGAGCCTCGCAGCGAGGGGTGAGCGCACACCGAAGCGCGGCCCGGTCAGGGCATCGCAGAAGGCGCCGCCGCGCGGTTCGGTCACCGCGCGGCGCGAGGGAATGATTAGAGGGCGCCCTTGTCCGGGTCGCCCGCGGGGACGGCTTCGAGGACCTGGACGTCCAGCGAGCCGGTTACCAGCCCTTGGAGTCCTTCGTTCAAGGCTTTGAGGTTCGGTGAGCCGCCGTGGACGCCCAGCGCCGCCATATCCCGCCACTTCTCGACGAACACGAAACGGTCCTTGCCCCGGTGCAGGGCGTAGAGCTCACACCCGTCCTCGGTGTGGACTTCCGGGATGAGGCGGGTGAGGACTTCCGCGACCTCGTCGAATTTGTCGGGCTTCGGGGTGATGGTGGCAACGATCACAGGCATAACGCGGAGGGTAGCAGCCGGCCTCGGCGGGCGGGCCCGCGTCTCGGGCACGATCGGTTACGGCGAATCGCCGGACGTTCCGTCCGTCCGGAAGAACCGGCGGGTCGCGAGATCGGCGGGGAAATAGGCTTCGATGGCGATCTCGTCCAGCGTGATGTCGAAGGCCGCGCCGAACGTTGTCACCGTGTTGACCAAGCACAGTTCGGTCCCGCGATGCGCGATCCGGATCGGCAGCGCGATGTCGGTGGGGTCGGGAGGTGAGGGCTCGTGTGCGGGCCCGAACTCCGCCAGTTCCTCGTACAAGGCGTGCAGGTGCGGATCTCCGGTGCGCGCGGCCTGGTGGGCGAGCCGGGGGAGCAGGTACCCGCGCACTTGTTCGAGGTTGCGGAGTCTCGGCGCCAGCCCGTCCGGATGCAGCCCTACGCGCATCATGTTGATCGGCGGCGTCAGCAGCGCCGGATCGGCTCCTTGCAGGAATACGTCGACGGCGCTGTTGGCCGCCAACAGATTCCATCGACGATCCACCGCGAGCGCCGGATACGGTTCGTGCCCCAGCAACACCTGCTGGACCGTTTCGCGTACGCGGGCCAGATCAGGATCGTGCAAGGGATGGGCCCGGAACACCGGCGCGTGCCCGGCAGCGACCAGCAGCCGATTGCGTTCCCGCAACGGCACACCAAGCTGCTCGGCCAGATGAAGGACCATCGCGCTGCTGGGAATCGTGCGACCCGTCTCGACGAAGCTGATGTGACGAGGCGACACCTCCGCCTGAATCGCCAGGTCCAGCTGACTCAGGCGACTGCGGTGCCGCCATTCGCGCAGCAGTTCTCCGATCGTCCGGTCGCTCGTCATGCCGAGAGTCTGCTCGGTTACCGCGCGCCGCCGCCATTACACGCCATGTAATCGACGCACCCCGCGCACGTCCGCGACAGTCGTCACATGGACAGAACGAACAAGCAACTCGTCGTCGACGGATTCCGAGAGTTCGCGGCAGGAAATATCGACGTGCTCCGCACGCTGCTGCACGAGAACTTCATCGAGCACAGCCCCGGAAACCCCAGCGGGCGTGACGATTTCATCGAGTTCATCACCACCGCCCCGGTCGCCGGCGCAGCTCTCGAACTCGTGCGAGTCATCGCGGAGGACGATTACGTGGTGCTGCATTACCGGATGTCGCCCGGCGGTGATGAGCCCGATGTCGCCGTCGTGGACATCTGGCGGCTCGAGGACGGGCGGATCGTCGAGCATTGGGATGTGGTCCAGCCCGTTCCGGAAGCCGATCAGCTCCCGAACGGGATGTTCTGAACTGCGCCCCGGCGGTGGCCTACCGCACCGCGGCCGATGACGTGGTCGGCGCGGTCGTGCTCCTGGAGTCGGGAACCCCTGCGTAGTCGGGCAGGTCCACACCGTTGAGCGCGCGGTCGATCAGTTCGGCGAACCATTCGCCGGTGAAATCGGGGCTCGGCTCGGAGTCGGGGCCGGGGACCTGGAGGCTGCGCGCGTGCAATCGGCCGATCTCCTGATTGGCCTCGACGTACGGGCGCATCAGTGCCTCGTAGCGAGCGAAGCCGACTGCCGGGTCCCAGTCGGCGGCCGCCAGCTCTCCGGCCAGCAGGTAGGCGCCGACCAGCGCCAGCCCGGTGCCCTGTCCGGACAGTGGCGACGAGCTGAACGCGGCGTCACCGAGCAACCCCACCCGTCCGCTCGACCAGCGGTCCATCACCACCTGGGCGACCTGGTCGAGGTAGAAGTCCGGGGTGTCGTCCAGGTGCTCGAGGATGCGTGCGGTCAGCCAGCCCATGCCGGCCATCCGCTCCCGGAGCAGGCGCTTCTGGGCCGCGACGTCGCGATAGTCGACGTCGAGGTCCGCGGCGGGGAAGGAGAACATCGCCATCGCCTGGGTGGCGTCCGGGAGGGGGCGCAGGCCGGCGGACCGCCCGGATTCCTGGAAGTCGACCAGCCAGCGGTCGATGCCGAATTCGTTCGGCACACTGTAGAAAGCCAACGCGCGTCCGAGGTGACGGATGAACTCCTCGCGCGGGCCGAAGACCATCGCGCGCAGTGCCGAGTGCAGTCCGTCCGCTCCGATCACCAGGTCGAAGCGCCGCCGGGCGCCGCTCGCGAAGACGACGTCGACCCCGTCGGTGTCCTGAGTCAGCTCGGCGATCCGATCGTCGAAGATGTACTCGACATCGTCGTGGGTGTCGTCGTAGAGCACCCGGGACAGGTCCCCGCGCAGGATTTCGATCTCCGAGATGTACCCGTCGCCGCCGTCGTCGTCGGCGCGGAAGGTTTCCAGCACCGCGCCGTCCGCATCCACGGTGTACGCGCCGGCGGTCTCGGTGCGCGCCGCGCGCACCGCGGCATCGAGCCCCATCCGCCGGATGACCTCCTTGGTCACCCCGCGCGCGTCCACGGCCTGCCCGCCGGGACGCAGCTCCGGAGCTCGCTCCACCACGGTCACCTCGGCGCCCCGCCGGACGAGCCAATGAGCCAGCGCGGGACCCGCGATACTCGCGCCCGCCACCAATACTGTCGTGACGCTCACTGCGCCCCCTGCTCACTCGTGGCGATCGTTGTCCGGGTCGTGTGTTCCTGGTCGGGTCTGTCGGTGCTCATCGTTGCCTCCCTCTGCCGGTGTATCCAGAGGTGTCGACGGCGAGGCCACGGAAAATTCATCGGTGCCGCCGAGACAGCGAGATCGGCTCGGATGGAACGGCCTGTGCAGCTTGCTGATTCGGGAGAGATCCGCAACCCTCGATCGAAAAGCTAGCAGCACTAGACAATCTATCAAGCGAGGTGCTACCTTCGCTCTTGTCGCTAGCGTTGATAGTTTCTGGCGAGAGCGGCCGAACCATCCGCGCTCGGCGCCACCGACACCTCCGGCTGATCGCCGGGGGCTCAGCTGATTTCGACTTCACCGAGGAGTGAACGACATGACCTTCACCAGCAACGAACACAAGTTCCTCGCCGAGGCCGGGATCGGCCGTCTGGCCACGGTGTCGCCCGACGGCGTCGTGCAGAACAACCCGACCAACTATCGGGTCAACGCCGACGGCACCATCGACATCGGGGGTATGCGGATGCGCGCCAGCCGGAAGTACCGCAACGTCGAGGCGGGCAGCCGCGTGTCGTTCGTCGTCGACCAACAGGTTTCGTTGGAGCCGTACGAAATTCGTGGCATCGAGGTACGCGGCACGGCCGTCGCACTCGACGACGAGGAGCCCCCGTTCCCGCCCCAGGAACGCGCGGTCATCCGCATCCACCCCGAGCGGATCATCTCCTGGGGCATCGACGGCGGATCCTTCGAATTCACCAGTCGCAAGGCCGAGTAGTCCCGCGTCGCCGTCGGTGGGACGTCATGGTGTCGAGCCGGAGGGAAGGGTTTCCCGCTCGGGCGGGGAGATCGGCTCCGCGCGATCTCCGAGCAGGTAGTCGCGGAAGGCTCGCAGGTACTCGCCGAGTGCCTCCTGATCGGCGAACCTGATTCCGGTCGGATCGAACCATTCCTCCGGCGTCGGTCGCCACGCGATCATGTAATCGAGCGCGTCGCGCACCAACAACCCCAGGGTCGGATCCGCGGCGCAGGCGTTACGCAGCGCTGAGGCAATTTGCCGCATTCCGTCTCGGTGCGCAGCGCAGTGCATGCCGACCAGCGCCCAGTGCAGGCCATCGATATGAGGAATCTCGTCCCACCACGTAAATCTCTCGGGAGAGGTCTTGCCGGCCCGCGCTCGGCCTCGTGATGCCGTGACCGGCGTCGGGTAGTCGGCGGGAGCACCGCGTCGGTCGATGTCGCGCGTCGGCCCGGTTCCGAGATTGACAGGTGGGTACCACACGCCGCGCCACGCCGGGACTCCGAGAAAGCGGGGGTTTCCCGGCAGCGGTTCTGCCAGCGAGATGTCGACGGTAATCCGGTGCACGGTCGGCAGCACTCCGCCGGGGAACTGGGCCGCAACCATCGACAGGCAATCCCGCGCGTCGACGCCGGTCACGCCGGCACCCCGCCAGAATCGGGCGTCGTAGTTCTCGTCCGGATCGAATTCGATCCAGAACCGCCGCATCGTGGTCATTCGTACCTTCCTCCCACCGGCCCCGATGTCGAACGCCGACCCTCGATGATCGCAGAGCTCGTGTAAGAGCGGGATGGGCGGGAACCACTGCGGTATGACGGAGAACACAGCGGAATCAACCACGAAGCCTGCCGAGACGGCCACGCCCGAACCGGACGAACAAACCCGCGAGCGGGCGAAGAAGGAAGCCGAAAGGCTGGACGAGATCTACGAGCCGGGTGCACGCGCGAGCGTCGTCGTACCCGGTACCGACGGCATGGTCGCCGGTACCGCCTTCGCCGACGCGGTCGACGAGCAGATCACCGAGAACAAACCGCCGGACGAACTTCGCAAGGACAACGATTCCTGATGTCGGCCGAACCGCGCCGGCGGTCCGCTGGTCGGTAGCCGAATCAGGTTCATTGCGCGATCGAAGCTGCGGGCAGGTCGTAGTCGGGAAGCTGCTC
Organism: Nocardia cerradoensis NBRC 101014; assembly: GCF_000308535.1. GTDB lineage: Bacteria > Actinomycetota > Actinomycetes > Mycobacteriales > Mycobacteriaceae > Nocardia > Nocardia cerradoensis. Next base: position 4,622 of record NZ_BAFW01000126.1, on the reverse strand, counting down.
GGTGGCCTTGGGCGCCATGATGCGTTCCATCCCGGCCATCGATTCCAGGATCGGCAGGCGCGTGATGAGATTGCGCACCGCAATGCCGACCCGTGATTTCGGTGCCATCAGTCGCAGATTGGGGCCGATCTGTTGTTTGCGGTCGACCAACGGTCGGTGGGCCCGCTCATACCGACGGAAGGCGAGGCGATGGTCCCCGGCGGCGGCTGCGAGCTCACCGGCGAGCCGGTAGGCCCCGATCAACGCCAGTTCGGCCCCGGCACCGGAGGCCGGAGACGCGCAGTAGGCGGCGTCACCCACGAGCGCGACCCTGTCGATCGACCATGACCGCATGCGGACCTGGCCGAGCGTGTCGATGTAGGCGTCCGGATCGGCGAGTACACCCTTCAGCAATTCCGGCACGTGCCAAGCGTTTTCACCACGGAACTCGGCGGCGAGCAGCGCCCGCGCCGCGTCCTGGTCGCGCGGGTCGATATCGCGCCGTGCACTGCGGAACATGAGATACGCCTTGGCCTGAGGGTGATTGCCCGAGCGGTAGATCCCGGCGAAGTGTCCGGGAGTATTGAAGACCGTCATCCACCGGTCGGGTCCCAGCGTCGAGTCGGTGTTGCCGAAGGCGAAGTAGTGGTCCATGTGCCGGACGTGGTCGGACTCCGGGCCGAAGGCCAGTCGCCGGACCGTCGAGTGCAGGCCGTCGGCGCCGATCACGAGGTCGAAGCGTCGCATCGGCGCATGCTCGAAGGTGACGATGACACCGTCGTCGTCCTGCTCGAGCCCGAGGATGGAGTCGCCGAAGATGTACTCCACGTTGTCCACCGTGATGTCGTGCAGGATCCGGACGAGATCGCCACGCATGATCTCCGCCTCGGTGCTGCCGTACTTCTCCTTGATTCCCTGCATGTCGATCCGGGCGATGTCGCGTCCATCGGCGCGGACGAACCTCATTCCCGCGACGTCGGCCGCGGAGTCCCGCACCCGCGCCATGATTCCCATCTTGTCGGCCACCTCGATCGCCTGATCGCGGATATCCACCCCTTGGCCGCCGGTCCGCAACCCGGCTGCTCGTTCGACCACCGTGGGCCGGAATCCGTGGCGCGCAAGCCAGTACGCCAACACCTGACCGGCGATACCGGCACCGGAAATCAGAATCCGCTCGTTCTTCATCGCGTCCTCCTTGTTTCACAATTACTGACCGTTGGTCAGTGATCTCACGATAGGTCGCTGACCAACGGTCAGTCAAGGGGTAGAATCCGGAACCGTGACTGACGATTCGCGTACTCGAATCCTGCGCACCGCGCTGGAGATGTTCGCCGAACGCGGCTACCACGCGGTATCCGTGCGGGAAATCTCCGAACAGGTCGGACTGACCAAAACCGCTGTGCTCTACCACTTTTCGAGCAAGATCGACATCGTCGTCGCCCTGGTCGAACCATTGCTGGCAGACACCGAGGCCATGCTCGAATCCGTCCGGACCATCCGGAATCCGGACGCGCGGCGATGGGCAGTGGCCGAAGGGCTCCTCGATACCTGGCTCCGGCATCGGTCGCTGCTGCGGATACATATGCAGGACCAGGCACTGTCGGCCGATACCGCGACCTACCGGCGGCTGCGTGACATCGCCCTGACCGCGCAGGGACTACTCGCCGGCCTCGACGCCGATTTCACTTCGCAGGTAAGGGCCGCGCAGATCTACGCGGCGCTCAGCGATCCGGTGGTGTTCTTCGCCGATCGGCCCGAAAAACAGTTACGCGCAGCGATTCTCGACGGCGTGCACCGGCTGCTGGGTGGATTACCGCCGCGTGACACCGCTCGTACGCCGGAGCGGCCCGTCACCACCTCACAACCTCGGACCGCGCGCGGCCGCCCGGGTGCGATGACTCCGGAAATGGTCGAGTCCGCTCGGCACATGCGGGATTCCGGCGAATACACCGTCGACCAGATCGCCGCGACGCTGGGTGTATCCCGCGCAACCGTCTACCGGAATCTCACAACTTCGAACGATCGTCCCACTGTCTCATAAAGACTCTGTTTTTGATACGGAAGAGCTCGGTTCAGGGGTTGTCCTATTCCGAGAGGGTTTCCAACCAGGGATGGCCAGGATGCACTCGCGACAGCCATTCGGACAGTCGGGATCGCCGTGAGGTGTCCATGGCGGGGAGCGCGTGCAGGAAGTCCGCCTCGTCCTTGGCTCGCCGGGCTTTCGCCTTGAACAGGAGCACGACCTCGGGGATCACGTAGGGGATGCCGTCGGCGGTGTGGAGGATCAGCTCCTCGTGGGGCAGGGTGATCGAGGCGTCGCGGCGGCATACCCATCGATCACCGCTGTGTGGCTCGCGGAATACGTCGAGGCGATAGAGCCCGGTCGCCGGTTCGCGCAGCCACGTCTGATGGTGGTTGCCGGCTTCCTCCGGGAACGGCCAGGCGTGCCCGTCGCCGACGACGTCCCATTCGTAGCCAGGGAAGGCGGCCGCGATGTCGTCGAATCGTTCAGGGGGAATACCGATTTCGAGATCGGAGTGCGCACGATTCAGCCCGCCGACGAACAGATCCAGCGCCCAGCCGGCGGCGACGTACCAGCATGGCGGGGTGCCAGACAGGCGTTCGGCGACTTCGCTGGGCGTCCAGGCTTTCCAGAGTCTCTCGCATTCCTCGACGGATACTGGGCGTCCGGTCATCTCAGGTCGCCTCCTTCACATCGGACGGTTGTCGGCGTACAGGACGAAGAACAGGAAGCACAGGAATCTGTTGTGGGTGCTGTCGCCGAGTACCTCGGGGATCAGATCGCGAGCGGTGGGCAGGGCCGGGGGTTCGCTGATGACGCCGATGCGGAAGCCGGCCGCGGTGAAGGCGTCGGTCATCGCGTGTAATGGCCGGTCCCAGAAGCTCAGTCGGGCGGTCTGCTCGCCCATGGTCCATTCGTCGATCCGGTTGCGGATCTCGAAATAGTCGGTCGAATCCCCGGCCAGCCGCTGTCCGAGGAAGTTGGCGAAAGGATGCTCGACCGAGACGATGAGCCTGCCGCCGGGGACCAGCACGCGTCGCAGCTCAGCGAGAGCCGGTCCCCAGTCCCGCAGGTAATGCAACACCAGAGACGCGACGACATCGTCGAACCCGCCGTCGGGAAAGGGCAGCGGGTCGGCCAGGTCGGCGACTCGCAGGTCCGCGTCAGCGCCGAGGCGTTGCCGGGCCTGCTCCAGCATCCGGGTACTCGCGTCGATGCCGGTCACGACGGCGCCACGCTCGCGCAGCGCGGCGAACAGGGGACCCGGGCCGCAGCCGACGTCGAGAATTCGCCGCCCGGACACCTCCCCGGCGAGTTCCAGGATCGCGGGCCGGTTGTAGTAGGCGTGCAGGAGGCCGGTCTCGTTCTCGGCCGCGTAGCCCTCGGCGATGCTGTCGTAGCCGCTCACCCCGACCTGATCGGCGGGACGTGCATGGCCTTCGGGAACCGGAGTCATACGCCTCATCCTGGCACGTCAGAGACGTGGATGCGGTGTAAAAGCTTGTCAGCCAACCATTCCGGAGGCGCACTGTCGCGCGATGGGGTGCGCGGCCGCGCCTGAGAGGAGGTTTCGGGCTGTGGTCCGCTGAGGTACGGACGCGGGGCAACGGGTACGACCCATCGGAGTCTGCCGGCGGTCGACTCAATAAGCTCGCAGGCATGACCGACCAGCACCAGCCCCGCACCGTCGAAGCGCGTTTTCAGATCGTCGATTTCACCGAGACGGTCTATGACCAGCCGGAGGTGGGGCCCAAGCTGACACGGGTGCAGATCCGCAAGAACTACAGCGGTGTGATCGAAGGCTCCGGTGTTGTGGAAGTGCTGACCGCCCAGGGAGATTCCGGTGCCGGATTCGTTGCCTCGGAGCGCATCGACGGCATCCTCGACGGGCGTCGGGGAACGTTCGTCATCCAGCACGGCGGTGTGATGCAGGGGGATACCCAGAGCACGTACGGGACCATTGTTCCAGGGTCGGGTACCGGGGAACTCGTCGAAATCTCCGGCCAGGCGACGGAGGCCCAGCAGGAGGTCCTGACCCTCACCTATTCGCTGTGAGCGGGCGTGTCGCCGGACTCTAGGACAATCCATGTTCTGGCAGAGTGCCGTTCATGACCCCGAGCGATCTCTTCTTCCAGCTGGGAGCTGAGCACAGGCGACAGGTTCATCTGTCGCTGTGCGAGGATGCGCTGTCGACGTGGGACGATTACGTCCGGGGAGAGCCCCGCGAGCTGCGTTATCGCGACTCGGTTGTCGGGATGCGGCATAAGGTGGAGGTCGAGCTTCCCGCTGATGCCCTTCGCTCCGCTCGGGCGGGGGTGGATCTCGCGGGGGTGCGCGATCGGTATCTCGAGCCCATTTGCGCGATGCAGGACGATGATCTGGTCTTCCCCGATCCGGTCGAGTTCGCCTACTACGCGATCTACAACTGTTTTCGCAAATACGCCCGTGGTGACGACATCGAGGATTGGCTGATTGTCAACCAGGCGTTATCGGCTCACGACATCGACGAGGCGGCGCCGCGTTTGACGCGCACCATCGACGATGTCGTCCGGAGCCGGTCCGAGAACTGATCGGCGGTCCGGCCGCCAGCTCGTCTCAGGTGTCGGCCGGACCGCCCGGT
>NZ_BAFW01000127.1 GCF_000308535.1 Nocardia cerradoensis NBRC 101014 | reverse complement strand
CTGGCCTTCCTCACCTATCAGCATGCGTCACTGGCGTTTCAGACGGTTCTGGTCGGCACGATCGTCGCCGTGCTCATCGCGATGGCGGTCTACCGGCTGCCGCTGCTGTCGCAGCTCTCGCTCACCTCGAGCCGGGTCGCGCTGACCATTCCGTCGCTGGCGCTGCTGGCCCTGCTGCTGGTCCCGTTCGGGCTGGGTGTGGTCCCGTCGTTCATCATGCTCGCGTTCTTCGCCGCGCTGCCGGTGATCGGCAACGCGATCGTCGGGTTGCGCTCGGTACCGGCCTCGGTGGTGGAATCGGCACGCGGCATCGGTTTCTCTCGCACCCGCATCCTGCTCACCGTGGAGCTGCCGATCGCATGGCCGGTGATCCTGACCGGTATCCGGGTCTCCACACAGATGATCGTCGGTGTCGCCGCCATCGTCGCCTACGTTCTCGGGCCCGGCCTGGGATCGCTGATCTTCAACGGCCTCTCGCGTCTGGGCGGCGCGAACGCGCTGGAGACCGCGGCCACGGGCACCATCCTCATCGTCATCGTGGCGCTGGTATTCGACGCGCTACTCGTTCTGCTGGGCCGCCTCACCATCGCCGAAGGACTCTCATGACCGACGCTGTGACCGACCGGCCCGGACCGGCGACGCCGGAACGCAATGTCACCGGGGCGTCCATCGTCCTCGACTCGGTCGTCAAGAGATACAAGGGCCAGGACAAGCCGGCCGTTGCCCGCCTCGACCTCGAGATCGAGGCGGGACAGATCGTCGCCTTCGTCGGCCCCTCCGGATGCGGGAAGACGACGACGCTCAAGATGATCAACCGGCTGATCGAGCCGACCGAGGGCCGCATCTTCATCGGCGGGCGCGATGTCACCCGCGAGGACCCGGACAAACTCCGGCAGTCGATCGGGTACGTCATCCAATCCGGCGGCCTGTTCCCGCACTGGTCGGTGCGCAAGAACGTGGGCGCGATCCCGCGAGTGCTCGGCTGGGACAAGAAGCGGATCGCCGAACGCACCGAATACCTGCTCGAACTCGTCGGTCTGGATCCCGGGATCTTCGCCGACCGGCTGCCCAAGGACATGTCCGGCGGCCAGCAGCAGCGCGTCGGAGTCGCGCGGGCGCTGGCCGCCGATCCCCCGGTGCTGCTGATGGACGAGCCGTTCGGCGCCGTCGACCCGATCACCCGAGTTCGCCTGCAGGACAGCCTCATCGGGATTCAGCACGAACTAGGCAAGACGATCGTCGTGGTCACACACGATTTCGAGGAGGCCACCAAACTCGGTGACAAGGTACTGATCCTGTCCGAGGGCGGCCACGTCGAACAGTACGCGCGGCCCGAGGAGATCCTCACCGCGCCGGCCACACCCTTCGTGGAGGAATTCGTCGGCTCCGGCGCCAAACTCGCCTATCTGACCGTGCAGCGGGTGCGCGACGTGGAGTGGGACGACGTGGTCACCGCGCGCATCGGAGAGCCGTCGCAGGCGGTGATCCAGCGCGCGCGGGCCGCCGGCCAGACCTGGGTGGTGGTCGTCGACGCCGCCGGGCGGCCGCGGTCGTGGCCCTCGCTCACCGAACTGGCGAGCAAACCGGAGGTCTCGGACTACCTCGATCGGCGGTTACCGGTCGTCGCGCGCTCCTCGACGCTCAACGACGCCCTCGACGCGATGCTGGCGGCCAGTCAGGGCGCGGCCCTGGTGACCGACGGGCGCGGTGCGGTCGTCGGCTCGATCGGCATCGGCGCGGTGACCGAGACCATCCAGGCCGCACTCGCCGACGTGCGCTCCGAGGAACACGACACCTCCTACGAGACCTACGTCGACGGAACCGATCCCGCGCCCACCCCGGTGGTCGCCGCCGACGACGACGAGCACGAATCGGCCGGGCAGTCATGACCCGCCTGCGGCAGCTGCCGATGGACGTCTGGTTCGAGCCGTTGATCATCCTCGTCATCGGCATCGGCTACATCGTCTGGTACCGGTCGACGACGTTCACCCCGACCGAACAGGCCTCGCTGGCCTGGTCCAACCTGCAGACCACGATCTGGTCGCATATCAAGCTGACCGTGGTCGCCACGGTGATCGTGGTCGTCGTCGCGATTCCGCTGGGTATCGCGCTGACCCGGCCCGCGCTCAAACGCCTGGAGCCGATCGCGGTCAACATCGCCAATATCGGCCAGGCGGCGCCGGCGGTCGGGCTGCTGGTGTTGTTCACCTTCTGGCTGGGCACCGGATTCCGTACGGCGGTCGTCGGTCTGGTGGTGTACGCGATTCTGCCGATCCTGCAGAACACCATCATCGGCCTGCGGCAGGTGGATCAGCGCACCATCGAGGCCTCGCGCGGGATCGGGTTCTCCGCCGCCCGCACCCTGGTACGAGTGGAGTTGCCGCTCGCGGTGCCGGTGATCCTCAACGGGGTGCGCACCGCCCTGGTGATCCTGGTCGGTACCGCGACCCTGAGCACCTTCATCGGCGCCACCAGCCTCGGCACGCTGATCACGACGGGCGTCACCCTGTTCCTGCCGAAACTGCTCGTGTCCGGGGCGATTCTGGTCGGACTGCTGGCGTTGATCATCGACTGGCTGGGCAGACTCGTCGAACTGGCCGCGACTCCGCGAGGTGTGTCATGAGGTCGGTGCGGGCCCTGGCACTGTGCGCGGTCGCCCTCGTGGTGTCGATGATCGGCGGATGCGGGCTGGTCAGCTCGTCGGGCACCTTCCACGATGCGAGCCTGCCCGGCGGGCAGCGACCGCTCGACGGCGCGAAACTCGTGGTGACGTCGAAGAGTTTCACCGAGGGCGTGCTGCTGGGCAAGATCACCGCCACCTATCTGGCCGCGGCCGGCGCGAAGGTCACCGATCTGACCGGCGCGCCGGGTTCGGCGTCGTCGCGGCAGGCCCAGCTCAACGGTGACGCCGACATCCTGTGGGAGTACACCGGTACCGGCTGGGTCAACTACCACAACGAAACCGAGACGATCTCCGACCCGCAGGAACTCTGGCAGCGCGTGCACGATATCGAGAAGCGTGAGCACAACCTGGAGTGGCTGCCGCCGGCGAATTTCAACGACACCTATGCCTTCGGTGTGTCGACGCCGACCGCCCAACGGCTCGGGGTGAAGTCGCTGTCGGATGTGGCGGCGTTGCCGGTGCGCGACCGCACGTTCTGCGTCGACGACGAATTCTTCAGCCGCGCCGACGGTTTCATTCCGATGCTGCAGAAATACGGGATTCCCTACAACGATCCGAACGGCGTGCCCACCGGCAACGTCACCCGGATGGACGCCGGCGTCGTCTACACCGCGACGGCCAAGAGCGCGCCGTGCAATTTCGGCATGATCTACACCACCGACGGCCGGGTGAAGAATTTGAATCTCGTCGTGCTCGACGACGACAAGAAGTTCTTCCTGCCCTACAGCGGCGCCGCGGTCGTGCGCGGGGAGATCCTGGACCGCTATCCGCAGTTGCGTCCGCTGCTGGGCACGATTTCCGAGCGGCTGACCAACGATCTGATGCAGGAACTCAACGGCCGCGTCGACATCGACGGCGAGGATCCCGCCGACGTCGCCTACGACTGGTTGAAGAGCGAAAAGCTCATCGAGTAGAACGCTCAGCGAGCCGACATCTCGCGCGCCGCCTGCGCCGCCGCGAGCCGCGGAATGATGCCGCCGGCCAGTACCGTTTCCACCTGACGCTCCGAAAGCCGTTGGCGCAGTGGGATATCCACGTTCGCCGTGACGTCGTGGGCGGTGACCACGGAACCGGCGGTGAGGGCCGCCCGCAGGCCCTCGATGCGCAGCACGTCACCCACCCCGATGCGGTCGTAATCGGCGGGGTCGGCGAATTCCAGGGCGACGATGCCGAAATTGGCCAGATTCTGCCAGTGGATGCGCGCATACGATTTCGCGATCACCGCCCGCAACCCCAGATATCGCGGCGCGATCGCGGCATGTTCGCGCGAGGAGCCCTGCCCGTAATTGTCGCCACCCACGACGACATGTCCGGTGGTGCCGGAGATCTCGGCCGCGTGCCGCGGATAGTCCGGATCGATACGGGTGAAAGCGAATTCGGCGAGTTTCGGGATATTCGAGCGGTACGGCAGTGCCCGCGCTCCGGCCGGGGAGATGTCGTCGGTGGAGATGTTGTCGCCGACCACGAGCAGGACCGGGGCCTCGATCACATCCGGCAGCGGATCGAAATCCGGCAGCGCGGAGATGTTGGGGCCCTTCACCAATTCCACGGTGCGCGCCTCCGCTTCCGGCAGCGGCGCCACCAGCATCGCGGTGTTGACCGAGGCGTGGGCGGGCAGTTCCAGCACCGGATAGTCGAGGCCCAGTTCGTCGGCCAGGTCGCGCGGATCGGTGATCGTCGCGGTCAGCGCGGACGCGGCGGCGGTCTCGGGCGAACACAACCACACCGAGTCCTCGTCGGTGCCCGAGCGCCCCGGGAAATTGCGCGGCATGGTGCGCAGCGAATTGCGGCCGACGGCCGGCGCCTGCCCCATGCCGATACAGCCCATACATCCGGACTGGTGGATGCGCGCCCCGGCGCGGATCAGTTCGAACGTGGCGCCCATTCTGGTCAGATCCTCGAAGATCTCCCGCGAGGACGGATTGACATCGAAGCTGACGTCGCTGTGGGTCTGCCGGCCGGAGACGATGGCGGCGGCCATCGCGAAATCCCGCAGCCCGGGGTTGGCCGACGACCCGATCACCACCTGCGCGACCGGTTCCCCGGCGACCTCTCGCACCGGAACCACGTCCCCGGGTGAGGAGGGCCGGGCGATCAGCGGCTCGATCGCCGACAGGTCGATGTGCTCGTCGAGGTCGTAGCTCGCGCCCTCGTCGGCCCGCAGTTCGGTGAAGTCGGCGGCACGATCCTCGGCGCGCAGGAATTCGCGCACCGCGTCGTCGGCCGGAAAGACCGTGGTGGTGGCGCCGAGTTCGGCGCCCATATTGGCGATCACGTGCCGATCCATCGCCGTGAGTCCCGCCAGGCCGGGACCGTGATACTCGACGATCCGGTTCACGCCGCCCTTGACGCCGTGGCGGCGCAACATCTCCAGGATCACATCCTTGGCCGAACACCAGGGCGGCAGTTCGCCGGTCAGTTCGACGCCCCAGATCTGCGGCATGGTGATGTAGAGCGGCTCACCGGCCATGGCGAGCGCCACCTCGAGACCGCCGACGCCGATCGCGAGCATGCCCAGCGAGCCGCCGGCCGGCGTATGCGAATCCGAGCCGACCATCGTCACGCCGGGTCTGCCGAAACGCTGCATATGGGTCGGGTGCGAGACCCCGTTGCCCGGTTTGGAGAACCACAGCCCGTAGCGGCGGCAGGCCGACAGCAGGAATTCGTGGTCCTGGGCGTTCTTGTCGTCGGTCTGCAACAGATTGTGGTCGACGTACTGTGCGCTGAGTTCGGTGCGCACCCGGTCGAGCCCGAGCGCCTCGAGTTCCTGCATCACCAGGGTGCCGGTGGCGTCCTGGGTGAGCGTCTGGTCGATGCGCAGGGCGATCTCCTCCCCCGGGCGCATCCGGCCCGACACCAGATGGGACTCGATCAACTTCTGGGCGACAGTGCGCGGGCCGTCCGTGTGCGGCTGCTGGCCGGTCATCTGCCCTCCTCTGCCCGGGGCCGCGGGGTCGCCGGGGCCGAGCGTGTCGTCGGTGCACCAGTCCCTTCCAGGATGCGCCGATCCACGCCGGCTCGCCGCAACCGGTCCGGGGAACGGCCCCCGGGTCGCGCCCGCAGCGGATCCGTTCAGCTCGGGCTGCGCCGAAACACCTTGCCGGTCAACGGGTCTCGTTCGGTCAGGCAGTACACCCCGCCCACCGGATCGGTCATCACCAGCCACTGTGCGCCGCGGTGCGCGCGCCGGGCGCCCAGCGATTCGTGCCAGGCCGCCACCGCCTCGACATCGGC
>NZ_BAFW01000128.1 GCF_000308535.1 Nocardia cerradoensis NBRC 101014 | reverse complement strand
GGCGGGCTCAGAGAGGGTGCGGAGCTCGACTATTTCGGCAGTGGTTCTACGCGCACTCGCACGCGCCGGTATGCCGACATGGGGGGAGTCCCCGTGTCGGTTACACGCAGGATGACGTGCAATTCGCATGCGACATCGGTTGTGGGAGCGGTGAAACTGGCCGTCGGAGTGTCGGCGCCGGTGAGGTGCGGGGGTTGTGGGCAGTCTCCTGCTTCGGCATAGAAGAACCATCGGAATTCGAGTTGATCGCCGTCGGGGTCCGAGGATGGGGATGCGTCGAGTTCGATCTTCTCTCCGCTGACGACGGTGAAGTTGTCGTGGTGGGCGAGGCGAGCTATAGGCGGATGGTTGGCGTCGGCGAAGTTGTCGGTAAGTGTCCACGCGATACGGCCGGCGAAATCGTGTTGAAACTCGCTGCGCCACCGCCAAATCGTGGCCTGCGGGCTGTGGTGCTTGTTGCCATCGGATCCGAGAACAGTGTCCGCCGCGTTGGTCCAGATCGGATACGTCTCGTCCCGGCCGGCGTAAGCGGAATCTGGTATGTAGCGTCGGTAGCGGCCTCCCCAGCCGCCCCAATCGGGCCGGTTCGGGTCGTTCAAACCGTTGGGAATGAGGGAGAGGAAGGATGGGGTGTCTCCTTCCATGATGAAGCGGTGCAGGGGGTATCTGTGTCCGTAGCTGCCGCGGCGAATGTGGCGGTGCAACCATCGTCGACTCACGAGCCGACGATCGGCGCCGGTGAACCCGCCTCCGCGAATCCCGTCTTCGCTCCCGTGGGAGAACCTGTCAGCAGAAATGCCCGGCCATGTAGCGTGCCGGTAGAAGCGCCCACCGGAAGCGGGGGACGGCGAAACGATGTAGAAGAGGCGCTCCCCGTAGACATCGCGTAGCCAGTGTCCCGCCGCGTCCTGATCGGAGATGGCATATATCCGTAGGCGCCCGAGAAGTCGCTCGAATGCGCGGTCTGTGTAAGTTTGCTCGGCGATCCAAAGAGCTTGTGCCAGTGTATTGGCGCCTGCCCACAAGGCGAACCACACGGGCCGTGGGTCGGGGTCTTCAAGTATCTGCAAGATTGCCTGAACTCCAGGGTTCTGGCTGAATCGCTGTTCCGCGAAACCATCACCGGGAGCGTTGCCGTAAGCGGGAACCCCCACAAACGTGCGGGAGTGCAGCAGAGCCGGGTCGGGGTACCCGGTCGCGTGGGCGTCGAGGTTGTGCTTGACCGAACTGTACGCATCTATCAGGCTGTGAATGATTGCGGCGTCACGAGCTCTGCCGCCGCGACGGTGCCAACAGGAGCTCACGGCGATGAGCCCCTCGATATCGATGACATTCGCATACAGGAGCAGCCGCGCCATCGACTGAATGTCATCGTTTTCCAACCCGCGTTTGATATCGGTCAGCACGACGAGCCGGTGTTTCGACGGTCCATGGGCGGTTTCGTCGTTCATGATCCCATTCCTTCGAGCGGGCACGGTCCTTCGATCTGCCGCGGAACACTAGCACGAGATAGTTGACGCATGCTCGCGGCGACCGCAGGGGTAGCAGGGTCGTGAGCGTTCCCCAACATCGGCTGCGACGGCGAGTCCGCCACCGGTAACCGCGCTGTGAAGGCGATGTGGCCGACGGCCTGCGGTGGATGGAAGTGCTGAGGGAAGGAAGTGCCTGGGGTGCAGCGCATTTCGGTGTGGCGACGCACTGAGGAACCCGACACACCGCGGGAAAGGCGTCGGGACGGAACGGATTGGAATGCGGCCGCATAGGCATATGCGCACATGTGATCGCTGGCGTCGCGCGACTTCTGGAAATGGCCGAGGCCGCGTCGTCGGGCCGCGCGTGCCGAGATCGCCGGCGAACCGAGTATTTGCTGCGCGAGTCGGGCCGCCGGTGCGAGGTGGCACATGCCGCTGGCGATGATGTTCGGATGTCATCTGGGCACTGGCGCAGGGCGAGTTCCCTGAACCGACGACACGACTGTAATGCGAAACGGAGCCACCCGAGGTGTGGTTCTGAAAGCGCTCACCGCCGGGGACAAGACTGCGTTTCCTTCCCGATGAACGGAATCCTGGACCCGCACGATCCCTGGCGGCTCCTAGCGTGGCGGTGTCGTGGCAGTCGCCAGGTCGTCGTTCGCATCAGGAGGTGAAGTTGTTCTCGGAGCGGGCCTTTTTCTCGTTCATCGAATTGGCTGATTCTGATCGGCATCGGGAATACAACGAATGGCATCAGCTGGACCATCGTCCGGAGAATCTGTTGCTTCCGGGGGTGGCGTGGGGTGATCGCTGGGCTTGCCGTAGCGGAGCCACTGGGGCGGCCGCGGAATTGGCGGGCACCGACTACGTGGCCATGTACTGGTTCCGGCCGCCCTACGAGGAGAGTGTCGCCGAGTGGACCAAGTTGGGGGAGGACTCCTTCCAGTGGGGGCGAGGCCCGATCATTCCGGGTGTCCGCCGTACGCTGCTCGCGTTCTTCACGCCGGTGAAAGGTTATGTCGCGCCGCGCGTATTGGTGTCGGCGGACGCGCTGCCGTTCCGGCCGAACCGCGGGCTGCACATCACCGTCAGTCACCTGGCCGATCCGCACAGTGTGCAGTCGCATGAGCAGTTCCGGTGGCAGGATCGGGTGCGGATTCCGGATCTGCTGGAGTGCTCCGGGGTGGCGGGAGCGTGGACCTTCGCCTTGCACACCGTGCAGAAACATCCCACGCTGCCGCTGGCCGAGTCTCGCCGGGAGTATTCGCCTGGTTCGTTGCGCATCCGTTTGCTGTATCTGGACGGCGATCCCGACATCGTCTGCCGTGAGATCGCCGATAAGGAGCAGCAGTGGGATGAGTCGGGCCGTGGGGCCCCGTGCCCGGAGGCCGAAGAGCTGATGTTCAGCGCGCCGGTGCACACGATCGTGCCTTGGCAGGACTGGTAGATGCTCCGGTTACTGCCGAAACGGGAGCCGGCGACAGTGGAGACCAGGGCCGACTGATGCGCATCGGAATCGTCAGTCCCGTGGTGACTCGGGTGCCGGGCGCGCACTCGGAGTGGGAAGTCACTGCGGGCATCGCCGAATTGGCGCGGGTGGCCGAACATGCGGATGCGCTCGGCTTCGCTCATCTCACCTGTAGCGAGCATGTCGCGGTGCCGGTGGACGTAGCAGCGCAGCGTGGCGGCACCTACTGGGATCCGCTGGCGACCTTCGGGTATCTGGCCGCACGCACCGAGCGGATCCGGTTCGTCACTCAGGTGCTGGTACTCGGCTACCACCATCCGCTCGAGATCGCCAAACGCTACGGCACACTCGACGCGGTCACCGGGGGCCGTATGACACTCGGAGTCGGCGTCGGCTCCCTGGAGGCCGAATTCGACCTTCTCGGAGCCGCATTCGCTGGCAGGGGAGCGCGCGCCGACGATGCTCTCCGGGCATTGCGCAGTGCGTTGTCGGTACCGCTGCCTTGGTATCAGGGACCGCATTACTCGTTCGGTGACGTGCTCGTCGAACCGCACGCGTTGCAGGCGACTGTGCCGCTGTGGGTCGGTGGGCGCTCGATGCGGTCGCTGCGGCGGGCGGCCGCGCTCGGCGACGGGTGGGTGCCGTTCGGCCTGCCTCTGGGCCGTATCCGAGAGATGCTCGAAAACGTCGAAGCGCCAGAGGGATTCGACGTGGTGCTGTCAGCCGGGGTCGTCGATCCGATCGGCGATCCTGTCACCACCGCTGAACGACTCGACGCCACCGTATCGGCCGGCGCGACGACGATCAGCGTATCGATCGCCGCCGAGTCGGTGGACCACTACTGCGAACAGCTGTCGGCGCTGGCGAAACTGGCCGAAGTGGAGGAGTAGATCATGGACGAACGTCTGGCGGCGATGGAATCGCGTCTGCGGCTACTGGAGGACGAACGCGAGATACACCGACTCGTCGCGAGGTACGGCCCGCTGGTCGACGACGGTGCGGCGGAAGACGTCGCGGCCCTGTGGACCGATGACGGCATATACGACGTCGACGGGCTGTATATGGCCGGTCGCGAAGATATTTCGGCGATGGTGGGTTCGGCGACCCACCAGGGGTTCATCGCCGGAGGCTGCGCCCACTTCCAAGGGCCGGTGCACGTGACCGTCGAGGGCGACGTGGCGACGGGCGCGAGTTATTCACTGATGATCTTGCACCGGGCCGATACCTTCGAGGTGGCGCGGGCGACGGCCCATCATTGGCGGTTCGAGCGCACAGCGCAGGGATGGAGGGTGCGGCGGCGGACCAGCCGTGCTCTGAAGGGGCACGACTTGGCCCATGAATTGCTCGCGGAGGGGGTACGGGGACGACCCCTCCCTGACGGCGACGGCCCTTACGGTTCAAAAAAACCTACCGTGGCGGGCGATGCTGCAGAGTGACGCCGTCGGAGAGGGCTGGCTTGCCGATTCGTCCGCTGGCCACCCGGTCGATGAAAGACGCTGCGCGGGACAGTGCTTCGGTGGCCTCCGGCATAGTGGCGGCTGCTGTCCAGTCGTGAAACATATCGGGCCAGATTTCCAGCTCCACATGGACTCCCGCCTGCGCTGCGGCGGTGGCGAGCATAAGCGAATCGTCGAGGAGTCGTTCCTTCCCTGCTGCCTGCAAGAACAGCGGCGGTAGTCCGGTCAAATCGGCCAATAAGGGCGAGACCAGCGGATCAGTTGCCGATCGACCCGCGAGATAGTCGTGGTGCATCGACAAGCCGCCCTCGTGGGTGAGGACAAGTTCCGAGGACGCTCGTTCGACCCAGCTGCCGCGCTCGAAGCGTTCCGGACGAAGGTCGTAAACGCCGGAGAACAGCACCCCGCCCGCAGCACGCTCGTCACCCACTGTCCGCAACAACACGGCCAGGGCAAGATTCGCCCCGGCGGAGTGGCCGGCAACCACGATGCGAGGAGCGAGGGTGGCGGCGTAGTCGAACATCTCCATGCAATCGTCGATAGCGGCTGGAAAAGGGTTTTCCGGCGCTAGCCGATACTCGGGAAGGACGATCCGAGCGCGGGTGTCTGCTGCCAGTTGGGCACTGACAAGGCGTAACAGACCTGCGTTTCCACTACGAAAGCCGCCGCCGTGAATGTGCAGGACCACGACGTCGTCTCGGCAGGCTGTAGGGGTCATCACATATGAGCCCGGTTGTCCGACAGGTGCCGGTTCGTCGGCAACACCGAAGAGGGGGCGATACGCCGCAGCGTACTGGGCCATGGCCTCGCGTTCGGCGACGAGATCCGATTCGCTCGATCGGAGGTTCTGCCGGAGCCAATCGGCTACCGCATTGAAGGCTTCGCTCGGCATGTTGTTCCGATCGTCTTGTCGTGGGTGGGTGTGATTGCGTATCGATACCGCCGCGCGGGGGCGCTGTGCTGGTCTTGCGGGAGGTATTCACTGCCAACATATTTCGTGCGTTCCGGAACCTACCCGGCGCTCGGTTCCAGCGGAGTCCCATGTGACCAGCGCCTCTGTGCCCGGCGGAATTTCAACTCGCAGGTGTACCGACCGATCCTCGTCGATCCTCCACTCGCTCGCGGCACGGCCGAAAGGTGTATGGATGGACGCGGCGACACGAGTCAGCCCACCGCCTATGCGGGGAGCGATGCGGATGACGCGATAGCCCGGCTCGGCCGGGCTGATTCCGGCCAATCCCTCGTACAACCACGCGGCGACGGACCCGAAGGCGTAGTGGTTGTGAGACGCGAGGCCGTTTCCGTCGGCGTCGTAGCCTTCCCAGCTTTCCCAGATTGTTGTGGCTCCCCGCTCGACCTGGTAGAGCCAGGCCGGGCTGGTGGTCTGCAGTAGCAACCGGAATGCCAGATCGGCCCTTCCGTTGTCGGCCAATGTAGGGAGAAGCATTGGGGTGCTGAGGAATCCGGTATCCAGGTGGTAGTCGGCAGCTTCGACCAGTTCTGCAAGTCGATTCATTGCGCGGGTGCGTTCCGCGGAGCTGAGGAGTTCGAAGGCGATGGAACGAACGTAGTCGTCTTGGCGATCTCGACCGATGCGCCGGCCACCGTCGCGGACGAACGCGGCGCGGTACGCCGCGGTGACGTGTTCGGCCAGTTCGCCATAACGCCGCGCATCCGTGTCGTAGCCGAGAATTGCGGCGATCTCGCTCAATATCCGGCTGGAGTATGCGAGATAGGCAGTCGCAACCACTGGACGATGCGTCATGGCGTCTCGAGCTTTGTCGAGAACGGTTTCGCCTGGCCGGATCCATTCGCCCCAATGGAATCCTGTATCGAGCACGTACTTTTCGAGCGAGCCGGCAGGTTTCCGGAGACGACGCAGCGTACGGGACTTGGTTGCCGCCACCCGTGCACCACGGTCCACCCATCGCGTCATACTCGACCACTGCTGCCGGAGAATCTCGGTGTCCCCGTAGTAGCGGAACAGTGTCCACGGAAGTAGTACGGCCGCGTCGCCCCACCCCGCGGATCCGGCCAGGGCCTCCAGCACCCGGGTTGCGGCGAATCTGGTGAAGGGGTTGAGCTTACCCATCTGGTGCGCGGATTGTTCGGAAGGAACGTACGGTGGTACTCCACCACTCGGTAGCTGTTCGACTGCCAGATTGGCAAGATAGCGGCGAATGTAGGCCTGAACGTCGGCAAACATGGTGGCGGTGGGCGCGAAGATCTGGAGATCCCCTGTCCACCCCGACCGTTCTCGAGTAGGGCAATCGGTGGCTGTATCGACGAAGTTGGAACGCAATGACCACTCCACATTGCGGTGCAGTTGCTCTAATCGACTGTCGCTGCATTCGAAGGTTCCGGCACTCGTGAGATCGGTCGAGAGAACCACTCCTCGCACATCCTCTGGGCGCAGGTCTTCATCGAGTCCGTCGATCTCGACATAGCGAAATCCGTGAATGGTGAACCAGGGCTGATACCAGGTTGCGGACGGGCCCGTTACCACCTTGTCGCGCTGGTACCACGGCCTCTTCTTGCTCGTGACAAAGGACAATGTGTCGAGTTCGCCGTCGGATGTGGTCAATTCGGCGTGGGTGAGCTGCAGCTGAAGCCCGGCTCGTCCGGGCAGGTGAATGCGGGTGACGCCGGCGAAATTCTGGCCGAAGTCGACGAGCTGTTTGCCCGAAGGTGTACGGGTGATCGCCGCTGGCTCCAGTAGCCGGGTTTCCTGAACTCGGGCTACCGCCTCGCCGACAAGCTGGCGTTTGCTGGTGATGGTCCGGACGGGGGTGAATCCGGGCAGGGGAGCCGCCGGGTCGAGCCACTCCGATTCCGAAATTCTCAGGTCGGCACTTTCGCCGTACATAGGGTCGGAATGGAGAATGCGGCCTGTTCCAGCGCGCCAGGTGTGGTCGGTGGTGACGATTTCGGTGTTGCCGTCCGCAAGCTCGAGGTGAAGTTGAACGAACGCGGCCAGCTGGTCTCCGTAAATCGCGCGACGTGCGAAAGCGCCGCTGCGCCCTCGGTACCGCCCATCGGCTACGACGACACCGAGCGCATTGCGCCCGTTGCGGAGCAGGTCGGTGACGTCGTAAGTCTGGTATTCGACGATCTCGTCGAGCGGGGTCCATCGTGGGACGAGGGCGTTGCCGGTCACGTCGGTCGAGTTGACGAATAAGCGATACCAGCCGAGCGCACTGACGTATGCGCGGGCACGAACGACCTCGGCCGTCACATCCAACTGCCCACGAAAATAGAGAGGTGTGTCCTCGGCATGTGGGGAAGGCGGCGGACCGGTGACCCATTGGGCCGTCCATAGCTCGGGGTCCAGGATGCCGGTCTCGAATGTTGCGGGCTCGCTCCATGTGCTTGCCGTGTCGGTGTTGTCCCACATTTTGACGCGCCACAGATATCGCTTCCGGGACTGGAGCCGATGTCCCTGGTAGAGGATTCCGAAGGGGCGGTCGGATGGGATGCGTCCTGAGTCCCAGAGCAGGTCCGCCCCCTCGAAACGGCCGCCGTCGCGGCATACCTGAAGCGCGCACGCGGACTGCAGGATGCCCGGTTCCGATGTCGATATCTTCCAGGAGAATTCCGGTCTGGGCGTGTGCACCCCGATGGGTTCGGTGAGCGAGTTGACCCGAAGGTCGGTGAGGTGGAGGGCCATTTCTGTCTCTCTGATGAGTTCGGGAGGCGAGATCGTTGTTTGCCGCGCTACAGCTGACGTGGGAACTATCGAGATTCGCCGGTTGTATCGCTGTGGCGGGTGTCGAGGCTGTTCTGCACTGCGTCGATCAGTAGCGCGGAGCGCAGGTACGACAGTCCGGCAGGCGTGCGCGGATCGTGGCCGGTGATCTGGGCGACGCGGTCCAGGCGATAATCGACGGTATTGGCGTGTACTCGCATTGTGCGGGCGAGTTTGCGCCGGTTGAGACCGTCGCAGGCGTAGCGGCTCAGGGTTTCCATGAAGACGGGGTAGGGCCGCAGCGGCTCGATGATCGCCAGCAGTTGTTCGCGGCCGGGGCCGGGCTTGCACAGCTGGTACTCGAGGGCCAGATCGTCGAAGCAGTGGATACGACCTGTACGGCCCAGTGCGAGGGCCATATCCAGCAGCTGATGGGCGTCGCGCATCGCGGTCGGCACCTGGGCGGGCGCTGCGGTCACGACGGCACCCGTCAGCAGTAGCCCGGTCGCCTCGGACAAGTCGCTGCGCAGCGCCTCGACGGTGCGGATTCCCGCGGTGGTCTCCGGCAGCAGCACCGTTCCGCCGGTGATCGACAGTTGGGCCAGTGTGTCGGCTCGCGCCGGCTCGGCGAGCAGATCGTGCATCCGCATCAGGTTGCGTTCGGCCGATCCGTTGTGTGTCGAGTCGGGCTTCGGAATGGACAGTGCCACAACGAAGTACGAGGTGGCGATTGTGGTTCCGCTGGCGCGCGCCAGAGCGGCGGCCGGCTGTCCGGTGAGCAGCGCCGCCGCCAGCCGAGCGCGGTCGTCGAAAGCCGGGACGGTAGGGGCGGCGCGCGTGCGCGACACCACGTCGACGGTACGAGTCAGCACCTGTGCCAGAGTGTCGGCGGGCAGCATCAAGGGATCGGCGGCCCCCTTCTCGCGTGCGACCGTCCGCGTCACCAGCGCAGCGAGCCGCGCTCGTTCGTCCGGTGTCGGCCCCGCCTCGGGCGACCAGCTCGCCGCGCAGGTCTGCAGATAGGCGATGATCGGAGACCAATCCACCTCGTCCCTGGTGTGCTGCTCGCAGTGTTCGCCGGCCCGGGATGTCGGCCGTTGCGCCTTCGTTGATCGCCGAGTGGACATCGATGTCACCTCTGCTTCGGTTCGAGTGTCGTGCCGTGGTTGTCGAGGAGTACGACCGTCAGTGAACGCGGCCCGTGCACGCCTGAGACACGGCGCAGTTCGATATCGCTGGTCGCGGACGGTCCGCTGATCAGCGTGGCCGGGCGGCCCGGTGACAATCGGGCGAGCAGCTCCGGGACGCCGTCGACGACATCTTCGACGCGGACCAGGCAGATGTGGTGGTCCGGCACCAGGGTCAGCGCTCGGCGACCGTGCCCGGGCCCACCGTCGAGGGCGATGGTGCCGGTCTGTGCGCAGGCGGCGGAACACAGAGTGAGGACCGCCGGAATCGCGTCGAGGGCCTCGGTGGGAAGCGGGGGATCGTCGACCACGGCTCCCGGGGGTGTCCACGGGACCGGGAAGCCGGCGGGGACGACGCAGGACACGCCGTCGGTCAGTGTGCGCAGCAAGGCGGCCACGGCGTCGTCGGTGGCGGTGTGTACGTCGGCGCTGTAATCGCGCAGCCGCTCGGTGAGTAATGCGACGAGTGCGCCGGTGTCGGTGTTGCCGTGGCGGTGATAGTGGCGTTCGATCGCCACATCCGGGGCGTCGGCGGTGGCCGCACGTATGCGGCGCAGCATATTCTCGCGTGTGCTCATCGGCGCCCCCACCAGTCTCGGAAGGTCTGCCGCGGTGGTCGGGGCAGATCGCGGGCACCGGTCCATGCCGACAGCGGGGGAGGTAACGGACCGATACTGCCGCGGCGTCGCCCGAGCAGCCGCGCGATCCGCATGCTCCGGGTGGCGACGGCGAACCGCCGTGGTGAACGCATCACCCACGCCGCGGTCGCCATCGCCGCGGATTGGCCGTTCGGAACACGTTGTGTGGCAGTGACTTCGGCGCGCAGATGCACCAGCACCGAGGGGATGTCGATGGCGACGGGGCACACGTCGTAGCAGGCGCCGCACAGGGTGGAGGCGAACGGCAGTGACGGATTGTCGGCGACCCCGGTCAGTTGCGGACTCAATACCGCTCCGATAGGACCGGGATAGACGGATCCGTAGGCGTGGCCGCCGGTGCGTTCGTAGACCGGGCACACGTTGAGGCAGGCCGCGCAGCGGATGCAGTGCAGCACCTCGCGGCCGTGCTCGTCGGCGAGGGTGCGCACGCGGCCGTTGTCCACCAGCACGACATGGACGTTCTGCGGGCCGTCGCCGGGATGGACCCCGGTCCACAGCGAGGTGTAGGGGTTCATCCGCTCGCCGGTGGCCGACCGCGGCAGTAGCTGCAGGAACACCTCCAGATCCTGTGCGGTGGGCACCAGTTTCTCGATTCCCACGATGGTGATCAAGGTGTTCGGCAGGGTCAGGCACATGCGGCCGTTGCCCTCGGATTCGACCACGGCCAGGGTGCCGGTCTCGGCGACGGCGAAGTTGGCGCCGGAGATGGCGACCTCGGCGGTCAGCATTTTCTGTCGCAGGTAGGTGCGCGCGGCGGCGGCGAGCGCGCGGGGGTCGTCGCCGGCTGCGGGGTCGAATCCGGGCATCGCCGCGGCGAAGATCTCGCGAATTTCGCTGCGGTTGCGGTGAATTGCCGGTACCACGATGTGCGAGGGCCGATCGTCGGCGAGTTGCACGATGAGTTCGGCGAGATCGGTCTCGTGGGCGGTGATCTGCCGGGCCGCGAGCGCGTCGTTGAGGCCGATCTCCTGGGTGAGCATCGACTTGACCTTCACGACCTCGGTCGCGCCGGTCGCGGCGACCAGATCGCCGATGATGCGGTTGGCCTCGGTGGCGTCGGCCGCCCAGTGCACGACACCGCCGCGGGCGATCACCTGTTGTTCGAATTGCTCGAGCAAATCCGCGAGATGGGCCATGGTGTAGCGCTTGATGTCGCGCGCGGACGTGCGCAATTGCTCCCAATCCGGCAGTTCGTCGACCACGCGGCCCCGCTTGGCGCGGATGGTCGCGGTCGCCGCGCCCAGATTCCGCCGCATCTGGGCGTCGGCGACGGCGGTGCGGGCTGCTTCGGGGAACGGTATCGGCGCGTGCAGCGGCGAACGGCCCGGCGGCGTGGGCACACCGAGGAATACGTCGTTCATGCCGTGGCCGCCAGTATCTCGGCCAGATGTACCGTCCGGGTGCCGGTGCGCAGCCGGGACAGTCCGCCGCCGATATGCATCAGGCAGGACGAATCGGCCGCGGTGCAGGTGTGGGCTCCGGTGCCGAGGACGTGGCGCATTTTGTCGGTGAGCATGGCGGTGGAGACGTCGGGGTTCTTCATCGCGAAGGTTCCTCCGAATCCGCAGCATTCCTCGGCCGCGGGTAGTTCGACGAGATCGATGCCGGAAACGTTGCGTAGCAAGCGAAGTGGACGGTCGTCGACTCGCAGCATGCGCAGTGAGTGGCAGGTCGGGTGATAGGTGACCCGATGCGGATAGTGCGCGCCGACGTCGTCGAGTCCGAGCACATCGGTGACGAACTGCGACAGCTCCCAGGTGCGGGACCCGATCTCCGTCGCCCGGGTCGCCAGTCGGTCGTCGCCGGCGCGGCGGGCCACCATCGCGTGCTGATGCCGGACCGAGCCGACGCACGAGGCCGACGGTGCGACGATGGCGTCGAATCGCTCGAATGCCGCGGTGTGGTTACGCACCAAAGCCGTTGCAGCGTCTGGGTATCCGGTGTTGATATGCATCTGACCGCAGCATGTCTGCCGTTCGGGCACGACGACCTGGTGGCCGAGTCGTTCGAGTAGCGTGACGGTGGCCCGGCCGACCTGCGGGAATACCGCGTCGACGAGACAGGTGACGAACAAAGCGATCTTCATGCGGCTCGTTTCTCCGCCAGTGCCGTCACTCGGTCGGCGGCTCGGCGCCACGCGGAATCGCCGGTCGGTTCGTACCGTCGCGGTGGATGGGTGGCCGCGACCAGTGCGCGAGCCTGCGACCAGTCGCCGATGATGTTGGCGGCCATGGCTTGAGCGAGCAGATTGCCCAGCGCGGTGGCCTCGACGGGGCCGGCCGCGACGGGCAGCCCGCACGCCTCGGCGGTGAGTCGGCACAGCAGTTCGTTGCGAGCTCCGCCGCCGACCAGATGGATGATCTCCACCCGGCGGCCGCTCGTGCGCACGGCATCGGTGACCGCTCGCGCGTGGCCCAGAGCGAGGCTGTCGAAGATGCAGCGCGCGAACTCGGCGGGCGAGGCCGGGGCGGGACCGTCGCAGCGGGCGGCGATCCGGGCGGTCATGGATGCTTCTCCGGCGCCGGCCGGTGTCGCGAAATCGGGATCATCGACGTCGATGACGCTGGTGAGGCCGGGCAATTCGGCCGCTCGCGTGACAAGGGTGGCGATATCGAGTCCGGGCCACTCCCGCAGGCATTCCTCGAGCAGCCACAGGCCCATCACATTGCGCAGATAGCGGATGCCGCAGACACCGGATTCATTGGTGAACCCGGTGTCGCGAGCCGCGGCGGACAGCAACGGTGTGGGCCGTTCCACTCCCACCAACGACCATGTGCCGCAGGAGATGTAGGCGAAGCCGGGGCCGGTGGCCGGCACGGCCGCGACCGCGCTTGCCGTGTCGTGGGAGGCGACGCGGACGACGGTGAGGTCGTGGCCGCCGGCAACGCTGCGGATCGGCTCTCGGAGTCGGCCGATGGCGGTACCGGCCGAGCTGATGGGCGCGAAGAGGTGGTGCGGAAGATCGAGCCGGGAGATCAGTGTCCGATCCCAGTCGCGCTCGGACACGTGGTAGAGACCGGTAGTCGAGGCGTTGGTGCGTTCGGTGCCCATTCGCCCGGTCAGCCAGTAGCCGAGCAGATCGGGAATCAGTAGCAGCCGCCGAGCCGCGGCCAGCCGATGCTCGGGTTCGGCCCGTAGCTGATGGATGGTGTTGAACGGCAAATCAGCAATCCCGTTGCGGCGGAATAGCTCTGATGCTCCGATCGCGGGCGGGGCGAGGAGCGCGGTGCGCCGGTCGCGGTAGTGGTAGGGCAATCCGAGCAGCGCGCCGTCTGCATCGAGCAGACCGTAATCGACCGCCCACGAATCGATGCCCGCCGAGCGCACCGGCCCGGCCGCGGCCAGACCGGTACAGAGCTCGGCGAACAATCCACCGATGTTCCAATGCAATCCGTCCGGCAGCTGGACCGGGGTGTTGGCGAAGCGGTGCACTTCGCGGACCTCGATGCGGTCGGGTTCGACGACACCTCGCACGACTCGCCCACTGGTGGCGCCGAGGTCGACGGCGGCGAAGGCGTTATCGGTCATGGCGGTGCACTCCGGTGAGAGGCTGCTGGGGCGGGTCGATACGGTTCATCGCAGAAAGGCCGCGGCGACGCCGCTGTCGACGGGGATGTGTAGTCCGGTGGTGTGCGCGAGTTCGCCGCCGGTGAGCGCGAAGACGGCTGCGGCCACGTGGTCGGGGAGCACTTCGCGCTTGAGCAGGGTGCGCTGGGCGTAGAAGGCGCCCAGATCCTGCTCCTCGACGCCGTAGACCGCGGCGCGCTGCGCGCCCCAGCCGCCGGCGAAGATTCCCGATCCGCGCACGACGCCATCGGGATTGACGCCGTTCACCCGGATTCCGTGCTCGCCGAGTTCTGCGGCGAGCAGCCGCACCTGATGAGCCTGATCGGCCTTGGCGGCGCCGTAGGCGAGATTGTTCGGCCCGGCGAAGACACCGTTCTTGCTGACGATGTAGACGATGTCACCGCCGAGGTTCTGATCGATCATCGCCCGCGCGGCCTCCCGCGACACCAGAAACGAACCACGAGCCATCACCGAATGCTGGATGTCCCAATCGGATTCGGTCGTCTCGAGCAGTGGCTTGGAAATCGACAGCCCGGCGTTGTTGACCACGAGGTCGATGCCGCCGAAGGCGAGCACCGTTGCCGCGATCGCCGAGCCGACGGCCTGCGGGTCGGTGACATCGACCGTCACCGGAACGGCGATATCGGAAACGCCGAGTTCTGCTGCCACCCGTGCCGCGGCGTCGCCGTCACGGTCGGCGACCGCGACGCACGCGCCTTCGGCGGCGAGCCGATGCGCCACCGCGCGTCCGATTCCCGAGCCGCCGCCGGTGACCAGCGCGATCCGAGTGGCCAGTGGCGCCGGCTTCGGCATTCGTGCCAGCTTGGCCTCCTCGAGTGCCCAGTATTCGATACGGAACTTCTCCGCCTCGTCGATCGGCGCGTACCGGGATATCGCTTCCGCGCCGCGCATCACGTTGATGGCGTTGCGATAGAACTCGCCCGCGACCCGTGCGGTCTGCTTGTTGCGGCCGAAGCTGAACATTCCCACGCCCGGTACCAGCACGATGGCGGGATCGGCGCCGCGCATCGGCGGGGAGTCCGCGGTGGCGTGGCGTTCGTAGTAGGCGGTGTATTCGGTGCGGTATTCGGCGTGCAGTGTGCGCAACCGCGCGATGACCTCCGGCAGCGGCGCGTCGGCGGCGGTGTCGAGCACCAGCGGCCGGACCTTGGTGCGCAGGAAGTGATCCGGGCAGGAGGTCCCCAGTGCGGCGAGCCGGGAGTGCTCGGCCCGGGAGAGGAAGTCGAGGACCAGTTCGTCGTCGTCGAAGTGGCCGATCTGCGGGGCGTCGGTGCTCGCGAGGCCGCGGATCACTGGTGCGAGCGCCGCGGCACGGGTGTGACGCTGCTGCTCGGGCAGCGGTGCGTATGCGGCGAGGACGGCGCCGAACGGTTCCGGACGGCCCTGCTTGTCGATGAATTCCGCTGCCGTGCGGATGATTTCGAGCGAGTGGCGCTCGCATTCGGCGGAGGTGTCGCCCCAGGCGGTGATCCCGTGGCCGCCGAGGATGCAGCCGATGGCCTGTGGGTTGTCGCGTCGGATGGCGGCGATGTCGAGTCCGAGCTGGAAGCCGGGGCGTCGCCAGGGCACCCAGACGACCCGGTCACCGAAGCAGGTGCGAGTCAGCGCCTCGCCGTCCGCGGCGGTGGCCAGCGCGATACCGGAATCCGGATGCAAATGGTCGACGTGCGGGGCATCGACCAGCCCGTGCATGGCGGTGTCGATACTCGGGGTGGCTCCGCCGCGTCCGTGCAGGCAGTAGTCCAGCGCCGCGACCATCTCGTCTTCGCGCTCGACGCCGGGAAAGCTGTCGGCGAGTGCCCGCAGCCGATCCACCCGCAGCACCGCCAGTCCGGATTCGGTGAGGGTGCCGAGATCGCCGCCGGATCCCTTCACCCACATCAGCGGCACCGGGGCGCCGGTGACGGGATCGTCGGCGTGACCCTTGGCGGAGGCATTACCGCCGGCGTAGTTGGTGTTGCGCGGATCGCTGCCGAGCCGGTTGCTGCGGTCGATCAGATCGCGCACGGGTGTGTCGGTCATGTCATGCTCCCCAGCCGGCGGCCGCGCCGCCGACGCGTTGTGCGATCACGGATTCGGCGTAGCCTGATCGGGCGAATGCGGCGATCGGATCGGGATCCAGCCCCATCTCCGTTCGCGACTCGGCCAGTAGCGGGCGCACGTCGGTGTCGTAGGCGTCCATCAGGACCGCCCGCGCGCCGAGCACATCACCTTCCTGCTGGGCGGTGTGCAGGGCCGCTCGATCGACGAGCAACGCTTTGGCGGTAGCTTCCTGCACGTTCATCACCGACCGGATCACGGCCGCGATCTTGGGCTCGATGTTGTGGCACTGGTCGAGCATGAATCGGACCTCGCCGCCGATGGCGCCGGCCGCGACGATCTCGTTCATGATCCGGAACAACTGGAACGGATCGGCCGCACCCGCCATCAAGTCGTCGTCGGCATAGAAGCGGGAGTTCAGATCGAACGCGCCGAGTCGGCCCTCGCGCAACAGCAACGCCACGATGAACTCGATATTCGTGTGCGGGGCGTGG
Organism: Nocardia cerradoensis NBRC 101014; assembly: GCF_000308535.1. GTDB lineage: Bacteria > Actinomycetota > Actinomycetes > Mycobacteriales > Mycobacteriaceae > Nocardia > Nocardia cerradoensis. The sequence goes on along the minus strand of NZ_BAFW01000128.1, from coordinate 7,309 downwards.
TGCCCGGTATCGACCACCACTGCGGCCCGCTCGCCCAATCGCAGGCAGTGCAACAGCGCAGTACCCCAATCGGGCACGTCGGTGGCGTAGAAGGCCGGTTCGAACAGCTTGTACTCCAACAGCATTCGCTGCTCCGGGCCCAAGCGGTCGTAGACCTCGGACAGGGCCTCGGCGAGCCGATCCTGCCGGGCGCGCAGATCGTCCTGGCCGGGATAGTTCAGGCCGTCGGCGAACCACAACTTCAGATCCCGGGAGCCGGTCGCATCCATGACGTCGACACACGCCAGCAGGTGGTCGATCGCCTTGCGGCGCACGCGCGGGTCGGGGTGGCAGACGCTGCCGAGCCGGTAGTCGTCGTCCTGGAAGGTGTTGGAGTTGATGACGCCGATCGAGACACCGTGGTCGACGGCGAAAGCCCCCAGCTGCCGGTAGTCGTCGGTGGCATCCCACGGGATGTGCAGCGACACTTCCGGCGCGGCGCCGGTGTAGCGGTGCACCTGCGCCGCGTCGGCGATCTTCTCGAACGGGTCACGGGGAACGCCCGCTTGAGCGAAAACCTTGAACCGCGTCCCGGAATTACCGAAGGCCCACGACGGTAACTCGATTCGCAACTCCCGGAGAGCGGCGCGAACGGCATCCGATGTCACAGCCATGGGACTACCGCATTTTTGAAACGTTTCATAATGTTCGAGACTACGATTCGCCGGTGATTGCCGTCAAGGTGTCGACGCGGACCGTGGGAACGGGAGGGCAGTACGCTCGGCATGAACAGGGGAAAGGGACCGGCAGTGGTAGTGAGTATCCGGGAGGTCGCCCAGCGCGCGGGTGTCTCGCTGGGCACGGTCAGCAATGTGCTCAACCGTCCGGAGCAGGTGTCGCCGGCGACCCGGCGGCGGGTGGAGGCGGCGATCGCCGAAACCGGATACGTCCGTAACGATTCGGCTCGGCAACTGCGGGAGGGGAGCAGCCGCACCCTGGCGATGGTCGTCCTGGACATGGCCAATCCGTTCTTCACCGATGTGGCACGCGGCGCCGAATCCGAGGCCGAGCGTGCCGGCGCGATGTTGGTGCTGTGCAATAGCGGCGACGATCAGCAGCGCGAACAGCGCCACCTCGAGCAGATCGCGCAACAGCGCATGCGCGGGGTGCTCATCACGCCTGTGGACGGTGACGGTGAGGCGGCGTTGAAAACGTTGGCCGCACAGGGTATTCCGGCGGTGCTGGTGGACCGCGGCAGCCGTCGCCACGACCGGTGCTCGGTATCGGTCGACGATGTGCTGGGGGGTGAGCTGGCGGCTCGCCATCTCATCGAGTCGGGTCATCGGCACCTGGCCTTCGTCGGCGGACCGCTGACTGTCGAGCAGGTGGCCGATCGTCTTCGAGGCGCGCGGGAGGCGTCCGAGGAGGCCGGGTGCCGGCTGGACGTGGTGGCGACCGCGGCATTGACCGTCGAGGCCGGACGCGCTGCGACCGAGACAATTCTGGACGCCGATCCGCGGCCCACGGCCTTGCTGTGCGCCAACGATCTGCTGGCACTGGGTGCTCTGCAGGCGCTGACCGCACGTGGTGTGCCGGTCCCGGCGGAAATGGCGGTGATCGGCTACGACGACATCGATTTCGCGGCAGCCGCCGCGGTACCGCTGTCGTCGGTGCGCCAGCCGCGCGCGGAACTCGGGCGGGCCGCGGCACGGTTGCTGCTGGAGGAGGCGGGTGCACAAGGAGACCATCGCCATCAGCATGTGGTTTTCGTGCCCGAGCTGGTGGTCCGCCGTTCGACAGGCGGCTGAACCGGCTGCGGGTGACCGTTCAGGCGCGGGCGATCATGGTGGATTCGCGGGCGGCCACCGTGGCGATCGCGCGGGGCGGTGGCGGCAGCGGGCGGCCCTGCAACCGGGACAGGATCACCGCCGCCAGATGCTCGCCCATCCGGTGATCATCGATTCGTATGCTCGTCAGCGACGGATGGAACACCTCCGCAGTGGTGGAGTCCCCGTGGCCTATCACCGCGAGGTCCGCCGGAATCGACAATCCGGCGCGCAATGCGGCACCTGCGACAGTGGCGGCGGTGTCGTCATCGAACGCGATGACAGCGGTGACACCGAGCTCCCACCAGTCGCGCACGGTCGCGGCGCGTCGATTGGCTGGGTTCAGCACCTGGACCTCGACAGGACCGATTCCGAGTTCGGCGGCCGCCTTGTCTATTTCGACCAATCGTTCGGCCACTGCCGCCTCGTCGGCGGTCCCCGGTGCAACGAACCCGAGCCGCCGATGTCGGCGCTGGTAGAGGTGCTGGACTTGCAGCCGCGCCGTTTCGGCGGCCGCTGGTTCCAGCCGGTCTGTGCTGCCCTCGTCGAGCATCTGCATCCCCCTGGCGACCAACTGCGCGCGCTGCAGGTCGCTGAAGTTGCCCAGTGTGTAGGCGCGCACGCCGGCCGGACGGGGCGGCGGCCCGAACTCGGAGGTTCTCGACCACAGTTGGGTGATCAGCTGGTATCCGTATGCCCGCAGCACACCCGCCGCCGAGCGCAACTGGTTGTCACGGGTCGCGCCGACCGTGGCTTCGACCACCACCGAGATCACCGTATCGGCCCCCGGCAGGGCGTGGCCACCCGGCTGTCGACCGGCCCGGCCCGGCCTGACCCGGGGCACGGCGTGGCAGGGCGCGCGAGTCATTGCCCGAACCCCTGCGCAATACGGTTCGCCACTACCTGGGCAATGGCGGACATGCCGGCATGGTTGGGATGTGCGGGGGCGGAGCTGCTGTTCAGCGTCGGTTCGACCCAGCGCACCTGTGCATCGCGGCAGGCGTCGTGGCCGGCCGAGGCGTCGAGGAGATCGGCGTATTCGATTCCCGCTGCTCGTGCCTGCTCGGCGATCGCCGCGTTGAGACGGTCCTGAACCTGGTTGATCCATGCGTAGTCGCCCGGAGCGAACGGCAGCGCGGGAAAACAGCTGCCGGCGGTCGGAGTCAAGCGAGGATAGCCGGTGGCAACGATGGTGGCGTGGGGTGCGCGGGCCCGGATGCCGTCGAAAACCGCCCGTACTTTCGGCGCGACGTCGGTCTCGAGTCGGTCTGTGAGGGCATCGGTGCCGGTCTGGGTGTAGTACGCGTGGCACGGGTCGGCCACGATGGGGGCCAGGCTCAGCGCCCCACATGTCCCCAGCACCTCGGAGAAACCGGCATCGTTGCCTCCGATGGTTACGGTGACCAGCTCGGTGTCCGGGGTGATCGCTTCGAATTGCGGTGGTGCGCCGGGCTTTTGCGAACGCGAAAAGTCGTCGGTGACCGCGCCGCCGCAGGTGGCATCGATCAGCCGGTCGACGTGCAGTGCCTCCGCCAAGTTGTGTGCGTAGTTGTGCCGCGATCGTTCACACGGCGCGAATTCCATCTCGGGCAGGCCGGGTCCCGCGGCGTAGGAGTCGCCCAGGGCGACATAGGTTCCCCAGTGCGGAGTGGCGGCGTCGGCTGTCGCTGGGGCGACGGCGGCGCTCAAGCCGAGCATGGAGAAGGCGGCAAGGAGTCCGAGCGGTCGGCGATGACTCATCGGGTGGTACTTTCCACGTGGTTATCTGAAACGTTTCATTAGCGTGACGACGATAACATCGCGGTCGAAAGTCGACAAGATGCCCGAGCGTGAATGCGAGCCGAGGTGAAGCCCCTCGAGCGCGGGGCGAGTCTTGCGTTGTCCACGCGTTACCGCATAGCATCACGAACTAGCACGAGATAGTTGCGATGGTCGCGCTGTCTTGCCTCAACAGGAACGGATACGTGAATCCAGAATCCATCCAGCAGACGCGGACCGAATTCCGCCCTTCTGCCGTCCTTCCTCCGGTGGACGGCTCGTATATCGCGCTGCTGGTCGGCGCCCAGTTCGGCGTTTTCCTGGCCTTCATCACCCCGGTCGCTATCTCGCTGTCGATCAAGATCGATCAGCTGGCGCCGGGGCATCAGGAATATCTCGGCTACATCACCGGGCTGGGCGCATTGGTGCCGATGCTAATCGGTCCGCTGCTGGGTTCGCTGAGCGACCGCATGCGCGGCCGCTTCGGGCGCCGGCGGCCGTTCATCCTGGCGGGCATGTGTGTAGGTCTGCTGGCCCTGCTGGTGACGGCGATGGCTACGAACCTGGGTGTGCTGGCGGCCGGCTGGGTGCTGGCCCAGCTCGGCTGGGGCAATGCTCTTGCCGGGCTACTCAATTCGCAGGCTGACCGCGTCCCCGAGCAGCAGCGGGGCCGGGTCGCCGGCCTCGCTGGATCGGCAGCCCTGATTGCCCCGGTCATCGGAGTGGTGGCGGCAGGTCTGCTGCGCGCCGACACGGTGGCGTTGTTCGTGGTTCCCGGGGTCGTCGGCGCGGTCCTGGTGGGAGGCTTCGTGGCACGTGTCCCGGAGGACAGTCGCGACCTGCCGGCGGTCGAGCCGCTGACGGTTCGCGCTTTGGCGGCGAAATACGTCATCGATCCGCGGCGCTACCCGGACTTCAGCCGCAACTGGATCGGCAGATTCGGCTTCTATTTCGGGCTGACGTTCAATTCCACGTTCCTGGCGTTCTATTTCGCCGATCGCCTCGGCGTCGGCGTCGGCGAGGTTGCCGGTGCACTGGGCGTGGTGTCGGCATTCGGGGTGGTGGCGACCGCCGCCGGTGCGCTCGGCGGTGGTTTCCTGTCCGACCGGTTGCGGCGCCGCCGGGTATTCGTCCTGATCTCGGGCCTGATATTCGCCTCCGGTGCGGTCGTGATGGCGCTGGCGCCGGGATTGCCGGCATTGATCGTCGGATCCCTGATCACTTCGGTAGGGCTGGGGCTGTTCTCCACGGTGGATCAGGCACTGGCACTGGACGTGCTGCCCGACCGATCGAGGGAAGCCGGGCGATACCTGGGCATTCTGGGCTTTGCGACGTCGGTGCCGCAGGCCGTCGCACCACTGGTGGCTCCGGCGATCCTCACCGCCGGGATGGCCGCGGGCCAGAAGAACTATTCCCTGCTCTATCTGGTGGCCGCCGCCTGCACCACGCTGGGCGGCCTGGTGATCATGCGCATTCGTTCCGCTCGCTGACTCGACGAGGAGTATTCCGTGACAACCCATTCCGCAATACCGGACGCCGACGCCGACGCGGTGTCCCGGGACTGGAGCGCTGCGTTCATTACGCCGTCCTTCGACCTCGAAGCCGGCGGTCCGGCACCGTATTTCCGGCGCGAGTTCAGCCTGGACGAGGTGCCGCGGCGCGCTGCCCTGCACGTGACCGCGATCGGCCTGGTCGAGCCGCACCTCAACGGGGCCCGGGTGGGGGACGAGGTGCTAGCCCCCGGGTGGACGTCCTACCGCCACCGCTTGCAGGTCAGCAGCATCGAGGTGACCGAACTACTTCGCCCGGGTGCGAACGTGGTCGGTGCGATCGTCGGCGACGGCTGGGCGCTGGGCCGGATCGGCTACGAGGGCAACAGCCACCACTACGCGCAACGCCCGGCGTTGTGGCTGCAGCTGGACCTCGATTACGGCGACCGCCGCGAGGTGATCACATCAGGACCGGAATTCACCGCCGCCGCCGGCGCGGTCCTGGCAAACAGCCTCTACGACGGGGAAACCTATGATGCCCGGCTGCATCCGCACGGCTGGTCGGAGCCGGGATTCGATGCGTCGGCCTGGTCACCGGTCGCCGAATTCGATTGGGACCGTAGCTCTCTCGTCCCGACCACGGATTCGCCGATCAGGCGTGTCGAAGAGGTGGCCCCAAAGGAGCTGATGACCCGTCCGGACGGCCGGGTCATCATCGACTTCGGCCAGATCCTCACCGGCCGGGTGCGGATCACGGTATCCGGGCAGGCGGGCACCGAGATAACACTGCGGCATGCCGAACTATTGACCGACGATGAGCTCGACACCTCGACTCTGCGGACCGCGGCCGCGACCGATCGCTACATCCTGGCCGGCGACGGTATCGAAACCTGGGAGCCGCGTTTCACCTTTCACGGGTTCCGCTACGCCGAGATCACCGGCTGGCCGGGGACAGTGGCGACCGAGCAGGTGCGTGCTGTCATCGTGCACAGCGATATGCGCCGCACCGGATGGCTGGAGACCTCCGATGCGCGGCTGAACCAGTTGTACGTCAACGTCGTTCACTCGATGCGTGGCAACTTCGTCGGGGTGCCGACCGACTGCCCGCAGCGAGACGAACGGCTCGGCTGGACCGGCGACATCAATGCCTTCGGGCCGGTCGCAGCGTTCCTCTACGACGTCCGCGCGGTGCTCGGGTCGTGGCTCGAGGATCTGGCCGCGGAGCAGGCCGAGAAGGGATTCGTCCCCTTCGTCGTGCCCGATGTCCTGACCTCGCCATCCCCGCCGACGGCGCTGTGGGGCGATGTGGCGGTGAGCTTGCCGTGGGCGCTGTATCGCGAGTACGGCGACGAGGCGATCCTGCGCCGCAGCTACCCGTCGATGACTGCCTTCGTCCGCCAAGTCGAGGCGCTTCTGGACGAAAACGGCTTGTGGAACACCGGATTCCAGTACGGAGACTGGCTCGATCCCGACGCACCGGCCGAGCGCCCCTCGGAGGCGAAGACCGACCGTCACCTGGTGGCGCAGGCGTACTTCTGCAAGGTGACCTCGGAACTCGCCGAAACCGCACGCGTCCTCGAAATGACAGAGGACGCACAGCATTTCGATGCCCTGGCGCAGCGCGTACGCGCCGCATTCCGGCACGAGTACGTCACCGGTTCTGGCCGCGTCGTCGACGACACCGCCACCGCCTATGCCCTGGCCATCATGTTCGACATTCTGGAACCGGAGCAGGTGCCGATGGCGGGGGAACGGCTGGCAACCGCGGTCGCACGTAGCGGTTACCGCATTTCGACCGGATTCGCCGGAACCCCCCACGTACTGCCGGCGCTGACCAAGACCGGACGGCTGGAGGAGGCCTACCTGCTGCTGATGGAAACCGGATGTCCCTCGTTTTTGTATCCCGTGACCATGGGCGCGACCACGATCTGGGAACGCTGGGATGCCATCAGGCCCGACGGCAGTCTCAATCCATCCGGAATGACCTCGCTCAATCACTACGCCTACGGTGCGGTCGCCGACTGGCTACATCACGTGGTCGGCGGACTGGAACCGGTCGAACCCGGCTACCGGAGGATGCGCATCGCCCCCCGGCCCGGTGGCGGCCTCACCCACGCCGCGCTCACCCATGAGACCGTGCACGGCACCGTCACGGTGAGCTGGCGCATCGACAACGACATCCATGTCGAGGCAACCATTCCCGAGGGCACCCGCGCACAGGTCGAACTGCCACTGCATCCCGACGACCTGATCACC
>NZ_BAFW01000129.1 GCF_000308535.1 Nocardia cerradoensis NBRC 101014 | reverse complement strand
CCGCCGCACGGTGATCCAGCTCGAACACGGACGCTACGAGGTCGAGAACGCCTACCCGCGTGCGGTGCCGGCCGAGGGCAATCCGGCCGCGAAGGCCATGTTGGAGGACGTGTTCGAGGTCACCGACCGCGGCTGGCGCGGCATCGGCGTCATTCCCCGCAGCGGGTGGCGGCTTTCGCCGCGCTATCGCGACTACGACGCCGAATACCGATTCAGCGTGGGCGATATCCACACCGCCGAATCGTCGGTCTGCCGCTCCGGAGAGGTTCTGCAGGGGCTGATCAAGCCGACCGATTGCGCGGCGTTCGGCACCCGCTGCACACCGCGAAACCCGCTGGGCGCCACGATGGTGTCCTCCGAGGGTGCCTGCGCCGCCTACTACCTGTATCGCCGCCTGGACCTGCCGGCGGAGGTGGCTCATGCTTGACCATGCCGAAACCTCCACTTCGCCACCGGTATTCGATGCGGAGAGCTGGGTGTGCCCACTGCCGCTGCGGGATTCGCCGACGATCGTGATGGCGCACGGCGGCGGGGGCGCGATGTCGGGCGAGCTGATCGAGCATCTGTTCCTGCCCGCGTTCGGTGCCGCCGCCGACGCCGCGCTCGGGGACGCGGCGGTGGTCGAGGTCGGCGGCACGAGGCTGGCGTTCTCCACCGATTCGTTCGTGGTGAAACCGCTCGTCTTCCCCGGCGGCACGATCGGCGAGCTGGCGGTCAACGGCACCGTGAACGACCTGGCCATGGCCGGTGCGCAGCCGTTGGTGCTGTCGACGGCGTTCATTCTGGAAGAGGGCACCGACCTGGCCGAGATCGCCCGGGTCGCCGAGGCCATGGGCGAGGCCGCCGGCACGGCCGGGGTGAAGCTGGTGACCGGCGATACGAAAGTGGTCGACGCCGGTCACGGGGACGGCATCTTCGTCAACACCGCGGGCATCGGGCTGGTGCCCGCCGGCGTCGACATCCGTCCCGAGCGCGCCCGGCCCGGCGACGTCGTGCTGGTCAGCGGCGACATCGGTGTGCACGGGGTGGCGGTGATGAGCTGCCGCGAGGGCCTGGAATTCGGCACCACCGTGCGCAGCGACACCGCCGCGCTGAACGGTCTGGTCGCCGCCGTCCTCGCCACCGGCGCCGATGTCCACACGCTGCGCGATCCCACTCGCGGCGGGGTCGCGGCGACATTGAACGAGATCGCGAAAGCCGCGAATACCGGTGTGCGACTGGACGAACGCGCGCTGCCGATCCCCGACGCGGTCCGCGATGCCTGCGGACTGCTGGGACTGGACCCGCTGTACGTGGCCAACGAGGGGAAGGCGATCGCCTTCGTCGCCGCCGAGGACGCGGACCGCGCGCTGGACGCCATGCGGGCGCATCCGCTGGGCGCCCGGGCCTGCGCGATCGGTGTCTGTGTCGATGAACATCCGGGGATGGTGGTCGCGCGCACCGCCCTCGGCGGTACCCGGGTGGTGGATCTCCCTGCCGGCGAACAGCTTCCGCGGATCTGCTGAGCCCTGCGGGTCACGGGCGGGAGACACGATGCGGCCGACGATGACGGCGACGCCCCCTCGGGAGTGGGCGCGAGAACAGCGCGCCCGGCGCCGGGGCGTGACCGGCATGGCCGTGACGGTGGTCGCGTTGCACGTCGCGGGCTGGGGGCTGCTGGCCGCCCTGGTCATCCCGGGCCACTACGCGGTGGGCAATGTGGTGTTCGGCGCCGGCCTGGGCGTGACCGCGTACACACTGGGGATGCGGCACGCCTTCGACGTCGACCACATCGCCGCCATCGACAACACCACCCGCAAGCTGGTGGGCGAGCGTAGGACTCCGGTGTCGGTCGGATTCTGGTTCTCGCTGGGGCATTCCACCGTCGTCTTCGTCATGGTCGGTGCGCTGGCGCTGGGCGCGCGCGTGCTGGCGTCCGGTGTCGAGGACGACGGATCCGGACTGCGGCGCTGGACCGGAACCTTCGGCAGCGGCGTCTCGGGAACCTTTCTACTGCTCATCGGCCTGCTGAACCTGATGTCGCTCATCGGTATCGGGCGGGCACTGCGCGCGGTGCGCCGGGGTGAGGGGGACGAGCGGGAACTGGATTCCCGGTTGCACGCGCGCGGAGCGCTGAACCGGGTGCTGGCGCCGCTGGTGCGCGCGGTGCGCAGGCCGGGGCAGATGTATCCGATCGGCGTGCTGTTCGGGCTGGGATTCGACACGGTGACCGAGGTGAGCCTGCTGGTGCTCGCGGGTGGCGCGGCCGCCGACACCGATCTGCCCTGGTACGCGATCGTGGTACTGCCGCTGCTGTTCTCGGCCGGTATGACCCTGTTCGACTCGCTGGACGGGGCGTGTATGAACGCGGCCTACGGCTGGGCCTGCGCCGCGCCGGCCCGCAAGATCTACTACAACCTGCTGGTGACCGGGCTGTCGGTCGCGGTGGCCCTGCTGATCGGCGCCCAGGAGATCGTCTCCGTGGTCACCGGCGCACTGGACATCACCTCCGGCCCGCTGGCCTGGATCGGCGGTCTCGATCTGGGGGCGATGGGATTCGTCGTGGTGGGGCTGTTCGTCGCGACCTGGCTGCTGGCGCTGATCCTGTGGCGACGCGAGGAAACATGAGCGGGCCGCAGCTGTTCGCGCGCTACGCCTACGCGCCCAACGCGCTGGGCTACTGCGGCCCCGCCGACGCCCCCGCGCTGGCCGGCGGGACCGATGCCGAGATCCGGGCCGTGGCACGCCGCTTCTCCGGCGCCTGGCCGTATCTGCGAGTGCTGTCGTCGATGACCGGAATCGCCGATCCGCTCGATCCGCGACTGGTCGAATCCTATTGGCTCGGTGGGGGAGTCGGCGCGCGGATCGACAGGGCGGAGTTCCTGTCGAGGCTGTTGTCGGTGATCGGCCCGATCGCCGGCGGGTACTGGCGTCACCTGGGTCCCGAGCTGGCCGAGGAGAGCGCGGCCAACCACAACTTCCACGTCTTCGGCATCTACCCGTGGACCCGGCTGCTCGGCCGGGGTCCCGCGGATCTGCCGCTGCGCGTGCTCGACAACTGCCGGATCACGTGGGCACGGGTCTGCGCGCGCGACACCACCACCGCGACGGTGCGCGCGCGGCGGCTGTGCTGGAGCGATTCCCGGCTCTCGCTGTCGGCGGAGACCTCGCGCCGCATCGAACTGGCCGGGGCGGGCGTCGACGCCGCCGATATCGAGGTGGGCGACCAGCTCGCGCTGCACTGGGAGCACATCTGCGCGCGGCTCGACCGCACCCGGCTCGATCGGCTCACGTCCGCGACGGACTGGCAGCTGGCGGCAACGAACCGCCGCCTGGACCCGAACTCCGCGACCGCGGCCCGGCGCCCACGGGCCTCGTGACGGGGAGAGCGGTTACCGCTCCGGGTGCTCGCGCAATGTTCGCTCCCGGGTGATCTGGGCGTCGACCACCGCGCCGAGCAGGATCGCGAAGTTGGTGAGCCACAACCACATCAGCAGGACGATCGCTGCGGTCAACGACCCGTACACGCGATCGAGCGAGTCGAAATGGGCGGCGTAGAGCGCCAATCCGGCCGATCCCGCGATCCAGATGCCCACGGCGATTACGCTTCCGGAGGTCAGCCAGCGCCATCGCTGCCCCTCGGTGTTCGGCGCGACCCAATACAGCAGCGCCAGTGCGACACTCACCAGCAGGGCCAGCAGCGGCCACTTCACGATGGACCAGACGAGCAGGCCCGCCGACCCCATCCCGATCCGGTTGCCGGCGTGTTCGGCCAGGCCCGGGGTGATGGCGAAGCCGAGCACGGTGACGACCACGGCGACCACCAGCATCAGACCCAGAGCGAATCGCAGTGGCAGTGTGAGCCACAGCGATCGGCTCTCCCGCACCCCGTAGAGGTCGTTGGCCGCGCGGATGAACGCTCCCAGGTAGGTCGATACCGTCCAGAACGCCGACAGCAGGCCCACGACCGCCATCGGACCGGACAGCGATTTGACCGACTGCAGGTGGTGGATCGAATCGGAGATCAGTGACGTGCCGCCGCCGGGACCCAGCCGGCCGGCCGCGCCGGCGAGCGAGTCGGCGGGGGCCGGTCCGGCGATACTCAGCACGACGATGGCGATCAGCAGCGCGGGAAACAGCGACAACATGCTGTAGTACGTCAATGCCGCCGCCCAGTCGGACAATTCGTCCGACCACGCCGCGCGCACGGTACGCAGGAGCACTCTGACCTCGGCCCGGCGAAACACCCGGTACCGAAGCGCCGGCTCCGATCCGACCGCCACAGTGACTACCTCCCAGCACATTCCGATCCGCGCACGGTCGGATCGCCGGCGCCTGTGTTCGAAATACCACGACCGCATCCCGCCACGCGCGGCCGGTGCGGTTTTTCCCGCGCCGCCGAGCCCGGTTGCGAAACGTGGATGCGGTGGCGGCATGTGAGACAAGCCCTTTCGTCGTCACGGCCTCTTACGGTGGCGGCCGGTGTCGCCGCGGGTGTTCGCTGAGTGGCACGGGTGTCCCGGTGTGCGAGATCGAGGGTTGGTGTGTCGTGGGTCACGGCCGATGCTGAACCGCATGATTCGGATCGGGATGCTGTTGCCCTATGTGGACGGAATGATCGGTTCCGGCGGATTCCTGCAGGATCTGGCGGGAACGCTGGAGGAATGCGGGGTGGAGTCGGCCTGGGCGGTCGAGCACGTCGTGGTGGCCGACGAGTACGACCCGCAGTATCCGTATTCGCCGGACGGGCGGATGCCGGGCGCCGAGCACGGGGCGCCGATGACCGATCCGCTGGAGACGATCGCCTTTCTGGCCGGTTCGACGCGCACGCTGCGCTTCGGCACCGCGATGATGGTCGCGCCGCTGCACAGTCCGGTGGTCCTGGCCAAACGGGCCGCCACCATCGCGTTGCATTCCGGTGACCGGTTGCTGCTCGGGCTCGGAATCGGCTGGCAGAAGGAGGAATACGCGGCGATCGGCGTGCCGTTCGCCGATCGTGGCGCGCGCCTCGACGACGGGATCGGCGCGATGCGTGCGCTGTGGGCGGACGCTCCGGCGAGCTACGCGGGCAAGCACGTGCGTTTCGATCGCGTCTACTGCGAGCCCAGGCCGTCGAAGGGGACGGTGCCGATCGTCGTTGGCGGCAACAGTGCGCCCGCGGTGCGGCGGGCCGGTCGCGTGGCCGACGGCTGGTTTCCGTACACGATCACGCCGGCCGATTTCGCCGCGCGTGCCGACGAGGTGCGTGCGCACGCGCGTGCCGCGGGGCGTGCCGAGAGCGCGGTCGAATTGACGGCGTGGCCCGGATCCTGTGATCCGGCAAGGGAATTCGACGTCGACTTCGTCCGCGGCTACACCGATGCGGGCGCGTCGCGGCTGGTGGTGAATCCGCCGCTGTTCGGCGACGAGTCGCTGTTCGCCGCCGGGATCGCGGGGCTGCCCGGATATATCGCCCGGTATCTCGACGAGGTGGTGAGCAAGCTGTGACCACGACCGTGACGGTGATCGACGAGATCGCCCTACCCCGCGATCGCGTCGAGGAGTGGTCGCGGCGCTGGCGCGACGACTATCTGCCCGGCGCCGGTGACCGCGGCATGCGCGTGGTCCGGCAGTGCCGCCGCTTCACCTCACCCGACACGGTGACGCTGGAGATCCAGTGGGAACTGCCCGGAATCTACGAGTTCTACGAGATGCGCGCGGCGGCGGGGGCCGATGACGCGGTGAGCAGCTTCTGGCAGTGGACCGATTCGCTCGCGCTGTCACGGGCGCGGCGCGTCCTCGAGGAGGTGCGGTGATGTCGCGCTGGGTCGTTCGCACACCGGTGGGAATCGACGGTCTGCCCGGGGCCGCGGGCGGAGACGATCTGCCCGGAAGTGTCGGCGGACTCGGGATGACCTGGGATCTGAGCTGTGACGATATCGACGCGGCCTGGCCGGGCCGACCGGCGGCCGCCGATGCCGTGGCACTGACCCGTGTCGCCGGCGCGCGGGTCGCGATGCCGGGCAAGCGCATCAAACGCACGTTGTTGTTGCGGGTGCGCCCCGGAACCGAACCGGCCGTGGTGGATCGATTCGAAGCCGACCTGGCCGCGATGCCCGGCCACATCGCGGCGATCGGGTCGTGGACGCTCAGCCGCGCCGACCACCCGCGGTGGACGCACGCCTGGGAACAGGAATTCGCCGATCTCGACGGCCTCAACGCCGACTACCTGCTCCACCCCTACCACTGGACCTGCGTCGACCGATGGTTCGACCCGGAAATCCCCGACTCCATCGTCGATCCGGCCATCGCTCACCTGTACCGCTGGGCCGAGGGACCGCTGCTGTCGTGAGGGGCGCGGCCGTGGTCCGGCGTGCGGGCTACTCGACGCCCGCGTCCGTCGTGCATGCGGCGGCGACGCGTTCGAGGGTGCGGAGATCCTTCTCGATGACTCCGTACAGCAGGTAGGCGAGGGTGAAGCCGATGATGCCGCCGACGCACAGGATGCGGACCGCCCAGATGATGGACTCGATGTCCGGCGCCGGCAGGAACGTGATCCCGGCGACGCCGACCAGCGGGACGGCGGCGGCCGCGGTGAGGTAGATGCCGGTGCGCCGGGCGAGCCGGCGCAGGTGTTCGACGTCGGCGGCATCGGACCGGCCGTGTGCGAGGAAGATCGGGTACAGGAAGCGGACCACGTACCAAGTGATCGCGAAGTACGGGTAGGCCAGGGCGACCGCGCCGCAGACCACCAGCGACAACAGGAAATGCGCGTAGGTGCCGCGCGCAACGCCGCCGGCGACGAGATTCAGCATCACCGGAAACAACACACCGCCGGCGAACCAGAACACGAAAGCGATCGCTGCCACCCGGTTGGGGAGTCGCAGCGCATCGATGCGGGCCCCGGTGAGGACCGCGTCGGGATAGCTACGCCCCTTGTGGAGTCCGATGGATATCTCGAGGAGGTGGCGCGCGGTGTAGAGGATCATCAGGGTGGCCACGACGATGGCCAGCGGATACAGCACCTGGGCCACATCGTGGAAGGACTGCTGCACCTCGGGGGTGAGTTTGCCGACGATCAACGTCCTATTGTAGTAGTAGTTGTACCAAGCGGCGGCCAGATTCGGCACGGCGATCGCGAGCGCGAGAATCGGTATCGGCCACAGCGGTCCGCGCGGCCGGTGGCGGTGTGGCGGTGCGTCGACCAGATCGCGGGCCCGAGGGTCGAGACAGAGCTCGAATTGCTGGGCCAGTTCCGCGCCGTTGTTCCAGCGGTCGGTGCGCTCTGGTGCCAGGCAGGTCAGCAGCACGCGGCGCAGCGTGGCCGGGCAGTCGGCGGGAAGGTCGTCGAGGAATGGCGGTGCAATCGGGCGGCGTCGCATCTCCAGCAGCTCCTCGACCGAGCCCTGCGAATCCTTCGCCTCGGTCGGGCCAAACGGCCGCCGCCCCGTCAGCAGCTCCCACAACATGACCCCGAGGGCGTAGATATCGCTGCGCGTGTCGAGGTCGTCCACCGTGCCGGGCAGTTCCGGGTGGCTGGCCTCGAGATGTTCGGGCGACATGTAGGCCAGCGATCCGCCGAAATACGCCACCGGACTGCTGCCCGCGACGTGGTCGCTGAAACTGATGTTGAAATCGGCCAGCTTGGGTGCGCCGTCGGCGGCGAGCAGGACGTTCGCCGGTTTGATGTCGCGGTGCAGTACACCGCGTCGTTCGGCGTACGCGAGGGCTTCGGCGAGCCGGCGTCCGAGCCAGGCCACGGTTTCCGGCCAGGACAGGGCCGCGATCTCTTCCCGTGCGCGACTGCTCGACGTCGGGATCTCGCCCTTGTCCTCCAAGGCCTCGTCGACGGCGTCGAGCAACAGCCGGCCGCTGCGTCGCTCCGGTGCCGTCGCGCGGACCCGCGGCAGCACCGAAGCCAGCGTCCCGCCCGGAACGTATTGCATATACAGCAGTTTCAGCCCCACCTCCGGCAGCACCCGCTGGTCGTAGACGCGGACGATGAATTCGTGGTCCAGCTGGGCGAGGGTCTGGGGTTCGGTGCCGTGGTCGGTGGAAATCTTCACCGCCACCAGGCGCTGCATCGACCGCTGCCGCGCCAGGAACACCTTGGCGAAGGCGCCGTGCCCCAATTCCAGCAGCAGATCGAAATCGTCGATCCGATCGCCGGGTTCGAGGTCGGTGCCCGGCGCGGCCGGTTGCGGCCCGATCGTTCCGGTGGATTCGCCGGTGCCGGCGGGGTGGCGGGCAGTGTCGACCGCCCGATCGGCCAACGGGTCGAAGGCGGCGGTGGCATCGCCTTCCGGTCGAGCGCCCATGGCTGGTCACTCCGGGATGAGACGTCGAGACATGGTGAATTTTATCGCGCTCCGGGTCGGGAACCGGGGTCTCGACGCGGGTGGGCGGGACGGTTATCCGACAGCGATGTCCCGCATCGCGAGGGTTCGGATCCCGCACCGGTCGACCGGCGCGCCGTAGCCGCTCGATTACTTTTCGGTGACGATTGTTATGGCGGATGTCGACCGGTTATACCGTCGTTACAGCGAGTGAAGAGCTTTTCTGGGCGTTGCAGGCGTTTAGGAGGTTCGAATGGTAGTGCTCGTACAACGCCGGCCGGCACCGGTGGCCGCGGCGGCGAATCCAATGCTCGACAGCGCAGCGAATTCGGCAAATTATTTTCGGCGCAAGCGTTTTCGGTGGCCGTGGCAACTGGCCGACATGTTCGTTTCCGCGGCGGCGCAACTCTACGTCGGTGAGGGAAGATCACAAGTGTCGGCCGTGCGCACGCTGGCCGATATCGCCGACGCCTCCGCATCCACACCGCGCCAGCAATGCGTGGACGTACTCTGCGGTTATCTCCGACTGCCCCGCACGACCGGACGGCTCGGCGGCTACGACCGGACGGTCCGCCGGACCATTACGGCCGTCATCGCCGAGCACCTCCGCCGCGGCGGGCGGCGCAGCTGGTCGCGCGCCACATTCGATTTCCGCAACGCGCAACTCGACGATGCCGATTTCACCGACGCGGTTTTCGGTGGCCCCGCGTTGTTCGAGGGCGCGAATCTGGCGGGCGTCACCCGATTCGACGGTGCGACATTCTCCGCGGATACCCATTTCCAGGATGCGGCCTTCGATACCGCGTGGTTCCGGGAGGCGGTGTTCACCGATTCCGCCAGATTCTTCGGGGCCCGATTCGCGCGGGCCCGGTTCGACGGAACGACCTTCCGCGGCAGCGCCCAATTTCCACTGACGGTCTTCGCCGGCGAGGCTCGATTCCATCGGGCGGCATTTCGTGGCGGGGCGTACTTCGACAGCGCGCAGTTTCGCGGCAATGCCGACTTCGGCGCGGCCCGCTTCACGGGACCGGCCCGATTCGACGGGGCCGCGTTCACCGTCGACGGCTCGTTCGAACGCGCCCGGTTCCACGACCCGATCCCCGCGCAACAGTCGCCGGCCGACACGGCCGGATGGTTCACCGCACCGGCCCCGCACGAGGTTGCCGACCGGATGCCGGTGGCCGCATGCCGGTAACCGCAGCGCGGTGGCGGCGGAAACAATCGACCCCGCTCGGACTGCCGGTTTCGCGGTTGGCCGCCGCAATCCTGGGTAGTAGCTCGGACGACGGTACTCGTACGGGCTTGGAGGTCCGGTGTTTCAGGCGTTGATCGGTGTGGTGTCGGGGGTCGGCCGGACGGGGACGGCTCTCATCGGCGGCTCCGCGCGGTTGCCCGTGCGGGCGGTGTCCGCCGGGCAGACCGCACTGCGGCTGACGGAGGTCGCCGACGACGTCGCCGGGCAGTTGCAGCGCGAGGTGCGGTCGTTGCTGAACCCGGCGCTGCGCCGGGACCGCAGACGGATCGCCGCCGTCGAGGATCGGGTGGTCGTCGAAGTGCGGGGCCTGTGTTCGGAGCGGAGCGAGAAGGTTGCCGACGCCGTGCACCGGCGAGTGGGTTCGCTGCCGGGTGTGCGCTGGATGCGGGTGAACGCGGTGACCGGGGATGTGGTCGCCGCGGTCCGCGACGATCGAGCGGTGCCCGGAGTGGTCGACGCGATCGCCGCCGCCGAGCAGGACGCCGGCGTCGCCGATACCGCCTGGGACCCGAGTGCCGAACATCCCGCCGATCTGGAACCCGTTGTCTCGGCGGCGATTTCGCTGGCCGGGGACCTGCTCTCCGCGGGCGTCACCTTCGTCGGAGCGGCCATCCCCGGCCGCAACGGCGTGGAGACGCTGCAGTCGCTGGTGGCGCTGGCCGACTCCCAGCCCCGCATCCGGCGGCTGCTGGAACAGCGTCTCGGGCGGGCCCGCACCGATCTGCTGCTCACCACCGCGAACGCGCTGGCCCAGGCCGCCGGCGACAGCCCCGCGAACGTCCTCGTCGACGCGCTGCATCGGACGTTGGCCGTCACCGAACACGGTGTGCGCCATGCCCGTTGGCGGTTGTGGGAGGTCGAACACGGTCACCGCCGGGCCCGCGACATCCTGCAGTCCCCGCCACACCGGGAGCGTCCGGTCGAACTGCCGCCCGGCCCGGTCGAGCGATGCGCGGACGAGGCCTCGGCCGCCGCGGCCGCCGGAGCCGCCGCCGTGGCCGCGGGACAGGGCCTGTCGTCGGTGGGCCGGGCGTTGTCGCTCGCGGCGCCGAAGGCCGCGCGAGCGAGCCGGGAGAGTTTCGCGGCGACCGTCTCGACGCTGCTGGCGACGTCCGGTGTGCTGACGATGGATCCCTCGGTGTGGCGGCGGCTGGATCGTTTGAGTGCCCTGGTGATCGACGGCGCCGTGCTGTACGGAAGCGGACGGCTGGTGCTCGATGCCGAAACCCGCGATTCCGACTCGGGGAATGCCGAGAATTCCGCGCCGGAGTGGACCACGGCCCAGGTGTGGAACGCCGCTCAGCGGCTGCTGTGGTCGGGACCGGATACCGCCGCGGCGACGCCGGATACCGGCGACCTCCGGCTGCGACCGGACCCGGACCGCAATCCCGGCGACTCGATTCCCGGCTGGTACGACGTCTGTGACGGAACGGACGTGCTGGGCCGGGTCCTGGTCGGCCGCGAACTCGATCCGCGCGCGCGGACACTGATGCTCGCCGCCCGGGCCTCGGGCCTGAAGGTGGTGGTGCGCGGACAACGTGATGCGTTCGAATTGCGTTCTCTGGCGGACGAATTCGTCGAACGTGAGGGGTCGGCGGCGGAACTGGTCCGCCGGTTGCAGTCCGACGGACATGCGGTGGGGCTGGTCGCCACCGATTCCGCCGGGGCTCTGAACTGCGCGGACGTCGCCATCGGTGTGAGCCGGATCAGCGCCGCCGAGGTCGAGGCGATGCCGTGGGCGGCCGATGTGGTCTGCGGCGATCTCGATCAGGTCATGCGGGTCCTGCTGACGGTGGCTCCCGCCCGCCACGTCAGCGAACGCGGCCGCGTCCTGGCGCTCTCGGCATGTTCGCTCGCGGGCCTGCTCCTGGCCGCCGGCCGCACACGCGATGCGTGGCCGGTGACCGCGGCGCAGGCCAGCGGCCTGATGCAGGGGACGTGGGCGGGCGTGCAGGCCGCCCGCGGCCGGCTCCCGGAGTCGGGCGCACCGCTGGTTCCCTGGCACAGTCTCGAACCCGACGAAGTGCTGACGCGGTTGCCGGAGCCCGAACGCGGCGAACCGGCTCCCACGCGCTCGTGGACCGCGCCGCTCACCCGGATTCCCGCGCAGCTGTCCCCGGCGACGCGCTTCCTCGCCACCGTGCGCCGCGAACTGTCCGATCCGCTCACCCCGATTCTCGGTGTCGGCGCGGCGGCCTCCGCCGTGCTGGGCTCGCCCGGTGACGCGGCGCTGGTGGCCGGTGTGGTGGCGGTCAATGCCGTGGTGTCGGCGTTGCAGCGCCAACGCGCCGAGAACGCGCTGCGCGACCTGATCGCGCACGAGCGGCTGACCGGCCGCCGGGTCGAGCGCACCGCGCTCGACCACGATCCCGAGCCGCCGAGCGAATCGGTGCCCGGTACCGCCCTGATGGTCGGTGACGTGATCGCGCTGCGCACCGGCGACGTCGTTCCGGCGGATGCGCGCCTGCTACGAGCCGAAGACCTGGAAGTCGACGAATCGGCCCTGACCGGCGAATCGGTCACGGTGCCCAAGGACAGTCCCGCCACGCCCGGAGCGGATCTCAATCACCGGCGCTGCATGGTGTACGAGGCCAGCACGATCGTGAACGGCGCCGCGGTGGCCGTAGTGGTCGCGGTGGGGTCCGATACCGAGACCAACCGCGCCGCCGCGGTCGCGGTGCCGCCGCGTCTCGGGGGAGTGCAGGCGCAGCTGCGTGCGCTCAGCGATCAGGCGCTGCCGCTGACCCTGGGCGGCGGATCGCTGGTCACGGCGCTGGGATGGTTGCGAGGCCAGCGCATCCGCGCGGCCATCGCCGACGGGGTCGCGGTCGCGACCGCCGCTGTGCCGGAAGGACTTCCGCTCGTCGCGACGGTGGCGCAGCTGGCCGTCGCCCGGCGCTTGTCGCGCCACGGCCTCCTGGTGCGGGCCAGCCGGACGGTGGAGGCCCTGGGCCGGGTGAACACCATCTGCTTCGACAAGACCGGAACCCTCACCTTCGGCCGCCTGCGGCTGACCACCCTGGCCGACCTCGAGCATCAGTGGTCGCCCGAGGACGACGACCCGCGCGCCCGCCGGTTGCTGCGGGCCGCGGCCCACGCCTGCCCCGACCCGGACGACGGCCCGATCGTGCACGCCACCGATCAGGCGGTGCTCGACGCCGCCGAACGGCTCGACCGCGACGAGCGCTGGGATACGGTCGAGGAACTGCCCTTCGAATCGAATCGCGGATACGCCGCGACGCTGGGGCAGACGCGGCGGCGGCACTGGCGGCTGATCGTGAAGGGGGCCCCGGAGATCGTGCTCGCCCGCTGCACCGCGATCCGGACCCGCCGCGACGGTGCCGATCACGACGAACCGATGTCCGCCGACCATCGCCGCGCCGCCGACCGCATGATTCATCGCATGGCCGAACGCGGGCTGCGGGTGCTGGTCGTCGCCCGCCGCGATCTGTCCGCGGCGCCGGGGGATGTGGTGAGCGCGGTCGAGAAGCTCACCCTGCTCGGTTTCATCGGGCTCGCCGATACCGCGCGTCCGCAGGCGCGCCCGCTCGTCGGCGCGTTGCAGCGCAACGACATTCGTGTGCGGATGATCACCGGCGATCATCCCGTCACCGCCGCCGCGATCGCCGCCGATCTGGGTATCGACGCCGATCCGGTGGTGACGGGAAGCGATCTGGCCGAACTCGACGATGCCGCGCAGTCGGAGCTCATCGCGCGCAGCAGCGTCTTCGCGCGCGTGAGCCCGCAGCAGAAGGTTCGCATCGTCACCACCCTGCAGCGGCGCGGCGAGGTGGTGGCGATGGCCGGTGACGGCGGCAACGACGCGGCCGCGATCCGCACCGCCGACGTCGGCATCGGACTCACCGCGCAGGGATCGACCGCCGCGCGCAACGCCGCCGATCTGGTGCTGACCGATCCCGACCCGCTGGTGCTGTTGCATGCGCTGATCGAGGGGCGCGGCATGTGGCGGCGCGTCAGCGATGCGGTCGGCATCCTGGTCGGCGGCAATGCCGGTGAGGTGGCGTTCACGGTCCTGGGCACCGCGCTCGCGGGCCGGGCCCCGTTGGGCACCAGGCAGTTCCTGCTGGTCAACATGCTCACCGACATGTTCCCGGCGATGGCTGTGGCGCTGTCGACCGAGCGGTCCGGCGACGAGGAGCCCACCGGCCATCAGGAACGCGCCGACCTGCTCGCCGAACAGCTGGCCGCGCGGCCGCGCACCGATATCGCCGCGGATCTGCGCCGCACGATCGTGATCCGCGGTTCCACCACCGCCGCCGCCTCGACCGTGGCGTGGTCGATCGCCCGCTGGACCGGTACCGAACGCCGGGCGGCGACGGTCGCCCTGGTCGCGCTGGTGGGCACACAGCTCGGGCAGACGGTCCTGGCCGCCCGCCACAGCCCGCAGGTCTGGCTCACCGCGGCCGGCAGCGCGGCCTTCCTGGGCACGGTCGTGATGACCCCCGGACTGTCGACGTATTTCGGTTGCCGCCCCCTCGGGCCCGTCGGCTGGGCCACCGCGCTCACCTCGGCGGCGACCGCGACCGCCGCCGGCGCGCTCCTGCCATCCCGCCGCCCGACCGAGCCGGGACAGCCCACTGTCGCGCCGGACGAGGGCGAACACGTCGAGGACCGCGTGTACCCGCTGAGCATCGAAAGCGTTGGCGTGCAATCTCATTGACCGTCGCTCGGCGCGTGGGACCGCTGTCGGGCGACCGGCGGTCCCGCGCTGCGCAGCCTCTCCGGCGCACGGTGAAGACGGGATCCCTCACCCCGCAGCTATCGTGGAGCCTGTTCCGATGTGGAGAACGCATCTTTCTGCGGTACAGAAGCGAGGTGGACGAGTTGGGCCAGCCGTTCAAGGCCCCGCCGGCCTACGCCGTCACCAGCGTCGACAACGCGCTCCGGATCGCCGCCATGCTGCAGTTGGAGGGCGCGCTGACCGTGTCGCAGGTGGCGGAGCGGATCGGGGTGGCTCCCTCGACCGCGCATCGTCTGCTGCAGATGCTGGTGTATCGCGACTTCGCGGTGCAGGACTCCGACCGGGCCTATCGGGTCGGTCCGCTGCTCGAGCTCGCCGCGCATTCCCGGTCGGCGGCATCCCGGCTGCGCGCGGCCGCGCTGCCGCAGTTGCGGCGCATCGTCGATCAGCTCGGCGAGTCGGCCAATCTGACCGTCCGGACCGCCGACACCGTGCGGTTCGTCGCCAGTGTCGAGTGCGGTCAGGCGTTGCGGGTGGGAAGCCGGGAGGGAATGGTGTTTCCCGCACAGCGCACCTCCGGCGGGATGGTGCTGCTCGCCGAGGTGTCGCCGGCGGAGCTCGCGGCCCTGTATGCGCCCGAACGCTTCACCGAACGGCCCGAACCGCCGCCCGACCTGGGGCAGCTGAGCGCCGAGCTGGAGAAGATCCGCCACAACGAGTTCGCGGTCAACGACGGCCGTTCCGAACGGGGCGTGGTCGCGGTCGGGGTCGCGGTGCGTGACGGCAGTGGCGCCGCCGTCGCGGCATTGTCGGTCTCGATGCCGAGTGTCCGCTACGAGAAGCGATCGCTGCCGCGCTATGTCGCCGTACTTCGCTCCGCGGCCGCGGATCTGGGACGCGACTTGGCGTGACGGCGGCCGAGATCAGCCGCGCCGGCTCGCGACGATTCCCGCGCCCAGTGCGGCGAGTGCGTCGGCGAGTTGTGCGAGCTGCCCGGTGAGACCGTGGGCAGGGTCGGCCTGCCACGCGATGAAGGCGCCGTCGAAGCCCGCCATACCGAAGTAGTCGAGTTCGTCGGCGACCGCCTGCGCGATCTCGTCTCCCTCGGCGATGAAGGACTGGGCGATCATGCGGTTCATATGTCTGCGGCCGTCGGTGCGGACCTGCTCGATCATCGAACCCACCTCGGCATCGGCCGCCTCGGCGCTCATGAGCAGGATCAGATGCAACCGCAGGAAGTCGGCCTTGGTCATGAACACCTCCTCGGTGCGCTCGAGGAACCAGCCCAGCCGCTCGCGGGCGGTGCCGCCTTCCGGAGGTGTCGCCTGTGCCTGCGCCATCGCGCGGTAGAAGTCGTAGGCGCCGTGCGCCATCACCGCCGACAGCAGGCCGCCCTTGGAGTGGAAGTGGTGGTAGATCGCGCTTTTCGGTAGTCCGGTTTCCGCGCTCAGCACCGAGATGGTGGTCGCGGCGTAGCCGCGTTCGGCCATCAGCCGGGAGGCGGCGTCGAGGATCTCCGCGCGCGAACGTCGCCCGCGCCGATTGCCGGCCGGTGGGGCGATCGGGGCGCGAGGCTGCGTGGACTCCATGCGCGCCAGCCTAGGAGCACCTCCCCGGGCGAGCGCCGCCGCTCGGGCCCGTTCTGCACTGCGGAATCCGCTGGCAGTGTCCGCGGTCACATGTGACCCTGGCTGCAAGGAATGGAACGATCGGTCCGAAAGTGATCGGTCGGGAACTCGGGAGACCCGCATGAGTCAGGATTTCGACGCCGACGTCGCGATCATCGGATACGGCCCGTCCGGCGTGATCGCCGCGCTGACCCTCGCCCGGCAGGGCGCCTCGGTCGTGGCCTTCGAGCGCGACCGCGACATCTACCCGCGGGCGCGCGCCGTCACGATCAACGACTGGACGATGCGCATCTTCCAGAGCCTCGGCATCGACGAGCGCATCGACAAGGTGATCGACCCGCAGCGGATGCTGCGCTGGGTCACCTACAGCGGCGAAGAGGTGATGCGGATCGAGCATCCGCCGAGCACCCTCGGGCCCGGACCGCGGTTCTACAACATCTATCAACCGACCATGGAGGCCGAATTGCGTTCGGCCGGAGCGGAATACGGCGATCGGCTGTCGGTCCGGTACGGCACTGAGGTGACCGGGATCGAGCAGGACGAGACGGGCGTGACCGTCACGACCACCGATCCCGAAACCGGGCAGATCCGCACCTGCCGCGCCCGCTACGCCATCGGCGCCGACGGCGGCTCTTCCCGAACCCGCGGCTGGATCGGCGCGAATTTGGACGGCGATACCGCCGATACGCTCTGGATCGTCGTCGACTGCGCGGTGCGGCGCTGGTGGCCCGACCGTGACGTGCTCACCTTCTGGACCGATCGCAAACGCCCGGTGGTCGACATCGCGCTCTCGGGCGGCAATCACCGCTGGGAGCTGCCCCTCATGCACGGCGAGACCGAGGCGGATTTCCCGACCGCGGCCGAGGTCTGGCCGCTACTCGAGGCGATCGGGGTCTCCGAGGACGACGTCGACATCCACCGGTACGCGTTCTACCGCCACCACGTCCGGATGGCCGACACCTGGCGCAACGGGCGAATCTTCCTGGTGGGTGATGCCGCGCACCTGATGCCGCCATGGGCCGGGGCCGGCATGCAGACCGGAATGCGGGACGCGCACAACCTGGGCTGGAAGCTCGGCCGGGTCTTGCGGGGGGCGCTGCCGGACAGCTGGCTCGACACCTACGAGGCCGAGCGCCGGCCCAACGTGACCTTCTACACGGACCTCGCCGTGCAACTGGGCCGCGTCATCAAACAGGAGGCCACCCAGGCCGAAGTCGACGCGATGAACACCGTCCCCGAGGGCCTGGTGACCCCGTTCGAACCGCCACTGACCGCCCCGCCCACTCTCACCGCGGGATGGATCCGCGGCGAGGTCGCCGACGCCAGCATCATCGGCCGGATGGTGCCCCAGCCGATCGTCGGCGATACGGCCGGGCGCATGACCCGCCTCGACGACCTGCTCGGTGACGGCTTCGTGCTGCTCGGCGACGATCTCGACCCGGCCGACCTGCTCACCCCCGAGGAGAAGGCCGGCTGGGATGCGCTCGGCGCCCGCTACGTCGCCGTTCGCCCGCGCACCGCCCACACCCGCGGCCGCGACGACCTCGTCGACCTCGACGACGTGCTGCGCCCCTGGCTGCAGCGGTACGGCAGCCGCGCCGTCGCGCTGCGCCCCGACCGCTTCGTGGCGGCCGACGACGTCCACGGCCTCGCCGCCCCCACGTGCTGAAAAGCCTTTCGGATCAGGAGTATTCACGATGACCGGAGTGAAAGAACTCGCCTATGTCGTCTACGAGGCGAGTGATCTGGCCGCCTGGCGGCATTTCGCCTGCGATCTGCTCGGTATGCAACTCGCCGCCGAGGATGCCGACAGTCTCGCACTGCGCACCGACCAGCGGGCCTTCCGCTGGCGTATCGAGCGTGGCGCCGCCGACGATCTGGCCGTTTCCGGCTACGAGGTCGACTCCGAGGAGTCACTCGACCGGCTGGTCGCGACGCTGCGGGCAGCCGGTGTGGAGGTCAGCGAAGGCGATGCCGCACTTGCCGATTCCCGTCACGTCGACCGGGTCGTGCTGACCACCGACCCGATGGGCAACCGCATCGAGCTGGTCACCGGATTCGCCGACGCGCCGACGCCGTTCCGATCCGAGGTATTACTGGGTTCGTTCGTCACCGGCACCGGTGGCGCGGGACATCAGGTCCTGCTCGCCCGAGGAGTCGAGCGGGCCGATTACATGGCGTTCTACGAGGGCCTGCTCGGCTTTCGCGTCAGCGACACCATCGTCGAGGAACTGGCGCCCGGCGTCTTCGCGGACCTGATCTTCCTGCACTGCAATCCACGCCACCACTCGGTCGCGTTCGGCGCGATGCCGCATCCGAAGCGAACCCACCACTTCATGATCGAGGTGAGCGACATTCGCGATGTGGGCACGGCCTACGACCGCTGCCTCGACGCCGCGCAGCCGTTCGAGATGACGCTGGGGATGCACCCGAACGACAACATGTTCAGCTTCTACGTCCGCACACCGTCCGGTTTCTCCGTCGAATTCGGCTGGGGCGGACTGCTCATCGACGACGACACGTGGCAGGTGCGCACCCTCGACCGGCTGCACAGCTGGGGCCACCGCGCGCCCGAGGTCGTCCACGATCTGCTCGGCCGCGCGCCGTTCACGAATATCGCACACGAGGAGATGACCCACTGATGACGATCACCCAGGATTCGGCCGCCCGCACGGTCACCACCCCGGACTGGAAACTGCGCTACTACGAGGCCGGGCCCGTCGACGCCGCGCCGATCGTGCTGTTGCACGGCAGCGGGCCGGGAGCGACCGGCTGGTCCAACTTCTCCGGAAACATCCCCGCGCTGGCCGAACGCTTCCACGTCTACGCGGTCGATATGCCCGGCTGGGGTGAGTCGGACGCGGCGACCGTCGACCGGCTCGACCACGTCGACGCCGCGGTGCAGTTCCTGGACGCGGTCGGTGTCGAAAGGGCTGCCTTCGTGGGCAATTCGATGGGCGGGCACACCTCGCTGCGGCTGGCGATCCACCATCCGGAGCGGGTCACCCATCTGATCACAATGGGACCGCCGATCGGCAAGGGCCCCACCCTCTTCGGTGCGGGCGACGGACCCTCCGAGGGGCTGAAGGTGCTGATCTCGGCCTACCGCGATCCGTCCCCGGAGAATATGCGCCGCCTGGTGGAGGTGATGACCTTCGACAAAGCGCGCTTCGCGACGCCCGAACTCGTGCAGGCCCGTTCCGATGCCGCGCTGGCCCGCCCGGAACATCTGCACAACTATGTGGCGGGATTGGCCGCCGGCACACCGATTCCGGAGTGGGTCGATCGCTCGAGGCTGGCCGACATCTCGGCTCCCACCCTGCTCATCCACGGCAAGGACGATCGGGTGGTGTCCTACGAGAACACCCTGTTGCTCTTGGCGCACATCCCCGACAGCCGGGCGGTGCTGCTCAACCGCTGCGGTCACTGGGCGATGATCGAACACGCCGACGAATTCAACCGCCTCGTCACCGGCTTCGTCGCCGGAAACTGAGCGCGGATCACCGAAACCGAAGGGCCACCGAGTACGAATTACTCGGTGGCCCTTCGGTGTTCAGGCGGTCGCGGCGCTGGATTCGCCCAGCAGGTCCAGGGCGATGTCCACGATGAGGTCCTCCTGCCCGCCGACCAGTCCGCGCCGGCCGACCTCGAGCAGGATGGTGCGCGCGTCCAATCCGTAGCGTTGCGCGGCCGCCTCGGCGTGGCGCAGGAATGACGAATATACGCCGGCGTATCCCAGGGTGAGGGTTTCGCGGTCCACCCGTACCGGGCGATCCTGCAATGGCCGCACCAGATCGTCGGCGGCGTCCTGCAGGGCGAACAGGTCGCAGTTGTGCTTCCAGCCGTACAGGTCGGCGACGGCGACGAACGGTTCGATCGGGCAGTTGCCCGCCCCGGCTCCGTGCCCGGCGAGTGAGGCGTCGACGCGGGTGACCCCTTCCTCCACGGCGACAACGGAATTGGCGACCGACAGCGAGAGATTCTCGTGCGCGTGAATACCGATCTCGGTGGCCGGATCGAGCACCCGACGGTAGGCGCGCACGCGATCGCGCACGCCGTTCAGGGTCAACCGGCCACCGGAGTCGGTGACGTAAACGCAGTGCGCGCCATAGCTTTCCATCAGCTTGGCCTGTTCGGCGAGCTGCTCGGGTTCGGCCATATGCGACATCATCAGGAAGCCGGAGACGTCCATGCCGAGGTCGCGCGCCTTGCCGATGTGCTGGGCGGAGACGTCGGCCTCGGTGCAGTGGGTGGCGACGCGGACCGAGCGGACGCCCAGCCGGTAGGCCTGCTCGAGATGTTCGATGGTGCCGATGCCGGGCAGCAGCAGGGTCGTCAACCGGGCGTGGGTGAGGTTGTCGGCCGCGGCCTCGATCCACTCCCAGTCGGTGTTGCTGCCGGGGCCGTAGTTGAGGCTGCCGCCGGCGAGTCCGTCCCCGTGGGCGACCTCGACGGCGTCGACGCCCGCCGCGTCCAGCGCCGCCACGATCGTGCCGACGTCGTCGGGGGTGATGCGATGGCGCACGGCGTGCATGCCGTCGCGGAGCGTGACGTCTTGGATGAACAGTTGGGTGGTCATCGCGAGGCTCCCTGTTCTGCCGGGGCGGCGATCGTGTCGGCGACCGATTCGGCGAAGCGCATCGCCGCGGAGGTCATGATGTCGAGATTTCCCGCGTACGCGGGCAGGTAGTGCGCCGCGCCCTCCACTTCCAGGAAGACGCTCACCTGATGCGTGGGTGCGGGCCCGTCGTCGGCGGGCTGCAGGGTGTGCACCGGCTGGTCGGCCGGAATCGGGGTGATCTGGATCTGCTGTTTGAGCCGGTAGCCGGGGACGTAGGTGGCGACCTGCGCGATCATCTCCTCGATCGAAGCGCGGATCGCCGCATGGGTGGCCGGATCCGGGGCCGCGGTCAGGCAGAGCACGGTGTCGCGCATGATCATCGGCGGTTCGGCCGGATTGAGGATGATGATCGCCTTGCCCCGGCGCGCGCCGCCCACGGTCTGTACCGCATGCGCGGTGGTCTCGGTGAACTCGTCGATATTCGCCCGCGTCCCGGGCCCGGCGGATTTCGAGGCGATCGACGCGACGATCTCGGCGTAGGGGACCGGTGCGACGCGGGAGACCGCGGCGACGATCGGGATGGTGGCCTGGCCGCCGCAGGTGACCATGTTGACGTTGCCGGCGTGCCGGTGTTCGTCCAGGTTCACCGCCGGGACGACGAACGGTCCCAGCGCGGCCGGGGTGAGGTCGATCAGGCGTTTGCCCAGCGGCTCGAGGACCGCCGCGTGGGCCGCGTGCGCCTTGGCCGAGGTCGCGTCGAAGATCACCTCGATCTCGTCGAAGTTCGGCAGCTGTAGCAGTCCCCGCACGCCGTCGGCGGTGGTGGGCACGCCCAGCCGCCGGGCGCGGGCGAGACCGTCCGATTCCGGATCGATGCCGACCATCGCGCCCATCTCCAGGACGGTCGAATGCCGGATGACCTTGATCATCAAGTCGGTGCCGATATTGCCCGATCCGATGACGGCGACCTTGACGGCGCCACGGTTGTCGCTCATGTGTGTCACTCCTCGATGAAGACGGCGGTCACCGAGCCGAGCCCGGAGATGTCGGCCGTGACGGTGGCGGGGGCGGTGATCGCGGCCATCGGCCCGAGCGCGCCGGACAGGATCACCTGGCCCGCGCGCAGGGGTTCGCCGAATTCCCGCGCGGTGCGCGCCAGCCACGCCAGTGCGAGCAGGGGATCGCCCAGACAGGCGGCGCCGGTGCCGGTGGAGACTTCGACCCCGTCGATGGACATGGTCATCCGCGTCGAGACGGGTTCGAATTCGTCGAGGGTGCGGCGCTGCGCTCCGAGCACGAACAGTCCGCTGGAGCCGTTGTCGGCGACGGTATCGCCGAAGGTGATGTCCCAGTCGGCGATTCGGCTGTCGACGATTTCCAGTGCGGCCACGGCGTAGTCGACGGCGGCGCGCACCTGGGCGTCGTCGAGCGGACCGTCGGCGAGGTCGTGAGCGAGTACGAACGCGACCTCGGCTTCGGCCTTCGGTTGCAGCAGGCGGCTCGCGGGAATGGGCGTGTCCTCGCGGATGTGCATGTCGTCGAACAGCACACCGAAGTCGGGTTGGTCGACACCGAGTTGCTGTTGCACCGCCGGTGAGGTCAGGCCGATCTTGCGGCCGACGATCGTGGCGCCGGCGGCGAGGCGCTCGGCGGTCGCCTGCGCCTGCACCGCGTAAGCGGCGGCGACGTCGTCCGACCCGATCAGGTCACGCACGGGGCGGCAGGGGGTGGCGGTTCGTGCCGCGGTGCTGAGCCGGTGCGCCGCGGCGGTCGTGGCCGCGGCGATTCGGTCGTCGAGTCGTGGTGTCGGCATCCAAGATCCTGGAGTAGTCGGAGCGGGGAGCCTTCACTCTCGCGCCGGAGCGGAGGGCCGCACCAGCGTTTCGTTCCGCTGAGCGGAACGCCGGGTAAGCTCGGCGAGGTGAGAACGGCGGAATCGGCGAGCAACGGCGCACGGCCGGTGGACGGATCCACCGTGCTGGGCAAGGTCATGGCCGTGCTCGAGTCGTTCTCGATCGACGACGGCGGCCTCAGCCTGGCCGAGATCGGCCGGCGCACCGGGCTGCCGAAGGGAACCCTGCATCGAGTCCTGTCGGATATGGTCACTGTCCGGCTGCTGGAGCGGACCGAGGTCGGCTATCGCCTCGGCGGCCACCTGTTCGAACTCGGCATGCGCGCGTCCGTGGAGCGCAGCCTGCTGGAGGTCGCGATCCCGTTTCTCGAGGAACTGAACGCGCGCATCCACGAGACCGTGCATCTGGGCGTCCTCGACGGCACGGACGTGGTGTATCTGACCAAGATCGGCGGACGGCGCCAGGCGAGTGCGCCGTCGCGGATCGGCGGGCGGATGCCGGTGCATTGCACGGCGATCGGGAAAACGCTTCTCGCCCATGCGGATCGGTCGTTGCGTGACCGGGTGCTGACCGGCCCGCTACCCGCCCATACGCCCCGGACGATCGTGCTGCCCGGCACGTTGCGCAGGCAACTCGACCGTATCGCCGCCGAGGGCGTGGCCTACGAATTCGAGGAATCGGCACCGGGATTGGTGTGTGTGGCGGCGCCGGTGCGCGAGGCCGACAGTGTGGTCGCGGCGATCAGCATCGCGGGCGCCTCGCACCGATTCCATCCGGAAAGTCATGTGGCATCGGTGCGGGTGGCCGCGGACGGTATCGGTGCGACCCTCACCCGCCGCGCACGAATGATGTCGGCCCCGGGCAGGTGAGCGCTACAGCGGCAGCCCCTGCTCGAGCAGATCGACGGCCTCGAGCAAGGTGGTGAGCATCCCCTCGTCGCGGGGATCGGCGCTGTCGTTGGCGATGTGCATGAGCACCCCGCGTGCGGCGGAGACGAAGACGCGCAGGCGGGGGTTGTCCGGATCGAGGCCGAGGTAGTCGGCGAAGAACGCGACACCGCCGAAGAGGGCGCGGTCGGATTCGATCTGAAAGGCCGTCTGCAGAGCGGGTTCGGACTGGATCAGCCGCATCCGATCCGGATTCGACGCCCACGGATCGGCCATGCTGATCCGATAGATTTCGCGCAGCAGGGCCCGCAGCAGATCGAAGTGCCCGAGCCCGCTCGGCAGCGCGGCGATCGCGGCCTCGCGCTCCTCGGCGAGGTCGTCGCTGATGACCACCTGTTCCTTCGAGGTGAAGTAGCGGAAGAAGGTGGTGTGTGAGACGTCGGCCTCCTGCGCGATCTGTTCGACCGTGGTGGGCGTGTATCCCTGCTGGTCGAACAGCCGCATCGCGGCCTCGCGGATGGCGGTGCGGGTGCGGGCCTTGTGCTTCTCCCGTAACCCGACCCGCCGCCCCGGGCTCTGTCCCGGGGCGGTGGTCGACGTCATGCCGGCTCCTTCGTTCGATGCCTTCGTCAACTCCTCGCGCCGACGGCTTCGGCAGCGGGAACGGCCTCCGCCTCGACGTCGATGCCCCGGTTGCGGACGGCGCCGCCTTCGATGTCGAAGTTGGGCACGAGCCTATCGAGCCATCGCGGCAGACCCCAGGCGCGGTCGCCGAGCAGTGCGATCACCGCCGGCACCACGATCATGCGAATGATGAAGGCGTCGAAGAACACTGCGATCGCCAGCGCGAAGCCGAGCATCTTCGAGGTGGTGTCGGGGGCGAGCATGAATGCCGCGAAGACACTGATCATGATGACCGCGGCGGAGGTCACCACCCGGGCCCCGTGCCGATACCCGGCGATGATGGCGTCGGTGGCGCTCATGCCGTGCATGTATTCCTCCCGCATCCGGGTCACCAGGAACACCTGGTAGTCCATCGCGAGTCCGAACACCACGCCGATGAGGAAGATCGGCAGGAACGACAGGATCGGCTGAGTGTTGTCGATCAGGCCGAGCGCGCCCTCCTGGAAGATCGCGACCGTCACGCCGAAGGTGGCCAGCACCGAGAACACGAATCCGACGGTGCCGATCAGCGGCACCCAGATGGAACGGAACACCGCGATCATGATCAGGAACGCCAGGCCGACGACGACGATCAGGTAGGGAATCAGTGCCTTGTCGAGTTTGGCCGACAGATCCGACATGATCGCCGTCTGCCCGCCGACGTGCAGTTCCGCACCGTCGTGCGCAACGGACGGCGCGTAGTCGCGAATCTGTTCCATCAGATCGTGGGTGGCCTGCTCGGCCGGGCCGCTGTTCGGCGTGACCATGATCAGCGCGGTGTTCGCGCCGGAATTCGGTTGCGCGGTACCGTTGCCGACCCAGGTCAGGGTGCCCGCGTTGGCGACATCGGGGAGGGTCTTGATGTGGGCGACGGCATCGTCGGCCGCGCGGCTCACGTCACCGCCGCTGTCGTGCACCATCACGAGCAACGGCCCGTTGACGCCTTTGCCGAAACCGCGCTCCAGCAACGCCATTGCCCGTGCTTCGTCCGGACTCGACATCGACAGGCCGAGTTCGAGTTTGCTCATCGGCAGCGCCGCCAGCACCAGCACGGCCAGCCCGGCCACGATGAACGGCAGCGGCCGGCGCACCACCGCGCGCCCGAACCGCACCCCGTTGGTGTCGACGGTCTCGGACTGTTCGGCGTGCCTGATCCACGGGATGCGCGGTGTGAAGGCGAACCGTCCGACCGCGCCGAGCAGCGCCGGAATCAGCGTCAGCGCGGCGAGGACCGCGATCGCCACCGCCACAGCCGCGCCGGCGCCCATCTGCGTGATCAGCGGGATACCGATCACCATCAACGCCACCACGGCGATGACCACGGTCAGTCCGGCGAACACCACCGCGGAACCCGCGGTGCCGACCGCGCGTCCGGCGGCTTCGGCGCGTGTGCCGCCGCGCTTCACCTCACTGCGGTAGCGCGAGACGATGAACAGCGCGTAGTCGATCGAGACGGCGATGCCGAGCATGGTCACGATGCCGGTCGCGGTCTCGTTCACGCTCAGGAACTTCGCGCTCAAGGTGACCAGCAGGATCGTGATCAATACCCCGACCAGACCGGTCACCAGTGGGATGAACGCGGCGACCAGCGCGCCGAAGGCGACGATCATCACCACGAAAGCGATGGCGAAGCCGATCATTTCGGCCTTGCCGCCGGTCTCCATGACCTGCATCAGCGAGCCGGTCGCCTCCACCTGCAGCCCGTGCCCGTCGTGCTTGGCGAGGATGTCCTGCAGCTGGTGTTTCTGTTCCACCTTCAGGTCCATGATCTCGATGTTCTGGCGCACCTGGATCAATCCGACCTTGCCGTTGTCGCCCACCACCGATGCGGCGATCGCCGGATTCACCTGGGCCGCGAGGACCGGATCGACCACCGTCTGCGGATCCGCCACCTCCGGCAGCGTCTTCAGGTCGGCCACCAGCGCGTCGATCTGGGCCGTATGGTTGGCGATCCCGTCGTCGGCGGCGACCAGGATGCTGGTCGAGGCATGCTTCTGCTGCTCCATGACCTGGGGGAAGTACTTCTCCACCTGGTTGGTCGCCGTGCCCGAATCCGTGCCGGGCAGATCGAAATCCTTTGCGAACTTGGGATTCAGCGCGCCGACCAGCCCGGCCACCGTCACCGCGGCGATCACCCAGGTGGCGATCACCCACCACTTGTGACGAAACGAGAACCGGCCGAGCCGGTACAACCACGCCGCCATCACACACTCCAATCCGGGAAAAGTTGCTCGGCTCACAACTGTTAGTCACTAACAGTTGTTATTCGATAACAAGGTATCCCGGACAGGCGTCATCCGGCCCGATCTGTGATGAGGATCGCGGCGTCGCTCAGTCGCCGCGGTTCTTCTGCAGGCGTGCGATCTCGTCGCCCCACACCGATTGCGACCCGGCATCGCCGACGCGGTAGGTCTGCACGATCGATGCGATGCCGACGACCACGGCGAGGACCGCGACACCCACCGTGGCGAGCGCGCGCAGATCGGCGCCGCGGCGTTCGGCGAGGTGCAGGCCGGTCAACGCCACCGCGACGACCAGTAGCGCGATGGCGAAGTAGAGCATCGTCTCGCCACGTTCGGCGTGTTCGCGCAGGATCTCGTCGGGATTGCGGCGCAGGTTGTACAGCCACTGTCCGGCGTGAATGGTGATCGGCGTCAGCACCATGACGATCACCGCCAGCACCAGCGTCAGCCACACCAGCAGGCCGCGGCGCGCGGCCGGCCAGACCGCGCACACGATTTCCAGGATCGCGGTCAACGGCACCAGGACCACGATGAAATGAACGAACAGCACGTGCGCGGGCAGGTTGTGGATGACGGTCACCGGGACTCCTCGGTCACTCGCGATTCTCACGGTGCCGACGACCGCCCCGAACTCGCCGACGCCACGGTCGAACCGAGCATAGCCAGCGCAGCGGCGGTTCGACGGTTATTCGCGGCCCTGTCGATGCGCTGCCGCAGGGCGCCTCGATCGAATGCGAAGACCGCGCCGGTCCTCACCGTCGTTGTCGTGCGCTGAGTCCGCGCCGGAGCCGGGCCCGGAAGCGCGCATCTCCCACCAGTAGGTCGCCGCGACGGTGACGTAGGCGACGGCGACGGTCGCGGCGATGCCGGCGCCGCCGGTCAGGGTGAGCGCTATCGGCATGAGAGCTCCCTCCTTTCGGCGTCGGCCGAGGCTCGGCGGGCGGGCCGCATGACGGTGTCCCACCACGATTGCAGTGGGCTGGGGTCGGGCCAGTGCACGACCGCTTCCGCCGTCTCGGGCCGCCCTGGATGGTGTGGCGACGTGTGGTCAGTAGGCGAGGCAGTCGTAGTCGTCATCGGCATGGGGGAGAGTCCAGGACTGATCGATACGGTCGGCGGTGTCGAAAGCGTCGCGAATGCGTTCGGCCAGGGGATGCACCCTGGTGAAGTCCGGGCCGGTGTCGTGGTCGCGGATGTCGGCCATGGCCTGCTGTTCGGCGTGGTCGGCGTCGCTGCCTGCGGGAAATGCGGTCATCACGGACTCCTTCTGCGAGCGATCACCGGCGCGGGCGCGCCGGTGCGGATCGGAAAAGGGGCCGGATGGGCCCGGAAGCCGCAGCTGACCGGGCCCACCCGTGGATACACAGTTCTGGTCAGGCCGTGATCGCCTGCCGGTCGTTGTCGACCCGGTCCACGCTGATCTTGCGTGGTTTGGCCTTGTCCGCCACCGGGATTCGCAACCGGAGTACGCCGTCGCGGTAGTCGGCGCGGATGTGATCGGTGTCGAGGCTGTCGCCCAGCATCACCTGTCGCCGGAATACCCCGCGGACGCGTTCGGCCGCGATCATCGACCTGCCCGAGTCGATTCCGGGGCGCGAGGCCCGCACCGTGACCACGTTGCGTTCGATATCCACATCCAGCGAATCGGGGTCGATGCCGGGCAGATCGAACTCCACCACGAACTCGTCACCTTCGCGCCAGGCGTCCATCGGCATCGCTACCGGTCGAGCCTGCGTGCCGAACACCTGCTGCGTCGAACGGTCCAGATCGCGAAACGGATCGGTGCGCATCAGCATGGTCGCCACCTCCAGTTCACTCCTTATATCACTCGAAGGAACCTCAGATAACCTCTGTTACCTGACACAGATTTATTTAGCACTCTGGTGAGGAGAGTGCAAGAAGCTGTGGGAGATAAACTGGTTGCGCACGGAGAAGGGAGCAGGATGGGTTCGGATCGGCGCGAGGGACATCTGCCGGGGTCGGGTCAGGCGGTGTACCCGATATCGGTCGCTGCCGAGCTGGCCGGCATCGAAATCCACACCCTGCGCCTCTACGAGCAACACGGCCTGATCACGCCCGCCCGCAGCGCGGGCGGGACCCGGCGCTACAGCGGCGACGACCTGGCCCGGCTCCAGCGCATCACCGCTCTGACCCGGCAGGGGATCCATCTGTCGGCCATCGCGCGGATCCTCGATCTCGAAGACGACAACAGCGCGCTGCGCGCCCACAACACCGCCTTGACCGCCGAACGCGACCAACTGCGCGACACGATCACCCACCGGCAACTACCGCACTGACCGCGGCGGCTCCGGTCGCCTCAGAACCTGATCGGGTAGTCGGCGATCGCGTCCTTGCCGTGGGGTGGCAGTGGCGCCGTCCAGGAGACCCGGCCACCGGGGAAGACCCGGCAGCAGCCGCCGACCTCGCGGGCGCGCGCGTGCACGGTCGACACCACGGCCGTCGGCAGTGCGTCGGCCGTGGTGGTGCCGGTGGGGTCGAGGGTGTCGATGGTGACGGTGAGCACGTCGGCCACGGTGACGGTGACGACGATCGCGGCGACGCCCGCTCGGGCGGCGGCCGCCGAGGCGGTGTCGGCGACCACTGCTTCGACATGGTCGGCCACGGCATCCGGCACATGCTGCGCCGGGCCGGTCACCGCGACGATGCTGCGCAGCTGGGTATGGCCGATGCAGCGCTGCACCGCTCGCTCGACACGCTGGAGCAGTCCGGCGCCGCGCGTGAACGGGACGATGCCGTCGCCCGCCGCTCGCTGCGGGGTGACGGATACCGCATCGCCGCTAGCGGATTGCGGTTCCGCGCAATCGGACCGCAGCATCGCGTCGACCAGTTCGAAGGCCTGCGACAGCGCATTCCGCACCGCGAGGTGGGCGGTTGGATCGCTGTCGTTGCGGCCAGTGGGGATGAAAGCCATGGATGGCGTGAACCTCTTCATACCGACACACAACGAACCGACCCTGCGTATAGAGCCGAGTACGTCCTTCCGAGAATGACCGCTGTCTGGCGCGGCTAAACCGGAAGCGGCCGATTCGGATCGTGAGGTATCGGACACAGGGCGCCACCGCTCACCTGGTCGTTTGTCCGAGTGGCTGCGCGGCTCAGTCGATTTCGTCTTCGCGTCGACGCGCGCTCCGGGATAGGGGTTCCCCCACCGGGTTCCGCCCGCGGGCGGCGCGGCGGTCTTCGTCGGACATGAAAGCCCTGGAACTCGTGGAGCATCGTTTTCGGGAGACCGATGACTGATCGGTCCCGGATGCGTCATACAGATATGGATCAGCGAGTCGAGGCAGCGCGCGACGGCGACCAGGTCGCGTTCGCGCATCTGGTCGAGCCGGTGCGGCGGGAGCTGCAGGTGCATTGCTATCGCATGCTCGGCTCGGTGGAAGACGCCGAGGACGCCGTGCAGGAGACGCTGGTGCGGGCGTGGTCGCGGCTGGACACCTATGCCGGGCGCGCCTCGCTGCGCGCGTGGTTGTACGGGATCGCGACCCATGCCTGCCTGGACGCGCTGCGGCGGCGCAAGGCGCGGGCGTGGCCGGCCGATCTGGCCGGCCCGGCTGACCCGCACCGCTACGAGCTGGGCACGGTGGATGTGCCGTGGCTGCAGCCGTATCCCGATCGGTTGCTGGACGTCGCCGCCGCGGGAGAAGAACCGGAGGCGGTCGTCACCGCGCGGGAGACGATCGAGCTGGCGTTCCTGGCCGCGATCCAGCGGCTGCCCGCGCGTCAGCGCGCCGTGCTCATCCTTCGAGACACGCTGGACTGGTCGGTCGCCGACACCGCCGCCGCGCTGGGGGTCAGCCGGGCGGCGGTCAACAGCGCGCTGCAGCGTGCCCATGCCACCCTGTCGGAACATCTTCCCGCACAACGAGATCGATGGCATCCGGTGTCGACGGCGGCCGAACGCCGGGCGCTGGCGAAGCTGATCGGCGCGTGGGAGAGCGCCGATCCGACCGCGCTCGTCGCCCTGCTGCGCGACGACGCGACGCTGATCATGCCGCCGGGCACGGTGTGGTTCGCCGGTCGCCGCGACATCGGCACATTCTTCGCCGACCACGTCTTCGGCGAGATGGGCAGCGGCTGGCGGCTACGGCCGACGGGCGCCAACCGGCAACCGGCGTTCGGGCTGTACTGGCGCGAGCCCGGCGCGGACACGTTCGAGGCGTTCGCGATCGGGGTGCTGACCGTCGACGGCGATGCGCTCGCCGAGATCGCCCTGTTCCATCAGCCGGAGTTGTTCGCCGCGTTCGCGCTGCCGCCCGCGTTGCCGTCGCAGACCTGATGGACGCTCGGCGCGTGCGGCGCTGGAGCGTGGTGCTGCAGCCGGGGGAGGCGCTCGACTACGTGGCCGCCGACTGGGCCGACACCCTGGTCGTGGTGACTCGCGGCGAACTGGAGCTGGAATGCCGCAGCGGCAGACGCGCCCGATTCGCCGCCGGAGCTGTCCTCGCCCCCGCCGCGATACCGGTGCGGCGGCTGCTCAATCCCGGGCCCGAGC
>NZ_BAFW01000130.1 GCF_000308535.1 Nocardia cerradoensis NBRC 101014 | reverse complement strand
GTTTTCGCGGCTGCCGGATACGCGCTCATCGCGCACTATCACCATTCACCGAAACAACTGGCAGTGGTCGGGGTGGTCGCCGCGATCGGCACCGGCATCGCGGCGGCGCTGGGGCCGGTGATGATCATCGAGGCGGTGCGACCGCACGAACAGGCGCTGGCCAACGGCATGCAGGGCATGATGCAAGGCATCGTCACCACCGTGGTGACTCAGGTGTTGTTCGTGGTGATGGCCCGTGGTGGTGTGGTCATGCAGGGCACGCAGTTCTATCGCGAGTCCGGTTTCGTTCATGCCTATTACGTGGTCGTCGGGCTCGCCGTGGTATCACTGCTCGCGGTCGCGCTGATTCCACGGATCAGACATCTCGACGAGGCCGAGGTCGGGCAAGCGGCGCTGTGACGCCGGCGGCGGGTGCCCTGCGGTTCGGCCGCCGGGCACCCGCTCCTCCAATCGTCGGAGCTGGAAGCCCCATACTCTGCGGCGCTCCACCAACTACGTTGTCCAGCAGGAGGTTCGGGCAGAGCGCCGCAGTGGGCGGGGGTCCGTGCAGGCTACGAATGATTACCGCACCGCTGAGTGGGAAGTGGCCGAGCAGAAGTGGCTGCGGAACCTAATCTTGGGCTCCGGACCGACCGGGATGCGAACCGAACAGGGCCTGATACGAGTCGGAGCACCTCAGGGGCGTGTAGCAACCATGCGGCCCGGGCAGCGACTTCTCGTCGTCCGGCGCAGCACCCGCACAGTGATGCGACACGAGCGTGGCGGCAAACGCGAAGCCCGCCTCTTGTCGGCGACAAGGAGGAACAGGTGGACACCGAGAAATACGGGCCGTGGGCTGTCATCGCCGGTGGATCCGAAGGAGTCGGTGCGGAATTCGCCGCTCAACTCGCGGAGCAGGGCCTGAACCTGGTGCTCCTGGCGCGCAAGGAAGCTCCCCTGGAGGCGACCGCTGAGAAGTGCCGCGCCTATGGCGTCACGGTGCGCACGCTGTCGGTCGACCTGCTCTCCGCGGATGCGTTCGAACGCATCCGGCAGGTCACCGACGACCTGGTTGTCGGACTGTTCATCTACAACGCGGGCGCCAATACCTACGGCCACGAATTCGTCACCGGTGACCTCGATCGCTTCCAGGCCGTCATCGATCTGAATATCACCGCCCAGCTGAAACTGGTGCAGCACTTCGGTGCTCTCATGCGCGAGCGGCGCCGCGGTGGAATCCTGTTGGCGGGCTCGCTCAGCGGCTTCCTCGG
The DNA here is from genome assembly GCF_000308535.1 of Nocardia cerradoensis NBRC 101014. GTDB lineage: Bacteria > Actinomycetota > Actinomycetes > Mycobacteriales > Mycobacteriaceae > Nocardia > Nocardia cerradoensis. The sequence continues at coordinate 54,387 of NZ_BAFW01000130.1, read as the reverse complement.
ATCGGCACAGATCAGCATCTATTCAGCGGTCAAGGCGTTCTGTCGGATCTTCGCCGAAGGCTTGTGGCTCGAGATGCAGGATTACAACGTCGATGTTCTCGAGTTGGTGTTGGGGCTCACCCGGACCCCGGCAATGGCGCGGGCGGGGCTCAGGATGGACGCCCCCGGCCTGCTGATCTCCGAACCTCGAGACGTGGCAGCGCAGGGCCTGGCGAATCTGGCCAACGGTCCCGTCATGGTGGTCAAGGAGTGGGAGGCGGCAGCGGAGAAGAACAGTGGCCCCAACCGCGCGGAGCTGCTGATGGAGTCCCGCGAGTCGGCGAAGAAGCTGCTTCCGCCCCCGGCCGAGTAATTGCGACGCGATCCTCCCCGAACCGGAAGGACACAGACGGGCTCGTCGCCCGATCGCCGGAATTCGAGTGCCCTCCCGCTGGGCGGGAAGGCGCACGGCAGCGTGGCCTGCAAGCTGGTTGTCTACGGCGTCGATGAAATCAGGAGAACAGCATGGCGACTTCGGGTAACCACCGAGACCGCTGACAACGCAGTGACCAGCGAACCGATCGATGTGATGACATTCGATGAACAGGCCCGCATCTCGAGTATGCGCGCCTGCTGGGCTCCCGAGGACGTGCGGTTCCGATAAGGGCCGATCACTCTTCCGCTGAGCGGGAACTTCGCTCAGCGCCTTCGCAATACGCCGGTAACGTCCGCTGGGGGAACAGATTCGGGAGGTCGCATGGTTGCAGAGGCAGCAGTTTTCCGTTTCAGCAAGATTCTCGTCGAGAACACCGAAGCGCAGTTCGGCTTCTATTCATCGGTACTCGGAATGATGGAGAAGTATCGCGTCCGCACCGGTGAGGGAGACGACTCTCTCGAAGAGATCATCATGACGTCGGCGCACGGTGGCGATCCCGCGCTGGTGCTTCTTCACTATCTGAATCGCCCTGCACCCAGTCCGGGAGAAGCGGTACTGGGCTTCAATGTGGACGATGTCGAGGCAGTGGTCCGCGCCGCGGAAAAGGCCGGAGGTACCGTGGCCGTCCCGCCGAAGGAAATGCCCGAATTCGGCATCGTGGTCGCGTTCGTCGAGGACCTCGAAGGACATCGCCTCGAACTGGTCCAGCGTCTGCCGGTCGCAGCAGAACCGGCCTGAGACCGCCCGTAGACCCTGCGAGCCTGCCGTTGGTTCGCATTCGCCGCGCCGGCCGATGGGCAGCGACACATGGAAGGAACTTCGATGGGCACGTCGACACAGCAGCATCCGATGACACCGGTCGCGCCGCCGAGCCTGATCAACGATCTGTACACTCCCGTCGAGGTCGATGCCTTGTTCGGCTTCATCCGTCGCGGTGCCCCCTGGCAGCTGGTACTTGCCCAGCATTTCTCCTCGACCGAGGAATACCTGGCGATTTCGGGGGCCAAGGACCGCAATCCTCATGCGCGCCTGGCCGACTTCACGGCGCCGGTCTTCCGCGGCTATCTGGCCAAGGAAGGCATTGTGATGGACGAATCGATCCATGACATCTACTTCAGCCGGAAGCTGCTCGATCCCGTCAAGCACATGCACGGTGCCCGTTATGGATTCGCGCATCACATGCTGTTCAACACGGGAGGACCGTCCCACAGTTTCGATGCCGGGCACTTCGACGGGCGCAGCTGGCGCGGTCGCGGGCTGATCAATACGCCGGTGTGGCTGATGGGTGTCATGGCGAAGTCGGGCCTGTTCGATTCGTGGGAAGTCAAAACCGGTCAGGTCATCACCTACTTCTACGACTCCGATATCGACGGTGGATTCACGTACTGGCCGGAAGGGCCGGATCGCGCACCGTCCCGATTCCGGGCACCGTTCCGGAACACCGCGATCCTCACCGATAATTCGCGCATGTATCACCGGCGTGAGGGGAACGGACCGCGCGATCGTCGCGACGTTCCAGGGCTCGAGATGCACTCCCTGCTGCATCGCGAGAACGACGAATGGGTGATCCGCAACGGTGACACGGAGATCGCTCGTTACGGAGATGAGCAGTCCCGCACGCTGTTCCACTACACAGCGTTGGTTTTCGACGATGCGGCCGAGGTGAACCGGTACCTCGACCACACCGACGATCTGTCCCTGGAGACCGTGTTCGACATGCTGCTTGCCGATCTGCGGGCCCGTGGGATCGCCCACAACGAGCCGACGGACCCGCTCACCGACCCGGCGTTCATCGCGCTGCTCACCGATACATACGCGATGGCACCGCAGGAGTATCCGGCCGAGGCGCCGCTCGACATCCCTGTCTCCTAGCCGTGAGCGCGGTACCCCCGGACGGCGCGGCAACTGCACCCGACACCGGGCTATCGCGTCCTGTCGCGATATCCGGCCTGCGCGGAACGAGCATCGAGCTGGCGGATCAGCGAGACTCGCGGAATGGAACTCGCTGTGCCCGAAGCTGATACGGATATCGCCGCTCGCAACACTGTGCTGTGGCGGCCGCTCGATCGGCGACTCCGCAGCTCGCCTGAGAGTCGAATGATGGACAAGAAGGAAGGTTGCCGATGAGTATCGTCCCGAAGACGTCCGCCCCGGCGGTGGCACCACAGAAGCCCGATTCAGGACCGCTGGTGGTCGACGGCCCGGAAGGCTTGCGCGGTGCGGTCGGCGCCGTACTCGGGCCTACGGATTGGATCCTGATCGATCAGCAGCGCATCGATGGCTTCGCCGATGTGACAGGCGATCACCAGTGGATTCACGTGGACGTCGAACGCGCGAAAGACTCACCGTTCGGGTCGACGATCGCGCACGGCTATCTCACGCTGGCGCTGTGCAATCTGTTTCTGCCGCAACTGATCAGCGTGCAGAACGTGTCCATGGGCGTGAACTACGGCGCCGACCGCGTACGGTTTCCGGCTCCGGTGCCGGCGGGGTCGCGCGTACGCGGTAGCGGCGAAATCCTGGCGTGCACTGATGTACCAGGAGGCGTCCAGTCCACTATTCGAGTGACTGTGGAGATCGAAGGATCAGCGAAGCCGGCGTGCGTGGTCGACAAACTGAGCAGGTGGATCGTATGACGATGCGTTGCGCGACCGGTGACCGCGCGGGTGTGGTTCCGATCGGCGAACCTCCTCGGACCATCGAATCGGCTGTTCGGTGTGGTCACCTCGGCGAATCGGCGAAGTCTCCGAATCCTGCGCTGTGCGCCGGCGGTTCCAAAACTTCCACCCAGTGGAATGTCTCGCGGCTCCGGCGGTCGCGCTGGGCCTAGGCTTCGCGCCGATTTCCGTATTCGACACGCTGCACGCAATACAGGAGGTGGCGGAAATGATCGTCGATCGTTTTCGGCTTGATGGACAGGTCGCCGTGGTGACCGGTGCGGGTCGCGGTCTGGGGGCCGCGACGGCGGTTGGCTTCGCCGAGGCGGGCGCCGATGTCGTGATCGCGTCCCGTACCGACAGCGAGCTGCAGGTCGTTGCCGATCGGGTCGCACGGGCAGGGCGGCGCGCGTATGCCGTGGCGGCCGATTTGTCCGACCCGGAGACGAACGCGGCATTGGCAGGCGCCGCGATCGAACAGTTCGGCCGCTTGGACATCGTGGTCAACAATGTCGGTGGAGCAATGCCGAAACCTTTGCTGGACACGGCGGTCGGCGACCTGGAAGAGGCCTTCCGGTTCAATGTGTCCAATGCACATGCCTTGGTGGCTGCGGCGGTGCCGAGGATCCTCGAGACCGCGGGTGGCGGTTCGATTATCAATGTGACGTCCACTATGGGGCGACTGCCCGGCCGCGCATTTGCCGCCTACGGCAGCGTCAAGGCGGCGCTGGCTCACTACACGCGCCTGGCGGCGATGGACCTGTGCCCGCGGATCAGGGTCAATGCCATTGCGCCAGGCTCGATCCTGACCTCGGCTCTGGATGCGGTGGCCGCCGACGAGCACGTACGCGAGAGCCTGGAACGGGCGACACCGCTGCGGCGGCTCGGTGACCCGGTCGATATCGCGGCTACTGCGCTTTTTCTCGCCTCATCCGCGGGTTCGTTTTTCACCGGCAAGGTGCTCGAGCCCGACGGTGGCTTGATTGCTCCCAACCTGGAAATCCCGGTTCCGGACCTGTGAGAAATCGCCCTTCGACCGGAACCGCATGCGCAACATAAGCCCATCACTGTGCCGGACCGTGTTCCGGTTCACGCCCCGTCGACGATCTGATTTCCCGCCAGATGAAGGGCGTGCTCCGACTGAGCGTAATCTGCCGTGACGGAATTCGTGCCGGGTCAGATGCGGCCGGGTGCCGCGTCCCGTGCGCTCGGGCCGCACACCCGGCGGCCGATGCCTGCGGGCAGCCCGCCGGAGATCTGGGTGTGGGAAAACCGGTTGAGGTACTCCCGTTGTTCGGGCGGCATCGGGCAGGTGCGCCGGGACGCGAGGTCGAAATGCAGGTCCAATTGCTCACTCACCGCAGCCCGGCGGCCGTCGGTGATGCTGAACACCTCATGCAGCACGTGGAGGCGTTTGTCGTCGACGCCGAGCAGCCACGAACGGACCTCGAGGTCGTCGCCGCGGCGCATCTCGTGCTCGAACCCGAGGGTCGACTGGACAACGACCTTCCCGAGCCCCGTTCGCTCGGTGTAGTCCGCGCCCATGCCGATGAGCGTGCTGAACCGCTCCTGCCCCTGGTAGACGACGATGCCGTAGTACATCGCATTCATATGGTCGTTGAAGTCGATCCAGGAGTCCTCGACCCGGCATCGGTAGGACGTGACAGGCCCCTGCGGCACCTGGCCGAGCGGTAGTGCGTCTGGCGAAATCATGACCCTCTTCCGGATTCGGTCCGACGCAGTGGTTCGGAGCCGCACTGTAATCCGCCGGGCAGGTGGGAACGGCCAGGCTTCCGTTGAATGGGACGTGGACCGAGCGGCCCCGTCGCATACGAACGCCACGGGATTTCTTCTCGCTGACCGGGATACTCGGCCTTCCTCGGATTCGTCGCAGACGATACTGGCCGCGATCGAGTTGCTGAAGACAGGAGCGGGTGACTCACTGCGCGTGTTCGTGCTAACCCGGCCGAAGTCCGATCGGCGTTCCGCGTGCTCGTACCGGACCGTCATCCCCTTGTGGCGCGGGCGCCCTGCGGCCATCGACAACTGCCCAGTTGACGGGCTGCACGAGATTCCTCGGCGTTGCCGATCAGCGGCGAGTTCGTCGTCGTGACACGCGGAATGCATCGCCGGCCTCAATGAAGAGGAGAGAACAATGTCGGACGTCGGGAGTGTTCGCCCCGAGCACGCTGCTGCGATTGCCGAATGGGATTACGAGGCCGACGTGGTCGTCGTCGGATACGGCGTTGCGGGTGCGAGTGCGGCGATCGAGGCAGCGCGCGCCGGTGCGGATGTCTTGGTGCTGGAGCGCACCGGTGGCTGGGGTGGTGCGGCGGCGCTCTCGGGTGGATTCATCTATCTCGGCGGAGGCACTGCGTTGCAGAAGGCTCTCGGCTTCGAGGACACTCCCGAGAATATGGAGAAGTACATGACGGCCGCGCTCGGGCCGGGTGTCGACGAGGCGAAGATCCATGATTACTGCCAAGGCAGCGTCGAGCACTTCGATTGGCTTGTCGCCCAAGGCGTCCCTTTCAAAGAGGAGTTCTGGGGCGAACCGGGCTGGGAGCCGCCTGCCGATCAGGGTCTGATGTACTCCGGCGGTGAGAACGCCGCACCGTACAACACCATCGCTACCCCGGCACCGCGTGGACACCTCCCACAGATGGCGGACAAGCACACCGGGGAAAAAGGCGGCGGCTACATGCTCATGAAGCCGCTCACCGACATGGCCGAGTCTTTGGGAGTGCGCGCCGAATACGATCTGCGGCTGCAGCGATTGATCGTCGACGAGGCTGGCGGGGTCGTCGGCGTGGTCGCCAAACGCTACGGGAAGCTGGTGCACGTCCGTGCGCGCAAGGGTGTCGTGCTGGCCACCGGTAGCTTCGCGTACAACCAGGACATGATCGAGGCATACACCCCGCTGCTGATCAACAGGCCCGCAGCTGCCATCGAAGAGCACGATGGCATCGGTATCCGCGTCGCTCAGGCGCTCGGCGCCCAGCTGGCCCACATGGACGCCATCGAGGTTGCCATTTTCGCCGATCCTCAGGTGATGGTTCGCGGAATCCTCGTCAATGGGCGTGGCCAGCGCTACATCCCCGAGGACTCGTACCCGAGCCATATCGGGCAGGCGACCCTGATCCGCCAGAGCAATGAGGCGTTCCTGATCATCGATGAGTCCGCTCTGGAGGAAGCCCAGAACACGGTCTCTTCAGCGGCCGCGATGCGGAGCCAGCCGCCCACCTGGGTAGCGGATTCCGTCGAGGAGCTGGAATCCGACATCGGATTTCCCGCGGGGGTGCTGCAGGCAACCGTGGAGGTCTACAACCGCCATGCCAAGGACGGCGCCGACCCGCTGCTCGGCAAGAAGCCCGAGTGGGTCAAGCCGATCGGAACGCCGCTGGCGGCTTACGACCTGCGCAACCGCACCGGTGGTTTCACCCTCGGCGGGCTGAAGACCGACCTCGACTCCCGCGTGCTTCATGTCTCCGGTGACCCCATCCCGGGTCTGTTCGCTGCCGGGCGGTGCACCTCCGGCATCTGCGCCGGCGGCTATGCCAGCGGTGCTTCACTCGGCGACGGGAGCTTCTTCGGACGCCGCGCAGGGCGCGCAGCTGCCAAGTCCTGACTGTGCAGCAACGGCGATATGTGACTACTTCGGTGGGCGAGGCGATTGCCCGCCCACCCGAGTCCTAGTGCAGAGATGTTGCAATGGGGCGCAGGCTGCCCAGCACCAACGCGAAACCTCGGCGATGATTGGCCTCTAGTTGGAGCAGGCTCCCGTCCTCGATCCAGTGCAGGTACGCCTGCCGGCTTGCGTGGGTGATCAACTGCGCGGGCAACATTCGTAGGAAGTGATCCTGTTCCAGTTCGTAACGGCTGGAAAGGAATTCAGTGATCGGTCCATAGAGCTGGTCACCGAGCTCAAGCCAGCGGAGACGGTACTGCTGGTTCTTCACGAGTAGTTCCACGAACTTGCGGTCGAATTCCAGCAGTTGTCTCCGGTGGATCTCTGTCGTGAAAGCTGAGACCAGTGTCTCCAGAGGGTCGGCAGTTGCCGGTGCAGATTCCAGTACCTCTGCCGTTACGGAGCCGTAGCGCCGCAAAAGAGGGAGGATGACGTCCTCCTTCACCGGAAAGTGCCGGTGAAAGGTTCGGGGCGCAATGCCGACGATCTCGCAGATACGTTCCACCGTTGCGGAAGTGTCGCCGTCGGTGATGAACAGGTCGCGAGCAGTCAAGGCGATCTTCAAACGGAGCTCTTCAGCGCGGCGTTCGGTCAAGGTGGGTCTGGCCGGTTTCGTCAAGGCATGGCTCCTCGTTATCTCCGTTCACCTTTCACGTTATCGCTACCAGCGGCGATGCCGTATACCGGTCGGCCCGTCCGATGGAACATCACGATACGTGCTGTGACCTGCTTTACATCTGCCGCGGCTTGTGCCTACACTCACAACTGTCAGTATCTGACGAGTAGTCAGTATATGACATTCGTCGGCGGTTGGAGGTATGCACGTGACGACGACTCTGGAGGCTCCCACCGCGATGATCGATCGAGTGGCGTCTGTCCTGGAAGCTTTTGTGGAAGAGCGCCCGCTCACGCTGGCAGAGGTCGCCCGCCGATCGGGTCTGCCACGGTCGTCGACCCATCGCATCTTGCAGCGTCTCGTCGAACTGGCCTGGGTAGAACGCGAGGGGTACGAATATGTGCTCGGCATCCGCATGTTCGAGTTCGGATCCCGCGTGAGACGGCAGCGCAGCGTGCACGAGGCCGCTCTGCCGGTCATGACCGACCTACATCGTCGCTCCGGCATGACCGTCTATCTGAGCACGATCGACGGAGCTGAAGTAATACACCTCGAGCGTGTGGGGTTGGGTCCGCGCGGCGGAGGACAGTGGGGAATAGGTGGTCGGCAGGCCGTCGAGACCGCCGCGCCAGGACATGCCCTCCTGGCGGTAATGCCGCGCCCGGCATGGCCGGAACTGCGATTCGCAGACGCGCCCACGTGCTACAGCGTCAAGTCCAGGTTGCAACTCGATCGAGAGCTGCAGCGGACCCGAGACCGCGGTGGTATTGCAGTCGACTCGCAGGGAAATACGCTCGGCGTGACGGTCGTCGCGGCACCGATCCGTTCCGCAGACCAGCACGCGCGCTTGGCGGTGTCCGTCTGCGGGCCGACGCACACGATGCGAACGACCTCGGCCGTGAATGCCGTGCGCAGCGCTGCGATGGAGATCTGGTACGCCGCGATGGGCGTGCCGCGCTCGCGTAATCGCTTGCAGCAGATGGACCGATTGCCTGTGGGTTTCCGCTGAGCGGAAGCTCGGCTTTCACGAGGGGGGATTACTTCCGAGGATGAACGATCAGTGGCCGGTGTGCGACCGCGATCGATGCTCGGTGAACACATTTGGAGGACTGATGGTGTTGAAGGACGCGGATGCGGTCCGGCTGATCGAAGCGGGCGCGCCGCCCACGCGGTACGCGCGTGGATGGCATTGCCTGGGCCTCGCCGACAACTTCCGGGACGGCGTGCCCCACGCGGTTCAGGCGTTCGGGACGAAACTCGTCGTTTTCGCCGACACGACTGGCGCGCTTCACGTTCTCAACGGCTACTGCCCGCACATGGGGGGTGATCTCACCATGGGGACCGTTGAGGGCGACGCCGTGGCATGTCCTTTCCATGATTGGCGCTGGGCCGGCTCGGGTCGGTGTGCGGGGATCCCGTACGCGCGTCGGGTGCCGCCCTTGGCGCGGACCAAAGCATGGCCCGTTCTCGAGGAGAACAGACAACTTTTCGTCTGGAATGACCCTGAGGGGAACCCGCCTCCTGACGAGGTGACGATTCCACGCATCGAGGCGGCGTTCTCCGACGAGTGGACCGATTGGACTTGGAACTCCGTGGTCATCGAGGGCTCCAATTGCCGGGAAATTGTCGACAACGTAGTGGACATGGCCCACTTCTTCTACGTTCACTACTCGTTTCCCACATTCTTCAAGAATGTTCTCGAAGGCCACACTGCGACTCAGTACATGCGGTCACGCGGACGCGACGACGTCGTGTTGGGCAGCAATTACACCAAGGCTTCCGCCGACGAGAGAGAGCACACCGGCCGCTCGGACGCGACCTACTTCGGCCCTTCCTACATGATCGACTGGCTGTACGGCAGCACCGACGGGGAGATCACGTCCGAAACTGTGTTGATCAACTGCCACTACCCGGTCTCTCCGACAAGTTTCGTGCTGCAGTGGGGCGTGATTGTCAAAAAGCAGCCCGGCCATTCCGACGAAGACGCTCAGAAGATCGCCGAAATCACGGCGAAAGGCGTCGAGGTCGGGTTCCTGCAGGATGTCGAAATTTGGAAGAACAAGGCGCGCATCGACAATCCGCTGCTGTGCGAGGAAGACGGGCCTGTGTACCAGCTACGTCGGTGGTACGAGCAGTTCTACGTGGATGTCGAGGACGTCACGCCGGAAATGACCAATCGGTTCGAGTTCGAACTGGATACCGAACGCGCGGTCGATTACTGGAAGCGAGAGGTCTCCGAGAACCTCGGCCGACAGGGCGGCGTGCCGGTAAACCCGGCACTGCATCGACCGGGTACGCCCGCCGCGTCCGCGGCGCCGTCGAAGTAGCGGAGACCGTGGTGCAATCAGATTCAACCTTGGTGCAAGACTTCCGCGTACTCGATCTGACCAGCGGAATCGCCGGGCCCTATGCCACGAAGCTGCTTGTCGACGCAGGCGCTGACGTCGTGAAGGTGGAACCTCCCGGCGGGGACGAGTATCGGCGTTGGACTGCATCGGATGCGGACCTCGGCGGAACTGATGGCGCCATGTTCCGCTATCTCAACGCGGGCAAACGGTCTGTGGTGGCGACTCCCGGCATCGCGGACCTGCGCGCGTTGCTCGCGGGCGCAGACTTGCTGATCGAATCGGATGCGGACGACGAGTTGCTCTCCGCGATCCGATCGGAATTCCCTGCGCTGGATGTCGTGTCGATCTCACCCTTCGGGCGAAGTGGCCCATGGCGAGGTCGATCGTGGACCGAGTTCACACTCCAGGCGCAGGCAGGTGGCCTCGGCGGCCGGGTGTATCCCGGCCGCGCCCCGGTCCATGCGGGCGGGCGTCTGGGGGAGTGGATCACCGGCAGCTTTGCCGGCGCGGCAGCACTGGTCTTGCGAACCGCAAGCCGGCGACGGAAACAGCGCGGCAACCACCTCGACTTGTCGATGCTCGAATGCATATGCCTCGCAATGTCGATGTACGGCTCGTTGAGCCGAAGCTTGGCAGGCGGACGTCCCGCGCCTCTGACAACGGAGATTCCCTCGATCGAGCGCAGTGCCGACGGATGGGTCGGTTTCTGCACGATCACGGGGCAGCAATTCCAGGATTTTCTCTTGATGATCGATCGCGCCGATCTCCTGGACGACCCGACGATCGTCGATATGAAGCAGCGGCAGACTCGGTACGAGGAATTTCAGAAGATCATCGAGGAATGGACCACGACAATGCCGACCTCGGTGATCGAGGAGATCGCCAGCGCAATGCGCATCCCGGTCGCGCCCGTAGGCCGCCCCGATACGGTTGCTGAGAACGACCATTTCGCCGCTCGCGGTGTATTCGTCGAAAACCCGGCCGGATTCAGGCAGCCTCGCAGGCCCTATCTCGTCGACGGGGTCGCGGCAGCCGCGCCGAAACCAGCGCCGGAATTGGGAGCCGACACCGGTCGGATCGAGTGGGAACCACGGATCCGTGAGGTTGCCACACCCGATGGGCTGCCGTTGGACGGCCTGCGCGTGATCGACCTCACCGGGTTCTGGGCGGGCCCGATGGCGACACAGATCTTGGCTGCTTTCGGCGCCGACGTAATCAAGATCGAGTCGACTCAGCGCCCCGACGGGATGCGTTTCACCTCCAGTAAGCCGCCGACCTTCGACGGATGGTGGGAATGGGGGGCCTACTTTCAGGGTGCCAACGCCGGAAAGCGCGGTATCACACTCGATCTGACTCGTCCGCAAGGGCGAGACGCCTTGCTGGCGTTGGTTGCTGAAGCTGACGTCCTGATCGAGAACTTTTCTCCCCGAGTTCTCGACAACTTCGGTCTCGACTGGGAAATGCTGAGCGCAGCCAACCCGCGACTCACCATGGTCCGTATGCCGGCGTTCGGTTTGGACGGGCCGTGGCGCGACCGGACAGGTTTCGCGCAGACAATGGAGCAGGCGACGGGCCTGTCATGGATGACGGGCTATCCCGACGCGGCGCCGATGGTGTTGAAGGGGCCGTGCGACCCCATCGCCGGTCTACATGCGCTGGTTGCCGCGCTCGCGGCGCTGGAACGCGCAGACAGCCGAGATCGTGGCGCGTTCGTCGAAGTGCCGATGGTCGAGAGCGCCTTGAATGTCGCGGCCGAAGTCGTGATCGAGTACGGCGCATACGGCGCGGAGTTGATGCGTGCAGGCAACCGCGGCCCCGTCGCTGCGCCCCAGAACGTCTACCGATGCGGTGATGGGGATCAGGAACAATGGCTCGCGATCGCTGTGCAAACCGACGAGCAGTGGTCGGCCATGCGCACAGTGCTCGGCAACCCCGATTGGGCACGGGCACCGGAATTGGCGGACGGTCGTGGTCGGCGCCGTGCGCACGACGAGATCGACGCGCATCTGGCGGCGTTCTGCGCGGGGCGAGACGCCGATGAGCTGGCGGAAACACTTGCGGCCCAAGGTGTTCCGGCCGCGCCTGTGGTATTGCCGGCAGATTCGATCGAGAACCCGCAATTCGCTGCTCGGAGCTTCGCGGAGTTGCTCGACCATCCGCTCGTCGGGACGCACCGCGTTCCCGGGATGCCTTTTCGGTTGGAAGCTCGGACGAGGCCTTGGCTGACCAGACCGGCACCCACGCTCGGGCAACACAACAACGAGGTGCTTCGCGAGATCGCGGGGCTCGACCCGGACCGAATCGCTGAACTTCGCGCATCGGGCGTGATCGGCGAACGTCCGGACAACCTGTGAGGACACCCAACCATGACGGACAATCAATCAGCGAAGACCGAGAAGCAGTGAGCGCTCATCCATTTCGGGACGTGGCGATCGTAGCCACCTACAACACACCTCAGGCCCGGGTGTTGGAAGGCCACACTGCGTTCTCGATTACCCTCGCCGCCGCCCGCGGAGTGCTTGCCGAATCGGGGGTTGCCGCTGCCGAGGTCGATGCGGTGTTCAGCAAGCACGCCCCGGAACTGATTTACGCGCTGGGCATCGGCCCGGCCTGGAATTCGAACTCGAAGGGCGGAATCGCCGGCGTGCTGCAGGCGGCGAGCCTGGTGGCAACGGGCCTGGCGAAGACCGTGCTGCTGGCCGACGGTGAGGCCGGGATCTACACCGAACGGGCCGCGACCGCTCCCTGGACGCGACCTTCGAACGAGTTCGTCGCTCCGTTCGGTCTGTATACGGCAGCCGAATTCGCTTTGATCGCTCGTCGGCACATGGATCGGTACGGTACGTCCGCCGAGCAGATGGCCGAGGTGGCGACCACGATTCGGAACAATGGACACGTCAACCCCGAGGCCGTCTATTACGGAAGGGGACCGTTCCAACCGTCCGATGTGCTCGCCTCACGGATGATTGCCGAGCCATTCCACCTCCTGGACTGTGCGATGACATCCGAGGGCGGGTGCGCACTTCTGATCACGACGGTGGAGCGCGCGGCTGATCTGGCCGGCAGCCCGGTCTACATTCTGGGCGGCGGCCTGGACACCCTCGGGCCGGCCTATCGGCATGCGCCGATCTGGGACCTGACCGGCAGCGGCTCCGACATTCCCAACGGGTACGTCGGGAGAAGAGCCGCGCGCCAGGCATTTGCGATGGCTGGGTTGTCTCCGTCGGATGTGGACGTCTGCGAGTTGTACGACCCCTTCTCCTTCGAAGTTATTCGACAGTTCGAGGCATTCGAATTCTGTGGAGACGGTGAAGGTGGGGATTTCGTCATGGATGGGCGGATCCGCCACGACGGCCAGTACCCGATCACCACCGACGGGGGCCTGATGTCCTACAGCCACGGAGGAGGCGTTGTTCAACTCAGCCAGCGCGTAGCCCGCGGCGTTCAGCAGCTACAGAAACAGTGTCCCACCCGCCAAATTCCCGGCGCTCAGGTAGCGCTGTGCAGTAACGGTGGCGCCGGCGCACTGTTCACCGACGTCGTGTTGTTGGGGAGTGAGCGACCGTGACGATACTTCAACCGCAGCGCGGGGGAATCCCACGGCCGGATCCGACGCCGGTCTCGCGCCCGTTCTGGGATGGCTGTGTCGTCGGAGAACTGCGCTACCAGCGCTGCCGAACCTGTGGGCATGCCGAGTTCGATCCGGCGTGGATTTGTCGCGTCTGCGGGGGTGACGACCTCGACTGGCAGCTCAGCTGCGGAACCGGCGAGGTGTACAGCTACACCGTGGTCCGGCGACCCCAGACACCCGAATTCGACTCCCCGTATGTCGTGGTGATCGTGTCCTTCGACGAGGGCTTTTCGATGCTGACCAATGTGATCGGCTGCGACCTCGGGGATGTGCATGTCGGCATGCGTGTTCGAGTCTGCTTCCACGACATCGGCGAGGGCGTCCATCTGCCGTACGTCGAACCGGTGGTGAAAGGAAATCATGGGAATTGAATTGATCCTGGACATGGCTGCCGGGGCGGCCGGAGACCGGGTGGCGCTCGGGCGTCGCGACACTGGTCTCACTTACGCCGATCTCGCCCGGGCGGCCGATGGGGGAGCGGCGTTGCTGCGGAAGTCCGGTGCCCGCAGCGTCGCCTATGTGGGATTGAACGGCCCAGTGCTACCGGCACTCATTTTCGCGGCCGCGCGAGCCGGTATTCCGCTGACACCACTGAACTACCGACTTTCCGGAGTCCAGCTCGGCGAACTGCTGGCGGAGCTGGACCATCCGTTCGTCGTAGCCGACCACGCGTATGCGGCGGTCGTGCCCGCGGACGCCTTGTCGGAGGACTGGCTGGACCGAGCCCTCCAGACCGAACCAACGGAGCAGATTCCGGTCGACGACGAAAATCCCGCGGTGGTGTTGTTCACCAGCGGGACGACATCGAAGCCGAAGGGAGTGGTTCTCCGGCACGCACACCTGCTCAGTTATGTGCTCGAGACCGTGGAATTCGGTGCTGCCGAAGGCTCCGACGCCGTCCTGGTCAGTGTGCCTCCGTACCACATCGCCGGCGTCGGTTCGGTGTTGAGCAATCTGTACGCCGGACGACGGATGACCTACCTCCCCGACTTCAATCCCGGCGCATGGTTGCATCTGGTCCGCGAGGATCAGGTGACTCACGCGATGGTCGTGCCGACGATGCTCGCCCGTATCGTGGCGGAACTCGATGGCGCACAAGCAGATACGCCGAGTCTGCGGTCGATGGCCTACGGTGGTGCGCGCATGCCGCAAACAGTGTTGAGGGCCGCGTTGAAAGCCTTCCCGAACACGGATTTCGTCAACGCCTACGGACTCACCGAGACAAGCTCGACCATTGCGGTGCTCGGCCCGGAGGATCATCGAGCCGCCCTGCAGGGAGACCCGATCGCACTGGAGCGCCTCGGCTCGGTGGGGCGCATGGTTCCAGGCGTCGAATGCCAGGTTCGAGATGAGGCGGGAGAGCCGCTGCCGCGCAACACGACTGGTGAGATTTGGGTGCGGGGAGGTCAGGTTTCCGGGGAATACCAGGGTGTCGGCTCCGTGCTCGACAGCGATGGCTGGTTTCCCACCCGCGACCGGGGGCGCCTGGACGAGGACAACTACTTGTTCGTCGAGGGGCGTGCGGACGACACCATCATCCGAGGTGGCGAGAATATCGCCCCGGCCGAAGTCGAGGATGTGCTACTCGAGCATCCGGCTGTCGACCAGGTCGCCGTCCTGGGTGCACCGGATGAAGAGTGGGGCGAACGGATTGTCGCGGTGGTCGTGCCGGTCGCGGGCAGTGATCCCGATCCTGAGGATCTGCGTGCCTTTGTGCGGGCCCGTGTGCGGTCTTCGCGGACCCCTGACGATGTCGTGTTCCGTACCGAACTGCCTTACACCGCCACGGGCAAACTGCTGCGGCGCGAACTTGCCCGCCACCTGAGCTGAACGAGAGTGCTCCGACATGACAACGAATCACGCTGAGGAACTGTTCGGACTCACGGGTGCGGTCGCGCTCGTGACCGGTGGGGCCGGCGGCATCCCGAAGGCTACCGCTCTCGCTTTGGCGAAGGCGGGTGCCGATGTCGCGGTCGTCGATATCGCCGACGAGTTCACCGCCCAGACTGTCGAGGAGATCCAGGCACTCGGCCGCCGAGCGATCGGGCTGCATGCCGACGTCCGCCGCCGGGACGATATCGAAGACATGATCGAGCAGACGCGTCAGCGGCTCGGACCGATCGCGGTGGCGGTAAACGGAGTCGGCAGCCTGGGTGCTGCGGTTCCGAAGTCGTTCCTGGACTTCACCGTCGAGGACTGGAACGGTCCGGTGGAACTCAACCTCACGTCGACCATGCTGTGTGTGCAGGCCGAGGCCCTGGCAATGATCAGGGACGGTATGGCAGGCAGCATCGTGACATTCGGCTCGACCAGCGGCTTGGTCGCAGCGCCGTCGGTAGCGCACTACGGCGCTGCGAACGCGGGGGTTATTCATCTGACGAAATCGGTCGCCCTCGAGTTGGCTCCCTATGATATTCGGATCAATTGCGTCGTCCCCGGAACACACAACATCAATCGGGCCGGACGTGAGACCCCCACCTCCAGTCGGCCGGAGCAGGCGGAGTTTCTGCGAAAGGCGGCAGCGGCGACGCCACAGAAGCACCTGGGACTGGCAGAGGAGACCGCCGGTGTGGCGCTGTTCTTGGCGTCGAAGCTGTCGGCGTACATGACTGGACATGCCGTGATCTCCGACGGTGGAATTACCCACACAACTGCCCGGCCTGCCGTCGGAACGCTGGAGCCCGCTGCATTGCGGGGGCTGGAGGTCAGCCGTGACTGACATCGAGATCATCGATTGTCACAATCACATCCTGCGCACCGCGCATCACAGCTGCGACTTGTACAGCAACTTGTTGCGGTTCAGCGCGGCAATGGGATTGCCTGACAGACCCGGATTTTTCGGCACTCCGGACGAGGCCGAAAAGGTGATGGCCGACACCGGCATAGCGCACATGAACATCCTCATGTTCACCTGGTCGGGCGTGTACTGGCGGCAGGGGCAGAATATTCTTCCGGATGATCCTTCCGAGCGCAGGCGCGAGGAGGAATTGTTACGCCACAGGATCGTTCGTCGAATCCAGGACAACAACACGTGGGCGCTCGGCCAAGTTGCGGCCAGCCAACGCTTGAGTTGTTTCGTCGGTATCGACCCGGTGCTGATGGATGAACAGACATTGCTTGCCGAAATCGAAAACGGGCGCCGCCGCGGCGCGTTGGGTGTCAAACACGTTCCGATGAACCATGGCACCGAAGGCGACGACCCGCGCATGTGGCCGGTTTTCGACTACTGCGCATCCGAGGGTATCCCGATTCTGACCCAAGCTTCGGGATTCATGGCCGGCCATCCCCGCAACTACACAAAGGCCCTGCAGGAGTTTCCGAATCTCCAGCTGATCTTCGCGCACCTCGGTCACAACCGGCAGTTCGGCCAAGGCGCGGATGCCGAGGTGCTGGAACTGGCTCGGGCGTTCCCCGGGGTCCACACCGACGTCAGTCTGAGGCTCATCGAGGTCGCCGACGGCCACATCGAACCCGAGGAACTGGTGGCTCATCTCCGCGCTATCGGTACAGACCGGGTGCTCTTCGGCAGCAATTGGGTGATCAGCGAATACCTGTGGTTCCGTGCGCGGCCCGGGATCGTGCCGCAATCGAGCCATGAACGCCTCGACCGCGAATTGGAGGTGCTCATGACACTTCCTCTGACAGATGACGAACGCGTGAACATTGCCGCCGGCAATTTCCGACGACTGACGGGATTGACTCGATGACAACAGAATCGCCGCATGTCGCGGTCGTCACCGGTGCGAGCCGGGGGATCGGCCGCGCGATCGCGCGAAGATTGGCCGCCGACGGAATCGCGGTCGCCGCGGTGTCACGCTCTCTGCGAGCCGGGGACGGTGCTCTGGCGGGCTCTCTGGAGGAAACGATCGCGCAGATCGAAGCCGACGGCGGCCGGGCGGTCGCGCTGCCGTTCGATTTGACGGCCCCGGGCACCGACCGGCGCGACATCATCGCACAGGCGACAGAGGCGTTCGGCCATCCGGTGGACATCGTTGTGAACAACGCAGCCGGGCCACGGCACTTCGATGTGTTGTTCCCCGATATGACATGGGAAGCGTTCCACGAAGCAGTGCAGACCAACGTCTGGGCCGCATGGGATCTGGCCGCAGCCGCTGTGCCGGGCATGCGCGAACGTGGTGCCGGCTGGATTCTGAACATCTCCTCGTCGCAGGCTGGGCCGCGGCTCGGACCGCCCTATGCGGAGAACCCGACGAACGGCGCGGTTCTCTACGGAGGCACGAAGGCGTTCATCGACAGGATCACGACCGGCGCGGCGATGGAACTCTACGAGGACAATATCGCAGTCAACACGCTGGCTCCTGAGTATCAGGTTGCCACCGATAACGCGCTCACCGTGGCAGGGGTTCGAAAGGACAACTCGGAGCCGGAGGAAACCATCGCAGAGGCGGCCTTGGCGCTCTGCACCGGAGACCCGAAAAAGCTGACCGGCCGAATCGCCTACAACCTGTCGCTCTTGGTGGAGCTCGAGCGCCCGGTCCGTACCTTGGACGGCCGCTCGACATTGCCCGGCTGGCAACCGAATGAGATCGACTCGGCCAGATTGCGCGTGCCTTACACCCAGACCTCGAGAATCCTCTGAAGGCCCCGGAAACGACGGAGGTGGCGGAATGCCATTGCAACCTTGGATGAAACTCATATCGGTTGATGATCATCTGATCGAGCACCCGAAAGTGTGGACCGATCGCCTACCGGGCAAGTATCTGGAACTCGGTCCCAGGATCGTCGATGAGCCCTCCTCCTCCGGTGGCCCGCCGATCCAGGTGTGGCATTATTCGAACAAGCGCTTTCCTGCGATCGGACTCAACGCCGTAGCTGGAAAGAACCCCGAGGAATACGGGGTCGAGCCCGTCCGGTACGCGGACATGATCCCGGGTTGCTACGACCCGAAGGCCCGGCTGGTCGATATGGACCTGGACGGTGTGTGGGCCGCGGCGAATTTTCCGTCCTTCCCACGATTTGCCGGGGCGCTGTTCACCGCCGAAAGTAGCGACTACGAGCTGGCGCTCGCCTGCGTGCGTGCTTACAACGACTTCGTCCTCGACGAATGGTGTGCCACTGCGCCGGACCGGTTCATACCTCTGATCATCCTGCCGCTGTGGGATGTCGATCAGTGCGTGGCGGAGATCCACCGCACGGCGGCGAAGGGTGCCAAGGGCATCACTTTCCCGGAGAACACCGTCCCACTCGGATTACCGTCCATCTATACCGATCACTGGGAACGTGTGTTCGATGCCGCCGAGGCAACAGACATGCCGCTGTGCATGCACTTCGGCTCCTCCGGTTCGCCGCCGGCTACCGCGCCGGAGGCACCGTACGCGGTAACCATCTCGTTGTACGGAACCAACTCCATGTCTGCGACCGCGCACCTGCTGTTTTCGCCCGTATTCCACCGGCACCCGAAGCTGAAGGTAGCGCTGTCGGAGGGCGGTGTGGGCTGGGTGCCCTACCTGCTCGAGCGGATCGACGGAACGTGGGACCGGCATCGGTGGTACCAGAATGTCGTCAAGGACGTGCGTCCGTCGGATTTGTTCCGAAAGCACATATACGGCTGTTTCATCGACGATGTGGCGGGTCTCAAGGCGCGCCATGATATCGGAATCGGAAACATTACTTGGGAATGTGACTATCCGCATTCGGATTCGTACTGGCCGCACAGCAGGAAATATGCGTCCGATGTGTTCGCGGAAATCCCCGATGGTGATGTTCATCAAATCGTAGAAACGAATGCGCGACGGCTCTTCAACTTCTTCGATGAGAAAGCGGCCTGACCCGATGCCCGGCGACGATACCCGGAATAACATGGAGGGGCAAGACATCCATTCTTCGGATTGGGCCGAGCAAGATCTGCTCACTCGGGAATTGGCTGTTCAGCGTCTCAATCAGGAGGAAGCGAGTACGAAGGCTGAACTCCACCGCGAGCGGTCTCAGCCGAACTCCGACCCCGATGCGATCAAGTTGTTGGAACAACGACTGAGAGCATTGGCGGCCAGCAGGAAAAACATCCTCGAACTACGCTGAGGGCTGCCGGTCTATCTCCTCCGACGCCGTCGGGCGGCCGCCGCCGGAGAAGATAGGAGGCGCTGCTGAAATGCGGGCTCATCCGATTTCCGTGTCATGCAAATGACTGTTGATGCGTCGGCAGGAGACCGGGAAGCTCGCACGTTCCATTCAGTGGAAGAGCGCCGCTGTCTGCGAGCGTCAGTGCATATTCTGAAGACGCCGCGGCCGACAGGCTCGACGTGGTTTCCGATATTCGAAGGGTAGGTTGATGGGCAATTCTGCCGGCGATACCCGTTTGCTTTCCGGCCTGCGCGTGGTGGAGTCCTCGCGAACGATCGCAGGTGCCTATGCGGGCAAGTTGTTCGCAGATCTTGGTGCCGAGGTGCTGCTCGCCGAGCCTGCTGATGGTCATCCGATGCGCAGCGCGAACGGATCGGACCAGCCGTCGCCGTTGTTCTCCTTTCTTTCAGCGGGCAAATGTTCATCGACACGTCACTGGCGGGAATTGGTGGAGGCCGCCGACGTACTCGTACTGGAGACGGAGGGCCTGCCCGACCTGGAGGAGTTGAGGCGGCTTGCCCGAGCACGGGTCGTCGTGGCGGTGACACCCTGGGGCCTCGCCGGCCCCTGGGCCGAGGCCGAACGGCCGTGGACGGAATTCACTCTCCAGGCCGAGGCGGGGTCACTCAGCAATCGCGGTAATCCGCATTCCTATCCTGTGGCACTGGGGGGCAGCGAAACATTGTGGGTGGCGGGGTCTTTGGCAGCTACCGCAGCAATGGGAGCAGTGGCCGGGCTCGATCGCAGTGGCGTGGGTGAGTTGGTCGACGTTTCCCTGCTCGAGGCCACGACGTACGCCGCGACGATGTTCGGTGACCTCCGGGCCACTATCGCGGGCGAGCGGCCGGAGCAGGTCTCACTGCGTCGGCCGTTGCTGCCGTCGGTGGAGCCTGCTGCAGACGGCTGGGTCGGCTTCAACCTCGCCTCCGCGCAGAATCTCGAAGACTTCCTCGTACTGATCGACCGCCCGGACTGGCTGGCCGACGAGGACATGAAGACTCCGGAAGGCCGCTATCGACGCGGCGCGGAGTTCTCAGCAGCCGTACGCGCGTGGACCCGGCAACATACGGTCGCGGAGATCATCGAGACTGCGAGTCTATTTCGGATTCCGTGCGCTCCCGTCCACAGCGCTGCGACCATACTCGGCGACGAGCACGTGCGTGCGCGGGACTTCTATATCGACGATGCCACCAGCCGCTTTCGGCAGCCCGCAGTTCCTATGCTTTTCAACGGAATTCGTCCAGGGGTCGGGAAACCCGTGAGCGCCCCCGCCGATGTCGGGTTCGAGGGTGAGCCAGACCGCGGCCGAGCATCGGCAACGACGGAAGACGATCTTCCGTTGCGCGGCTTGCGTGTGGTCGACTTCAGCAACTGGTGGGTCGGTCCCTTGGTCGGCACAGTGCTCGGCTCACTCGGCGCGGACGTCATCAAGGTCGAGTCGACGCGCCGGGTGGACGGTTCGAGAATGCTGGGTGGTTCTGCGACGAGTCGGCCGGACTGGTGGGAGTACAGCTGGGTCTATCTCGGCGCCAATCACAACAAACGTGGCATCACCCTCGACATCAGCCAGCCCGAAGGGCGGGAGCTGTTCGAGCGCCTGATTGCTGACGCCGATGTACTTCTGGAGAACTTTGCGCCACGGGTTCTCGAGAACGTAGGGCTCGACTGGGCTGCGGTGCATGAAATCAACCCGAGCCTGGTGATGCTGCGTATGCCGGCGTTCGGTCTCACCGGACCGCGGCGGGACATGGTGGGTTATGCGCAGACGGTGGAGCAGTACTCCGGAATGTGTTGGCGGACAGGCTATCCCGATGGGCCGCCGATGAACCCAAGCGGTCCGGCCGATCCGATGGGCGGCTCGAACGCGGCTTTTGCGTTGCTCGCCGCGCTGTACCGGCAAACCCGCGATGGCAGTGGGCTGTTGGTGGAGGCACCGCTGGTGGAAGCCGCGCTGACCATGACCGCCGAGCAAGTTGTGGAATTCACGGCCAACGGCAGGCTGCTCGAACGGGACGGAAACCGCAGTCGCGGCCACGGCCCTCAAGGTGTCTACGCCGGCGCGGGGACAGAACAATGGCTGGCGGTGTCGGTGATTACCGACGATCAGTGGCACGCGTTGGCCGGCTACACCGGCATTGCGGGGTGGGCGGATCCTGAGCTGTCCACCTCGGATGGCCGCTGGAGGCACCGAGACCGCCTGGACGCCGACCTGGCTGCCTGGACAGCAGGTCGCAATGTCGCTGCGACGGTCGCGGATCTTATCGCGCTCGGCGTTCCTGCTGCCCATGTCGTCGATCAGCGATTCGTACATGCGCATCCTCAGATTGCCGCGCGAAGCTACTTCGAAGACATTCATCATCCAGCCAGAGGCACGATGCCAATTCCCGTATTACCCTTCCGGTTCGGCCGGATCCCCCGATGGTCGCGTATCGCGCCCCCCACCGTCGGAGAGCACAACCAGGAAGTGCTCGAAAGGGACTTGGGTCTTTCCGTCGAGCGAATACGAGAACTGGCCGCCAAGAACGTCGTAGGAACCAGGCCTCTCGGTCTGTGACCACCCGCGATCAAAGGAGATGCGCTGCATGACTACGGAAATCACGCCGACCCGGCTGTCGTCCGGATTCAGCTGGACCGAGAGCCCGCGGTGGCACAACGGAAAATTCTATTTCACGGATTTGTACAGCGCCCGGGTCGTCACCGTCGGCCCGGACGGTGACGCCACCACGGTGGTCGATCTGTCGGATCGCCAAGCGCCCGAAGGGCAGCGAATTGTCGCATCGGGTATCGGCTTCCTGCCGGACGGGCGGCTGTTGATCAATTCGATGTTCGAGCGATTGATATTGGTGCACGACGGCAACACGACCAGCGTGTACGCGGACCTGCGGGAACTGGCCATAAGTCCGATCAACGACATGGTGGTCGACACGGCCGGACGTGTGTACGTGACCCAGCTCGGATTCGACCTGTTCGCCGGCGAGAGCCCCAAGGACTCCCCACTGCTCATCATCGAGCCCGACGGCAGCGCGCGGGTCGGTGATGAGGCTGGACTCTTCATGGGCGCCAACGGAATTGCGATCACCGCCGACGGGGGCACTCTGGTAACGGCGGAGACCTATATCAGCCGGATCACTGCATTGGATATCGCAGGGGATGGCACGTTGAGCGGGCGCCGCACATTCGCGGACGTGGGCCCCGACACCTACCCCGATGGACTCTGCTTGGACGAAGAGGGCGCTGTATGGGCCGGTCTCGCGGCGGCGGGGCGTGTGATCCGCGTCCTCGAAGGCGGTGTCATAACCCATGAGGTGCGCCCGCCGGCGGCTGAAGCGGGTGTCTCGACCGCATGTGGTCTGGGTGGGGTCGACCGCCGCACTCTCTATATCTGCTGCGGTTTCGAGGTCATGGATTTCGCGAAGTCGGTCGACGAAGGGCTGGGCTCGATTTGGACTGCGCCGGTGCCCATTTCGGCCGGTGCCGCACGGCCCTGAGGATGCGACGGGAACTGCAATGAAGATCCATGGTCATCCCGCATTCTCGAGGGTACGGGAGGTGCACGCGTGAACGGCCCGCTCGCCGGCATTCGGGTCTTGGAACTCGCAGGCCAGGGTCCTACTCCGCTGGCTGGGATGATGCTGGCCGATTTGGGTGCGAACATCATCCGAATCGACCGTCCCGCCGGGTTGGCATGGTCCGTCCCCGACCCTGCTGATGACATTCTGGGGCGCGGGCGGCGTTCGATCGGCCTCAACCTCAAGGACCAGCGAGGTGTCGAGCTGTTCCTGCGGATGGTGGAGAACGCGGATGTGCTGATCGAGGGCTACCGACCCGGTGTCGCCGAACGACTCGGCATCGGACCGACAGTGTGTTTGGAACGGCAACCTCGACTCGTCTATGGGCGGATGACCGGTTGGGGACAGCAGGGTCCGCTGGCCGCGGCGGCGGGGCACGACATCAATTACCTCGCCTTGTCGGGTGCGTTGCATGCGATCGGTTCCGCGGGCGGTCCGCCGGTGCCGCCGTTGAATCTGGTGGCGGACGGCAGCGGTGGAATGATGCTCGCCTTCGGTATCGCTTGTGCGCTGAATGCTGTGAGAGCCTCCGGTGTCGGACAGGTCATCGATGCCGCAATGGTCGACAGTGTCGCGGTTTTGATGGCCCCTTTCTATGCGCACGCGGTCAGCGGCCGCTGGGGAGAGCGAGGCACCAACCTCATCGACTCCGGTGCTCCCTTCTACGCGGTCTATCCCACCGCCGACGGTGAGTATGTCGCTGTGGGGGCGTTGGAGCCCGCCTTCTACCGGGGACTGTTGAAGGGTCTCGAACTCGAAGACATCGACCCTGATCAGCAAATGGACCGTGCCGGCTGGCCCGCGTTACGGGCGGCGATCGCAGCACGCTTCGCCTCTCGCACCCGAGCCGAGTGGACAGAGATATTCGCGGACATCGACACATGCGTCAGTCCGGTCTTGAGCCCGGCCGAGGCGGTTACCCACCCTCATTACGTTGCGCGCAACGGGTTCCTGGAGGTTGCGGGCCGTCCGCATCCAGCGCCCGCGCCGCGGTTCGGACACCATCCGCGCTCCGATCCGCGTCCCGCGCCCGCCATCGGGGCGGACACCGACGCGATTCTCGCTGAGCTCGGTCTATCACCCGACGAAGTTGCTGCTACGCGTCAGGACGGAATTGCGTCGTGAACGAGCCCATGAACGAGGATGTGGAGTAAGGCTCATGGCACAACTGGACTTTTCCGATTACGTCGTGATCGTGACCGGCGCGGGCCGCGGAATCGGCAGGGCGCACGCCGAACTGCTTGCCGATCGGGGAGCAGCGGTTGTCGTCAATGACACCGGTGGGGCGGTCGACGGGAGTCTGCAGGGCGCTGACCCGGCCGGCGAAGTGGTCGAGGCCATTACTGCTTCGGGCGGACGTGCAGTTGCGTCGACCGCGTCGGTCGCGACCGAACAGGGTGCACGCGCGATCGTGGAAACGGCGATCGCATCGTTCGGCAAGCTGGACGCGGTCGTGAACAACGCAGGCATCTATTCGGTCCGTTCGCTACACGACATCACCGAGGCGGAATGCCGGAGCTTTCAGGATGTGCATTACTTCGGCAGTTTGTTCGTATCCCAGGCTGCATGGCCACACTTGGCGGCCTCGAAGCGCGGTCGAATCGTGAACACCATCTCCGGCGCGATGCTCGGCGTTCCCGACATGGTGCACTACGGAGCGGCCAAGGGGGCCGTGTTCGGTCTGACACGGAATCTAGCCGTAGCTGGTCACGCCGACGGGATCAAGGTCAACGCCATCGCCCCCGGCGCAGGAACCCGCATGGTCGAGCTTGCTACCGACGCGCTGCCGCCGGGCATGGCCGCCCAGATGCGGGAGTCGATGCCGCCGCGGTTGGTGGCGCCGGTAGCGGCATACCTCGCGCATGAGAGGTGCACTCTCTCGGGCGAGGCGTTGAGCGTCGCGGGCGGAAGGGTGCGCCGGATCGCCTTCGGGTACACCCGTGGAATTACGGACGCCGAATTGACGCCGGAGATCGTGGCCGACCGCCTCGATGAAATTTTGCACGTCGGTGAGTTCACTCCCGAGCCGCTGATGCTCCCGAGAGAGGCTGTGTCGTGACCAGCGCATCGGTGGCCAGGTCCCGCTCACGGGTCGAGATCCCGCACGAGTTGATCGGTTCCGAATATCGAAGCTGGAGAGGCCGATGACAGAGACAACTGCACGCTATCCATTTCCACCGGTCCCATCCGACGACGCTGTTGCCGCCCTCCAGCGGGTCGCCGAAGAACGCCCGATGACGAAGGTGACCATGCCGATCGGGGGCGAGGCCTGGGTGATCCACCGCCACCACGCGGCAAAGCAGATGTTGGAGAACCGAAAGTTCGTGCGGGGGCCATTCGCGCGGGGCGAGCAGGAAACGCCGTACTTCGTCCACTTTCCAGATTTTCTGAAAACGACCCTGCAATTCGCAGACCCGCCGGAGCACAGTAGGCTGCGCAAATTGGTGGCCAAAGCCTTCACCCCTGGGCGAGTCCGCAGACTTCGAGAGAGTACAGAGATCCTCGCCGACCAACTTCTGGACGAGATGATCGCATGCGGTGCGCCGGCGAATCTTGTCGAGCACTTTTCGCTCCCCCTCCCGATTCGAGTCATCGGCGATCTTCTGGGAGTCCCGGCCTCCGACCGCGAGAGATTCATCGAGTGGAGCAAGGCCACGTTGGCCACTTCGGGAATGGGTGAGGCCGAAATCCTCGAAGCTGTGACGCAGTTGCATGGGTACTTGGCGGAGTTGATAGCTGCCCGCCGTGCCGAACCACGAGACGATCTACTCAGCGCGTTGGCGCAGGCACGGGACGTCGATGATTCTCTGACAGACGAGGAAATCCTCCCGATCGCGATGCTGCTCATCGTCGGCGGTTTCGATAACACTGCCAATTTTATAAACCTTGGCGTCCTTGCACTTCTTCGCCATCCTGACCAGCTGCGCGCGTTTCTTTCCGATATCGATGGCACGGTCGGTACTACGGTCGAAGAAGTGCTGCGGCACGGCCAATTTGCCATCGGAAGGGAGCGTGCGGGAGGTGGTGGATTTCCGCCGTTCGTTGCGGCGGATGACGTCGAAATCGACGGAATACTGATCAAGAAGGGCGAGGCCGTCATGATCGATCCCGCCGGCGCAAATCATGATCCGGCGGTTTTCGAAAACGCTGCCGCCTTCGACGTTACCCGATCAGTCAATCCGCAATTGACGTTGAGTCACGGCATGCACCACTGCCTCGGCGCGCCGCTGGCAAGGATGGAGATGCAAGTAGCTCTGAGCGCGCTCTTTCGGCGCCTTCCCGAAGTAACTCTGTGCGGAGATCCCGAATTTGCCACCGAGTACCTCACTGCTGGTATGGCCGTCCTACCGATTGCCTGGTGACGCCATGCACAAAGAAATGACCGACATGCGGCGCTACTGCCGAAAGGGACACTGATGGCGAAGATCACCACACTCGATGAATTCGAAGCCGCGTACAAAGCCGGTCTGGGCAAGCCCATCCCGCCGCAACGGCCGTGGCGGACCGTCAGCGAGGAATGGCTCGCCCGCTATGCCGAAGGTGCGGGAGACTACAATCCGCTGTTCAAGGACCCGGCGTACGCAGACGCCGGGCCTTTCCACAGCCTCGTCGCGCCGCCCGGCTTTCTTTTCTCCATAGACTTCGGAGCGAATGCCTCGATCTGGGGACACATTCCGGCGTCGGACGTCTCGATGCGAGATCTGACAATCCTGTACCTCGGTGCAACGGTGGAGTGGTATCGGCCGGTATGGCTGGGCGATCGAGTCCGCAGCATTCAGACACCGACCGATATCCGGCGGACGACGATGCGGCAGGCCGGAGAAGCGCTGATCTGCACCGGAACTACCGAGTACTGGAATTCGAGGGGCGAGCTGATCGCGAAGCTGACGAACAACATGTTGCGATTCGCCAACCCGGGTACCGGTGTGGAATCGGCACCGGTGGATGTCGTCAAGCCGAGGGTGGCACCCGATCCATTGGTGTGGCAGCGCACTCGCCGCGGTGGGGAACCTCGGTACTGGGACACTGTTTCGGCCGGGGACGCGATTCCTGATTTGCCGAAGGGCACCTACACCACGACCGAGCTGTACCTGTTTTCCCATGCGGCGCTGGCGGCGCACCGATCCCAGCAGGTCGACGAGGGCACGATCGACATGGGGGCGGGTGGACGCGCCGACCCTGAGTATGCCCGTGCGGCGCGGGCACAAGCCGCATCCTTCGACTATGGCCCACAACGGATCTGCTGGCTTACCCAGGCGGTCACCGATTGGATGGGCGATGACGGGACCCTCGTTCGTATGGAGGCGCGGTTACGTCGGCCGAATTTGGTCGGCGACACCAACACCGTGCGCGGCACGGTACTTCGCACGTACCGCAGCGGCACTGACTTCCTCGCCGATGTGGCCGTTGAGAACGTAAACCATGCCGACGTGGTCACAGCCAGCGGCGAAGCCACAGTGAAACTGCCCGAACGCGGTTCGGTTCCGGCCGACAGCCTGCTGTTCGCGCCTACCGCCGATACGCCCCCAGGCATCTACAGCTGATCGAAAGGACAAGACATGGAATTGCGACCGGGACTCAAATTGAACAGCGCGGTGTCCGGAGCCCAGATCATCGTCGTTCGCGCGCCGAGCGGGGCGGTCGATCTGCGGTGTGCCGGTGAGCCGATGGTGCCCGAGGGCACCCCGCTTTCGGCAACCTCGACCGCCGGCGGGGACGTGCTGCTGATCGGAAAGCGCTACAGCGACGACACCGGCAGCCTTGAACTGCTCTGCACCAAGCCAGGACTGGGCCCTCTCAGCGTGGGGGAACAAGTCCTGTCGATCAAGGCCGCCAAACCCCTGCCGGCCTCGGACTGACAGCCGATCCGGACGGAAGGAACCAAGATGAATAAATTGTGTCGCGAACTCGGAATCGAGTACCCGATTTTCGCTTTCAGTCATTGCCGCGACGTGGTCGCGGCGGTATCGCGGGCGGGCGGAATGGGCGTGCTCGGCATCCTCGCGATGTCGCCCGACGAAATCGATGTCGAATTGCGATGGCTCGAGGAACACAGCGGCGGGAAGCCCTACGGTGTCGATATCGTCGCGCCGGTGAGCACTGCGGACCGGGAGGCCGGTCTGAACGACGTCGGTCAGGTTCACTCGCAGCTGGAGGACATGATTCCGGCAGAGCATCGCCAATATGCCGAGGAGATTCTGCAGCGTTACAACGTACCGCAGTTGCCCGATACAGATGGGCAGCAGCACGGCTGGGCAACAGAGGGATTGACAGCCGCAGGCGGACACGACCAGATCGAGGTCGTCCTCAGTCATCGGAACAGCCTGATCGTCAGCGCGCTGGGCCCGCCGCCGGCCTGGCTCGTCGAACGCGCACACGAGAGCGGTACGAAAATCGGTGCGCTCGTCGGTAAGCCGCATCAGGCGGTGCGCAATGTCGACCTCGGGGTCGACGTGATCATCGCTCAATCGTACGAAGCTGCTGCGCATACCGGAGAGATCGGATCGATGGTGCTCACCCCGGATGTCGTCGATGCCGTCGGTGACGTCCCCGTGCTCGCGGCCGGAGGGATCGGATCGGGTCGGCAGATGGCGGCTGCGATGGCTCTCGGCGCACAGGGCGTATGGACCGGTTCGATCTGGCTCGCTTGCCGTGAAGCCCCTGCCGAACAATGGCAGTTGGACCGCCTGATCGAGATGAACTCCACCGACACGGTGCGGTCCAAATCGCAGACAGGAAAGTTCAATCGCCAGATTCGTACTCCGTGGACAGAAGCATGGGACGACCCCAAGGGACCAGGTGCCCTGCCGATGCCGTTGCAATACATGCTGTTCGCCGACGCGACCGCACGAGCCCGCCGCGCCGGTGTCCACGAATTGGTCGGTGGCCCGGTCGGCCAGGTCGTAAGCCGTATGACGAAGGTGCGTCCGGCTGCGGAAATCGTGCTCGAGATGGTGGAGGAGTACATGGACACACTGCAACGAATGAGTTCGCAGTTCGAGGAAATTACTGGGGACTGATGGCTTCGGGTGTCGTATGAGCGTGGACTGCGAACGCGATGGTCGGGTTTTTGTTGTTCGGATGAACCGGCCGAAGAAGCGAAATGCCATAGACCGAGAAATGACGGCTGGGCTCGACGCGGCTTTCGATGAGTTCGAGGACGATCCGGACCTGTGGGTGGCGGTGTTGACGGGCACCGACCAGGTGTTCTCGGCAGGCACCGATCTCACCGGCGGTTCTGGTGAACCTACTGCCCGCGGTGGCGAGTACGGGCTGATCAGACGCCGTCGTCGCAAGCCGCTCGTCGCCGCGGTGGAGGGTCATGCGCTGGGGGGCGGCATGGAGTTGGTTCTCGCCTGTGATCTGGTCGTCGCAGCCACGACCGCGGTATTCGGATTGCCGGAGTCGCGCCGCGGCGTCATCGCGTCGTGTGGGGGCCTTTTTCGCACTGCGCGAGCACTTCCGTTGAACATCGCCAAAGAGCTCCTCCTGACGGGCGACGCCCTGACAGCCGAGCGCGCTCATCAACTGGGTTTTGTCAACGTGCTGACCGAAACGGGTAGCGCTCTGACCGCGGCGGTCGAACTGGCACAACGTATTTCAGGCAACGCGCCGTTGTCCGTACGTGAGAGTCTGGCGGCGCTCGAAGAACTGAATTCAGCAGATGACGATCGTGCGTGGGAGATCACGGAAGCCGCGATGGCGGCCACGTTGTCATCGAGAGACACCTCGGAAGGCGTTGCGGCCTTCCTTGCGCGGCGTGCCCCCCACTGGAGGGGTATCTAGGTGTCGGAGTCGGCCCCGGTGACGCGAACCCGGCCGGTGAGACCGGGCGAGCGGCCTGGTGCCGACCTCCGGTTCTCGGGTGCCGGCGGGCCGGTTCGTTCCGTTCACGGGCCAACCGGCACTACCCAGCGAAAGAGACACCGTCCGATCCGGACGAGCGATGCACCAACGATGTTCCACTGATTGGTCGACATCCTCGCCAAGGTGCGCCAGGGCTGATGAAGTTGGGTATGGATTACGGCAGGCGCAGGCGGTGTCCGGCCGGGGAGACTCGATCGCGAGCGGGGTGAAGTGGTGATTCGTGGCCCGCTATCCGGCACCGAAATGATCGTCCCTGGCCAGGGGGCAACCTCCTGGCATGCGGCGCGGATGCTGTCATGGCTCGGAGCCGAGATCGAATGCCACGCGGACCGGACCGGGGCAGCGCAGGACTGGGCGGCCTCAGGTGCGATGGCATTGACCGGTCGACGCCTCGGAAGCCCGCTTCCCGCGCCTGGCGATACCGCCAGCGCAGTGGGAGGCGCACTGCTCGC
Source organism: Nocardia cerradoensis NBRC 101014 (assembly GCF_000308535.1). Classification (GTDB taxonomy): domain Bacteria; phylum Actinomycetota; class Actinomycetes; order Mycobacteriales; family Mycobacteriaceae; genus Nocardia; species Nocardia cerradoensis. The sequence goes on along the minus strand of NZ_BAFW01000130.1, from coordinate 24,063 downwards.
GACCCGGCTGCTGGCGCCGCCTCGACCTTCAGGGCGAGAACTTCCCGATGCGCGAGTGCTTTCCGAGCGGGCGGCAGTGGCAGGCTTCCACCGCGACGCGCCGAGTTCTGTCGGTGGTTCCTTCCGAATGCTGCGAGCGGCGGATGGCTGGATCGGCCTCAATCTGGCACGGCCGTCGGACGTCGAGCTGGTCCCTGCTTGGCTCGAAGCAACCGGTTCCGATTGGGAGTCGGATATCCGGCAACGGAGTGCGAGTGTTCTCGCCGAGCGTGCGCGGATGCTCGGATTGCCGGCGTCGGCGTTGCCGAGAAATGCCGACGAACAACTGGTGGCGCGCGGCCAAGACCGTGAGGTGCGGCCCTTTGTGCTGACCGGCCATGCCGGGCCGGTCGCGAGAGTCGTTCGCGACTGCTTGGTGATCGACCTGTCTGCGCTGTGGGCCGGGCCGCTGTGTGCGCATCTGCTGACGACATTGGGTGCCCGAGTCATCAAGGTGGAAAGTCTGCTCCGGCCTGACGGAGCGCGAAACGGGCCGGAGCGCTTCTATGATCTGTTGCACTCGGATCAGGAAGCTGTCGCCCTCGACTTCGGCACCACAAAAGGGCGTGCTCAGTTGGCGGCTCTGATCGACGCTGCGGACATCGTGATCGAGTCGTCGAGGCCACGGGCGTTGCGACATTTGGGTATTCGCGCGGAAGAGGTCCTGGCCCGCGCCGGTGACAAATGCTGGATCAGTATTACGGCGTACGGTCGAACCGGGCCGTGGTCCAACGCTGTCGGGTTCGGAGACGACGTCGCTGTCGCGGCCGGCCTTTTGGCGTTCGATCTCGAGACCGGAATTCCGGCGCCGTGTGGCGATGCCATTGCCGATCCCATAACCGGGGTGAATGCTGCGCTGGTCGCGGTGGCATGTCGAATGGCAGGAGGTCGGTGGCTGGCCGATCTCGCGATGCGCGAACAGGTCGCGGCGGTACTCGACGGGCGGCCGGAGCCGTATCCCGACCTTGTTGTCGCCGCACCGCAGACCAGGCATCCACGAAGCAGGGCACCCGATGTCGGTGCCGATACGGCACGGATACTCAGGGAATTCGGAGTGGCATGAAGCGAGCACTGATGGATGGGTTGATTGTGCTCGCGGCCGAAGTTGACGGGCGTCGGCTGGACGTTCGCGTGCGCGATGGCGTAGTCAGCGAAATCGGAAGCTTGCGACCAGGGAGAGGGGAGCCGACGGTGATGGCCCGCGGTGGAGCGCTGTTGCCTGGGTTGCACGACCACCACCTGCACCTGCTCTCCATGGCCGCCGCGAACCAGTCGGTGCGATGCGGTCCGCCCGAGTCGGCAGGCCCTGATGACCTCGCCGCCGTTTTGCGCGGCGTTCCCGCCGACCGTCGGTGGATCCGGGGCATTGGCTACCACGAGAGCGTGGCGGGCATCTTGGACCGACACGCTATCGACCGGATGGTTGCCGATCGCCCGGTCCGGATTCAGCATCGAAGTGGAGCCTTATGGATGCTCAATACCTCTGCGCTCGCGGAACTCCGGCTCCTGGACGAATTCGATGACGGGCGATTGTGGCGCCGCGACGAGCTGTTGCGCGAACGTCTCGATGATCACGAACCGCCGGATCTGGCCGCGGTGGGGCGCAGGCTGGCCGCGTTGGGGATCACCGGTGTCACGGATGCGACCCCGAACTTGACGCCTGCCGCCATCGACCTCTTGGCGAGCGGTGCGTTGCCTCAACGGGTACAACTTCTGGGAGCCCCGAAGGATGCGGAGTTGCCGGAGGGTGTGACCATCGGCCCTCACAAAATACTGCGCCCCGACCACGAGCCACCGCTGTGGGACGAGTTGTACGACGAAGTTGTGACGGCGCACGAAGCCGGCCGGCCCGTCGCGATACATGCCGTCAGGCGTGAGTCCTTGATACTTGCCCTTGCGGTGCTCGACGAGATCGGAAGCCTTCCCGGAGATCGGATCGAACATGCGGCTCTGGTCGGTGACAACGCGATACCGCTGCTAGCCGAAGTAGGGGCAGTGGTTGTCACTCAACCCGGGTTCGTGGTGGATCGGCAGCGCGAATACGGCAGGGACATTCCGGAGTCGGAGCAGGGCGACCTCTACCGCTATGCGAGCCTTCTGCAGGCGGGGATCCCAGTGGTGGCAAGTAGTGACGCCCCGTTCGGTAGTGAAGATTTGTGGCATACCATCGCCGCTGCAGGGAAGCGAACCCTCGGCCGGTCCGAACGTGTTGCGCCACGCAAAGTTCTCGACGGGTTGCTCACACCGTTGGCGGACCCTGGCGGGAGGCCGCGGAGGATCGAGATCGGAGCGCCCGCCGATCTCTGCTTGTTACGTGTTCCGCTGGCGGAAGCCTTGGCCGCACCGGATTCCGACGCGGTCTATACCGCTGTCTGTCGTGGAGTCGTACAAAATTCGGAGGCGTTGTGCTGAAAGAGATTTCGAACGCGCCACGCGGTACGTTCGACCCGTACCAGCCAGCATTGCTCGACGAACGGGGCACAATCGCAGAGCCGGTCGTCATCGTCGAGCTGGACAGTCTGCCGGACCGCTTCTCTTTACCGAACGAGCGAGTTTCCATAGGTGTAGCGACCGGCCCGATGAGCCCAGCCGCCCGCATGGTGGCGCCATCGTTGGATATCACGATTGTTCCGTCCGGACTCGACGACCAGGTGTGGACTGTGGGAGCCGAGGATCCGGCGAAGACCGCGGAGGCGTTGGCAGTCGCTGTACGAGCCAATCCGACGGCGGCGGTCGTCCTCGCACAGGTTTTGCGGATGACAGGGCTCGGTGTCGCCGACGGGCTCAACGTCGAATCCTATGCATATTCCACATTGCTGGGTGGTGACGAATTCGCAGCTTGGCTCACGCGGCGTGGCCACAGGCCCGCGCCTCCGAGCGCAACCGTCGATCCGGTATTGGTGCAGCGGGAACGGAATGAACTTCGAGTCACACTGAATCGTCCGGAGCGTCGCAATGCCTTCGGCCGAGAAGTGCGCGACGCACTGGTGAATGCGTTACGGCTGGTTGCCGTCGACGAATCCATCGACCACGTCGTACTCGATGGAGCCGGTCCGTCCTTCTGCGCCGGCGGCGATCTGGATGAGTTCGGAACGACCCCGAGTCCGGTGCTCGCACATTTCGTTCGCACCGCAGCAGGCGCCGGACGGTTACTCCACAGTATTTCCGCCCGTTTGGAGGCGCGACTGCACGGACAGTGTGTCGGTGCGGGTATCGAGCTCCCTGCCTTCGCCGGCCGTGTCGTCGCAGCACCGGGGACTGGTTTCAGGCTGCCTGAGGTTGCCATGGGCCTCATCCCCGGCGCCGGCGGCACGGTAAGCATCCCACGTCGGATCGGTCGTTGGCGGACCCTGAAATTGGCTCTCTCCGGCGAGTCGATCGCCGCGGAGACGGCGTTGGCGTGGGGCTTGATCGACGCGATCGAGTAGCTCTGCCGTGTTGTCGACGCTGTTCAGCGGCAACCCGGTCTACGGTCGCCGCTCAATCGGTGACGAAGTGGAGACTTTCATCGAGCTCGGCGCGTTCGGTGCGGAAGCCGTTCGCAGGGTGCTCGCGGTCCGGGTAACCGAAAGAAAGGCCGCACACCACGTGGCGATCGGCCGGAATAGCAAAATGCTCGCGCACAACGTTGGAGTAGTTCGCGATGGCGGCTTGTGCGATGATGCCGAGTCCGAGACTCTCTGCAGCGAGCAGCAGCGTCGCGATATAGCCGCCGCAGTCGACGTACCCGTAGGGCCCCAGTTCAGCCGGTGATGTGATGATCGCGGCATGCGGGGCGCCGAAGAAGCGGTAATTCTCCATCGCTTGCGCAACTCGACGAAGTTTGTCGTCGCGCGCGATTCCGAGGCTGTTGTACAAGGCGAAACCGCAGGCGCGGCGACGATCTCGATAAACACCGCGGTATTCGGCCGGTGGTGGGATGTCATAGGAACCGGCGGCTTTCGATACTTCCGTGCTCAAGGCCTGTCGAAACCGTTCTGTCGCGTCACCCGCGGTCACGATCACCCGCCAGGGTTGCGCATTGCACCACGATGCCGCGCGGCCGGCCATGGCGAACATTCGCTCGATCGTGGCGGTCGGGACCTGATTCTCTCTGAAGGCGCGGCAGCTGTGCCGCCTGTGCAGCAGGGACTCGAGCACGAGCGATTCTTCCGACATCGGTTCGGTGTCAGCGGTATGGGTCACGATCTCGCTTCCTTGTAGGCCGGCGTTGCCGATCGGCCTGACGGCCGACCGACAGACGCTAACTCAACTAGTTGCCAATCATCAATAGATATTTCCACTGAGCGGAAGCATAGCTGCCTATGATCTGCGAATATCTACTTGTGTGTTGTCATGTAAATAGTTAGGCTCCGGAAGTGTTGGTTGACGCCGCGGGCCTCGCAGTGGCGTAGGTGGCAGGAGTCGACCTCTATGCATCGAATCGAGGAGTCCGATGAAACTCAGAATCGGCACACGGCTGCGCAGTCAGGTCTGTACAGCCGAGATCGTGGTCGTCGTCGCCCCGGATCTGGATGTGGATTTGCAGTGTGGTGGCTATCCCATGGTCGACATCGCCGCTCCGGCGGCCGCGGATGGGGCACCGACCACCGCGGGGCACCCGGGAGCGTTGCTCGGCAAGCGTTATATGTGCGACTCGGTCCCGGTCGAGGTTCTCGTCACGAAGGCCGGCGCCGGGGCGTTGTTCGTCGGTGCCGAGCCGATGCGGCCCAAGTCGACAACACCCCTCCCCAGCACTGATTGAAATGGAGAAGTCATGAGTTTTGTCGAAGTCGAACGTGCCGGTTCGGTCGCGATTGTCCGGCTGAACCGGCCGGAACGTATGAATGCGCTGGGCACCGAGATTCTCGCAGAGTTGCGGGATGCCTATGCCCGAATCGACTCCGACGACGACATTGCGGTCGGCGTCATGACGGGGACAGGCCGGGCGTTCTGCGCCGGTCGCGACATGAAGGAAGCCAACACAGGCGAGGTCGATCTATCCGAGCAGGCGACAACCAAGAATATCGACCTTTACATGGAGAATAATCGGGCCAAGCCGATGATTTCTGCCGTGAACGGGTATGCCGGCGGGGCCGGCTTCTATCTGGCCACCCGTGCGGTCGATTTGGTGCTGGCAGCTGAGTCGGCGAGCTTCCAGATCGCTGAGGTGCCACGCGGAATTTTGCACGGATGGCAGACCGGATATTGGTTCAACCTGTCTCACGCGGCCTCTATGGAACTGGCCTATGGATTCCGGATAAGTGGACGCCGCGCATACGAGTGTGGACTCGCCAACATGGTCACTGGCGACGGCGAGTTGATGGATGTCGCCATGCGCTGGGCGGAGCACGTCGCTGCGATGCCGAGGACAGTGCTGCAGGCCAATCGGCAACTGAGGTCGCGGCTGGAGAACGAGGTGCCTGCTTCCGTCGATGTGGACGGCAGCCGAATGTTCCGCGAGATACTGGATTCCGGCGTCGCGGCAGAAGGTGATCGTTCATTTCTCGAGAAGCGAACTGCCCAGTTCGCGAAGTGAACAGCGCCGGAGACGGCCGGAGCGCCGGCCCCGGCGGCGCTGGGGTATCGGTGCTCAGCCGGCGGGCGTCGATTCTGGCTGGGGCGTCGGACGGCCCGTTCGGTTCGGCGGCGTGGCAGTGAAATGCTCGAGCATTCTCTCGAAGTAGGACATGCAAGCATCGATGTCCCTTCGATCCCACTCGTTCAAGGCGGTGACTATCGGGCCGAACTGATGGGCGTCGATACGGCGGATCAGGCTGGACCCGCGCGAGGTCGCTTTGATCCTGATTCGTCGTCCGTCGAGCGAGTCGGTCGCGCGTTCGACGAGTTCGTACTTCGTCAGGTCGCCGACGATTCGGCTCGTGCGCGAGGTCGCCAAACCGGTCCGGTGTGCCACGTCGGTTACATCGAGCGGGCCGTACCGGAGGGCGATGCGGAGAACGGCTGCGGGTTGCGCTGCGATAGGCGATCCTGCTGCCGCCAGTGCCGCTCGAGTATTAGCCGGCCCGACCACGGAGGTCACCGCCCAATGCACGAACTTCACCAGGATAGGAACGGTGTAGTGGAGTGCCTCCCATCGCGAGTCGTCACCGGTCCATCGACTGAGGTCGATTGCTTGCCGGTCGAGTCGATGCAGCGCGGGCTCCGGCTTTTCGAAGGCAGCGTGCAGCCGTGTGAGTATGTCGCCGAATCGCGTGATATCGGCGGGCTCCCACCAGGCGATCGCTTCGACATAGTCGCGAACCCAAGTGCGGCGCCATGCCGTATGGATGCGTTCGCCCTCGGCAGTCGCGCGCATACGGCTGCTCCGCCCGTCGTCGTGGCAAGGAAGGCGCTCGGCGAGCCCCAGCGACTCGAGCTTCGACAATTGACGACTGGCGCGAGGAAGGTTGACGTCCAGGCGAAACGCGACCTCACTGATCGTCAGCGGTTCGACGTCGCAGATGAGACGAAGGGCCGCTTCGTCCTGGAGCGTGATGGGGTATCCGGTAATCGTCTTCAACTGCTGGGCTTGCAGGGGGCTTCGATGGCCGGCAGCAAGCAGATGCATGAAGCGAACCACCGGGTTGTAGCCATGTCTCGCTTGCCTTCCCTCATTCATCGTCTCAGTGTAACAATCGCTTTCCTCTTTACATCTAACTGCGCTCGTTGAGCGCTGTTTTCGCATGTCAACAAGTTGACTATGGATAACCATAAATACTGCTCACACAGGAGATCGGGCTATGGACAACTCTCGAGCGTCGAATCTGCCGGGGCCGCTTCGGGGGCTGAAGGTTCTCGACCTTACAACCGAAATTGCCGGTCCGTACTGCACGAAGTTACTGGCCGACTTCGGTGCCGAGGTCGTGAAGGTCGAAACCCCGGGCGCCGGTGATCCTGCGCGCCATAGTGCTCCCTTTCCGTCGAACCGAAAACCGGGTACAGCGGGCGGATTGTTTTTGCATCTGAACACCAATAAGTCGGGGATAACGCTGGATCTCGGACGGTCGCTGGGGCGCGATGTGCTTCGCCGGCTCGTCCGGCAGGCGGACATCGTGGTCGAGAATTTCCCGCCGGGAACGATGGCTGAGCTGGGGCTCGACTACTCCGACCTGCAGTCGCTGAACAGTAGTGTCGTTCTCACCTCCATTACCGGCTTCGGTCCGATCGGGCCGTACCGCGACTATCACGCGACCGACACGATTCTCTTTGCATTGGGCGGCTGGATGGCGACTCAGGGCGAACCGGACAGAGAACCGTTGCATGCGGGCGGGTCGTTCGTGTCATACCTCGCCGGTGAGCATGCAGCGTTCGGCAGCGTGCTCGCGGTGCTCGCAGCCGAAGCGTCGGGAGTCGGCCAACACGTGGAGGTTTCGATGCTTGAAGTTGCGGTGAATTCGCTTCTGTATGACACTGTCGGGCTGAGTTACACCGGTCGAGTGCGACAGCGCCAGGGGAACCGTTTCGGTGCGCCTTGGCTCGCCTTCCCGGTCCGTGACGGATACGTGGGAGTGACAAAAATTCGAGCTTGGGATGAATTCTGGACAATCCTTCTCGGCACCGACGATATACCGAGGAACCCATTGTCGACCGCGGATCCGGACGAACGGGAGCGGCTTACGAAACAACTTGTAGAATGTGTCGAGCACATAGACAAGCGCCACTTCTTCGAAACCGCGCAAATGTTGCGTGTGCTCGCATGTGAGATCATGGAGCTCGATGAAGTACTGAATTCTCCCCAATACGAGTCTCGCGGCTATTTCCGCACTATTCCGGATGCCGCTGCCGGCGATCTCGTCTATCCGGGCGCTCCCGCGCGGCTCCCCGCTTCGCCTTGGCGATTGGATCGGCCTGCGCCGGGACTGGGTGCCGACACTGCCCGCATCCTGTCGACGTGGCTCGGCGTGGGCAGTACCGAGTTGCGCGAACTCGAGCTGCAGGGAGCGATCGGATGACCGATGCGAAAGACGTTGCCGTGCAACCAATTCTCAGCAGTGTGCGAGTCGTCGACTTCTCGATGGGCTGGGCGGGGCCGGTGTTGACACAGATGCTGGCAGATCACGGCGCCGAAGTGGTCAAGATCGAGTCCTGCACGCACACCGATTGGTGGCGCACTTCCCGGGCACTCTTTACGGAGGGCCCCGAAGACCTGGATCATCCGTGGGAGCAGTCGCCGTTGTTCAATGCGGTCAATGAGAACAAACTGGGCGTGACCTTGGACCTGAACCAGGCCAAGGGGGTGGCGGTGGCATCAGCGCTCATCGCGCGGGCCGACATCGTCGTCGAAAACTTCACCCCTCGCGTCATGTCGAATCTCGGCCTGGACTACGGGACGCTGAGCGCCGATCATCCAGAATTGATCATGGTGTCGATGCCGGCTTTCGGCGCTACGGGGCCTTGGGCCGATTTCAAGGCGACAGCTTTCATTACGGAGTCACTCGCCGGCGTTTCTTCGCGATGCGGGTATGAAGATGCAGACCCGATGCTGGTCTCGACTTCTTTCGCCGATCCGAATGCTGGAATTGTCGGCGCGTTGTCGGTTTTGATGGCGCTGCGGCACCGTCGGCTCACAGGTGAAGGCCAGCACGTCGAAGTCGCACAGACCGAGGCGCTGACACCTCATCTCGGAGGGGAGCTCTTGGACGTCGTGATGAACGGGGCGGTCCCCGCTCGCTACGGGAACCGACGCCCGGAGAGCGCGTTGTGCGGTGTGTACCCGGTACGCGGTGACGACCGCTGGATTGCGATCGACGTTCGGGACGACGTGCAATGGAATGCACTGGCCGACGAGCTGGGAGTCATCGATTTCCAGCGATGGCGTACGCCTGAGGCGCGGTTCGCCGATCGGTTCTCGATAGACGAGGTGATCCGTAACTGGACGGTGGACTGGGACGGGTATGAGCTTGAGCGTCGTTTGCAGTCGATCGGTGTTCCGGCGGGGCGCGTTCAGAACGCAGCAGATTTGCTGGTAGACCGGCATTTGGGGGCCGTGGACTTCTATCACGTCATGGAGCGCAAATACGTTGGTGCGATGCCGTATCCCGGGCCGGCGGTGAGATTGAGTCGAACGCCTGCCATCCGCAAGATGCCCGCACCACTGCTGGGCGAACACAACCACTTTGTGCTCGGGAACCTTCTCGGAATGTCCGACGGCGCGATCGCGGAGCTCGAACAGGAGGGCGTGATCGGTACGGAGCCGAGATTCGCTCGACCCGGGGAATGACCGTGTCGGCCATCCTATGTCAGGGTGGCCGACTCCAACCGGCTCCTCGACGTGACCGCGGCTTGTCCGCCGTGCCGATCACTTCGTGGCGGGAGGGGCGGCACTCGGATCATGACCACCGTCGCCGAGTGAAGGCAACCTATTCACGACGCGACGGGAGACGGTACGAGCTGATCCGGCTCGTTCGGTCCCTGATACTTGCAGAGGTCGTCGGACACCGCGCGTACCGCTTTGACCAGAAGTGGGACCACGCGCTCGAAGGAGCCGTAGGCAGCCGCGGTGAGCGAAACCGCACCCACCGGGCCGTCGGGTCCGTGCACTACCATTCCTACACACCCGAACCCAGCAAAGCACTCTCCACGTTCGGTCGCGAGCCCTGTGCCACAACGGATCTGACTGAGCTGGCGATGCAGAACGAAGATGCTCTCGATGCTGCGGGCGGTCCTTCTTTCGAGTCCTCCCCGATATTCGACATCCACTTGTTCGGGTGTCATGCAAGCGAGCATGGCCTTTCCGACAGCAGTACAGTGCGCAGGAGCTCGGCCTGCGACACTCGTCGGCACGTCGAACGCGGCCCGCCCGCCGACCTTGTCGAGGTAGTACACCTCTGTGCCGTCGAGGACGGCAAGGTGAACGACGAGATCCGTTCGGAGTGCCAGTTCGAGTAGTTTCGGAGCCGCGGCGGCCCGGAGGGCGCCGCGGCCGATCTCGCGCCCACCCAGTCCTAGGGAACGCAGACCCAGTTTATAACCGGTCTCGGTTCGGTCCAGCCAACGCAACCGGACCAGTTGTTCGAGGATCCGGTACGCCGTCGACCGCGGCAAGCCAGTCTTTTGTGCGACGTGCTCCAGCGCTCGGCGGGTGTGAGGGCGGTCGAAGCAGTCCATGATCAAGGTAACGCGCTCGATCATCGATGGTGGTAGCCGGTGCTGCTCCATGACGGATCCGACGCTGGTACTCGATATCGAGGTCATCACACCACCTGAGAAAGGAGATCGAACCTGATTTCACGCCGACGTGGCGCCGGCTCGCCGTTGCGGCCCTCATGCGACGTGGATGAGGGCCTGGCCATCTTCCGGAAGCGCGCCGCCGGTGGCGGGCGTCCGGCCGTGTCGCATGATGAGAGCGAGCGCGAAGGCGATCACGGAGGTGCCCATCAGTAGGAGGAACGAGTAACGAAAACCCTGCTCCGTGATGATCAGCGCCGCAGATCCATCGCCAGCGGGAACCGACTGGCTTGCCGTAATTCGACCGATCAACGCGGTGCCGACGGCGTTCATCACGCCGAAAGCGGTGTAAAGCATCGAGGTTGCGATTCCTTGGCTTTCCGCGGGCACTGCCTCGATGACAAGGTTGTTTGCGGAAGCGTAGAGAAATCCCAGACCGACTCCTTGGAAGACGGCGATGGTGATGATCAGGCCGGCGCTGGCAATGGGAATCAGGCCGATTGTCAGGGCGATGAATGTGCCGGTGATGGATACGAACAACGCAGTGCGCGGTGCAAACCGGCGGCATACCCACCCGGCCAACAAGCCTGCGAGTGCCCCTACGAGGCCGAAGGTCAATCCGTCGTAAAGCCCGAATTGCAGTGCCGTCCAGCCCAGCCCGCGGTCGAGTACGCCGGGAATCTGCGGGATGCGGGTGTACTCGGAGAGCAGAACGGGGCCGGCGGTCACCGCGCAGATCGCCATCGCAGACGTCAGCAGCGTCAGCCAAACCTTGGTTTCTCGGAGGAGCCGCATGTCGATCAGGGGCTCTTCGCGCCGCCGCTCGACGAAACCGAAGAGAACCAACAAGATCGCGGACGCCGGGATCGCTACAGTCAACCAGCGGGGAGTAACGACACCGAAAACCAAGATCGCTACACCTCCGCCCAGTAACAGGCCGCCGAGTACGTCGATGCGGCGTCGCACGCGAACGCCGCTCTCGGGCACCACCAGTAGTACCAACACGCCCGACACCACGGCGTATCCCAGTTCGAACCAGAAGGCGCTTCGGAATCCGAAATTGTCGATCAAGTATCCGCCGAGAAGCGGCCCGACAATCACGGCCACACCCGTGCCCAAGCCAACGAATCCGACTCCCACCGGAACCATGCGGGCCGGGAGGATGTCGCGGACGAGCCCGTATCCCGCGACATATGCCACGATGAAGGCGGATTGAAAGACCCTGCCGGCCAAGAAGATCCAGTACGTTTGCGCGACCGCGCACAGGATGCATCCGATGGCGAACAACACGCTGACCGCCAACAGCACGTTCTTTTTACCGTAAATATCGGCGAGTTTGCCCGATATCGGCAGAAATACCAGCGACGCCACGAAGACGACCGTGAAAACCAGCGCCACGTCCTTGGTTCGGAATTCCTCCGCGATGTTCGTGAATGCGCCGTTGATCAATGTGAATTCGAAGTTCGCATTGCCGACCACCAACGCGATGGCGATGACGACCATCGTGTAGTAGGCCGTTGACCGTCGCCTTCTCGGACCGGGGAAGCTGTGTTCTTCGGACGCGGACGTCTTCGTCCCCATCGGGTACCTCCGTTCGGAGGGAGTGGTCCTCGAACCGCTCCCTATCAAGCACTTGCTAGGTCGCTACGGTCAGTGTGAGTTAATGCTTGCCAATCGTCAACTAGTTACCGGATTTCTGTCAGATTTTGCCGATCGGCCCCGTGTCGGTCGAGTTGCGGGCATACTGTGCGCGACGCGCAACGAATCTGGTAATCCCAAGGTAGAACTGTGCCCACATCGATGGCAGAGGCGCTGGTAGGCGACGGGAAGACCTGTGGTCGAAACGTCCGCGACGATTGAAACAGGTTTCACAAACGCAGCTATTTACGCTGTAACTGAATGTAACGTTTAGGTTTTGTTACCACTCGACATCGTCGCGGTTGTCCGGAGGTTTTGCCACGGCGCCACGCGAAAGCGCGGCATGCCGCGTAGCGCCCGTGGATTGTCGGGCTGCGTGGCGGGACCGCAGGGTCTCCGTCGCCCTGCTCATGCCGTGGTCACATGCTCCAGTTCAACGCTCACTCCACTGCGGTGTACGTTTCTCCACGAACGCGCGAGCACCCTCTCGTGCGTCGTCCGAATCGAATATCGCTGCGGCTACGGGCGCCTGAGCCGCCCAGGCAGACGCGTCTGTCCAACCCGCCGAGTCCCTGATGACGGCTTTCGTCGCCCGGATCGCGAGCGGGGCATTCATACTGATTGTTTCCGCGAGCCGCCGCGCCTCTTCGAGTGCTGACCCGGGCGGCGTCAACCGGTTCACCAAGCCGTATCGGCAAGCCAATTCGGCGGTGAAGTGTGCGCCGGTGAGGGCGATCTCCATTGCGATGCGATAGGGAACCGTCTTCGGTAAACGAAGTAGCCCGCCGCCCGAGGCGATGAGACCGCGCGTGACCTCTGGTAATCCAAAGGTGGCGTTCTCTGCCGCGACCACCAGATCACACGCCAGAGCCAGCTCGCACCCCCCTGCCAACGCCCAGCCCTCGACCGCTGCGATGAGTGGCTTGGTGGGTGGGTCGGCAGTGAGGTTTCGCCCGCCACTTCCGAAATTGCCGGCGGAGTAGGCCTTCAAATCCATGCCCGAGCAGAAGGTTCCGCCCGCTCCGGTCAGCACACCCACTGCGAGATCGGATCGTTCGTCCAGTTCGTTTGCCGCGTCGCCCAGTCCGTGAAAAACCCTGGAGTCGATGGCATTCCGCACCTCGGGCCGGTTGATGGTGATGACCATGACGTTGCCGAACGTCTGGGTGATAACGGGCTTGTCCATGTGTAGCCTTCCGAGGTCGCGGCGAACGTTCCGCGGGCGGTCATGAGGTCCTAGCGGCGATGTTTCGCCGTTTCCTCACGCCCGACATGGGAATACCAGCCCGCCGAGCCAGGGGTCGAGCTCGGCGGGCTGGGCGTGCGTCGGCCGCTCGGGCAGCCGGCGCAAGCGCTTCATGCGTGTGAAGTTACGGTTCTAGCAGTCTCAGCTGCGTTGCAGCAGACGCGATTTCACTCAGCGGAAACCTGAGTTACCGCTCCGATCGTCGGTTGTGAGACTGTCGGGCGCGGTCAGCGCGTTCCGTAGCTGACAAATTTCACTGGCTGGTGGAAGGAACCGTTACGCCGGTGTTGCCGGTGGTCTCCGCGGCGTGCTGGGCCTGAAGTTGGTTGTACTTCTGGACACCGGCAGCGATGCCGACGGGAATGGCAAGACCTACGCCACCGATCGCTGCACCGAGCCCTCCGACCGCCACCGCGCCGCCGATGCAGCCGGCGGCGATGGCCGGCACAGTCATCGTGCCCAGCGATGCCAGCGCCATCAGAGTGCCTCCCGTGGCAATACCGAACGGACAGCCCACCGCGGCACCGACGACGGAGCCGACGACAGAGCCGAACGCCAAGGCTGCGCCCATATGCGGGTTCGCAGCCTCGACAGCCTGACCCAGATCGGACATCAAGTCGTGGGCGCTGGTCGGGCGCGCCGGCGCCGGGTCTGCTGCCGCAAACTCGGCCGGCCGGTGGGTGGGCGACGAGGGTTCGTCACTGGGTGAAGTGTCGGGATTCGAGCTGACAGTCGAGTTGGGCGAAGAGGACGACGGCGTGTCGTCTATCCGTGTACCTGCGACGGTATGGCCCGTCGCATCGCGTATATCGAAGCGACCGGGCGCGATAGTTGCAGTACCGAAGGGAGTTTCGAGCGTCGTCGCGCCTGTCACCAGGTCGTCGCGATAATGGAAGCCGGGTGCTACTTCCGCTGTCATCGACCGGGACTGTTGCTCTCCGGCCGACGAGGGAGTTCCCGCATCTGCGTGTGCGCCGCCGACGCTGATCGCAAATGCTGTCGCGGTAAATGTTGTGAGCGCGATGGTCCGGTTCTTGAATTTCATCGAAGTCTCATCTCTGGTATCGGAGATAGTCGAGTGGGTTGGTTATTCGCTACCGGTGCCGCTGTCCGGAAGAGGGGCTGCGATCAACCCTTTCGAATGCAGTGAGCTGTACTGTTGACCGAGTGCGTTGACGAGAGCCGGCGACCCGCTGATGATGCTTCCGACGGTGCCGCCCACAAAGCCGAGCGCGCCGGCGCCGAGGATGCACCCGCCGACGATGCCGACGGGTGTCAGAACTGGTGCCGCGATCGTGAGCGAGCCACCTGTCACCGCGCCGAGTGGGCATCCGATGGCCACGCCTGCCGCTGTGCCGACGACCCTTCCGACGGTTGAATCGGAAGCGAACGCCCCGGTGACCGCTGTAAAGGCGTTCAAGTATTCGGTCCCGGGATCGATGGGGGTCGCCGATGGCGCAGTGCCTGTTTCGGCTGTTTCCATCGGCTGGGTCTGTTCCGATGTCGCGAGCGATCGGCCGGGTGCCGTCGTGCCCGCATCGGCGCCGGCTACGCCCGCTGCAGCGGCGAGCATGGACAGAAACAATGCGGTTGTAGTCGTTATCTTTTTCATTTCATGCTTTCTGCCGATTCGGAAGTGATTTCAGGTCGACGTATCCCGTCGCGGTAATTGTGAGCGTCCGGTCGAGGAGCCTCGACTCCTGAATGGACATCTACTGAATACCGGCCGCGACGTGTTTTGGGTATTTCGGTTTTTATTCAGTGAGACGGCTCACTGTCGATGTCGAACGAGAAAACACGAAGCCGCCCCGAGCGGGAGAACCCTGATGGTCTCCGTTCGGGGCGGCAATGAACCGTTGGTCTTCGTGTAGTCCGCGATACCTGTCCATGGTCGGCGGGGCGTACAACTACAGTGCGGGAGCCTCTGCAGCGTAGCGTCGGGCGAAGTCGTGAATGCTGTTCACAACATGGGTCAGTTCTTCGTCGGTCGTCCCGTGGCTCATTCCCAGAGACATTCCCCGTTCGAATACCTCGTCGGCGTTCGGAAGGCCACTCGAGGGGATGCGGTACTCGACATTGCGCATCATCGGGTGGCGAGTCACGTTCCCGCTCCACACCGTTCGAGTGTCGATCCCTGCCGATTCCAGATGCTCCTGCAGGTCCGAGCGAGTGAACCCAGCGTCCTGGCGGATCGTGACCGGATAGCACAACCACGCGGTGTGGAAGCCGGGAAGCTGCTTCGGGAGCCGGAAGAGAGACGGATAGCTGCCGAATGCTCCGGTAAATGCGTCGAAGATCTCCGCCCGGCGCTTGTAGTTGATGTCGAGTTTCGACAGCTGCACCAGGCCGAATGCGGCGCCGAGTTCCGATGGCTCGAAATTCCATGGGAGCACGTCGAAGATGAAGTCGTTGTCGTAGGCGACGCCGTCGAGGTCTTCTCGGAACACCCGGCCGGTCTTGGCTGCCTCGGAGCCGAACAGATGTGGTTCCGAGCGGCGACCCCACCGGCGCAGCATCAGGCCTTTGTCCCGCAGCTTTTCATCGTCGACGCATACCATGCCACCGTTTCCGGCGCAGGTGATGATGTGCGACATGGCGAAGCTCGTGACCGTGATGTCGGAACGAGCGCCGGTCTTCTCGCCGCGGAGAGTGGTGCCGATGCAGTCACAGGAGTCCTCGATGACCTTGAGGCCGTGACGGTCCGCGATTTCCCGAATCGCGTCCCAGTCCGGTGCATTGCCCGCGAGGTTGGGCAGCAGAATGGCCTTGGTCTTCTCGGTGATCAGTTCCTCGATCTTCGACGCATCGACGTTGTACGTGTCAGGCTCCACGTCGACGAAGACGGGGATCCACCCTCCGCGGACGATAGGAGAGACGTCTGTGGAGAAGGTCAGGGGCGAAGTGATGACCTCCGACCCCTTCGGCAGGTCCAGCAGTTCCAGTGCGAGGTACAGGGCTGACGAACCCGAGTTGCACATCAGGCCCAAGCGCTTCCCGTAGAGATCGGCGACCCGCTGCTCCATCTCGGCGACGTTCTTACCGATCTTCAGAGCGAACGGTCCTCCGCGCAGCACCTCCAGGCATGCGTTGATCTCGGCTTCGTCGTGCACGCTCCGCGCGTAGATGACCCGGGTCACAATGTCTCCTCCTTCTGGTATGGGCTGGCGCCCATTGGGTTTCGCCTACGTCGGGTGACGACGCTGCTTGCAGGCGAGGACCGCCCCTCGGGGTCGGTGGATCGCTCATCGAGTGGCTCGCGGCCGATTGTTCCTCGCGAGACTGCATCGCGGAGGCGCGGTTTCCACTCACTGAAATCACCGTGGCCGGAACTCCGATTTCGCTCAGTGAAAACGGTTGATGGCGTTGGCCGATCGCTGTGACATGGTTCACGCCGTTCGTGTTAGCCGCAGCCCGAAAGGGGTTGTTATGACCACCACTTCCACGGAGGCCGGGTCCGAGGTACCCGATGAGACCGGCCGGCTCGACGGGGCATCGCGTCTGCGGATCTTCTCTGTGCTCGCGATCATCGTGTTGTTCACCGAGGTCGCCCCTATTCAGTACACGATGATCGCGGCGGCGCTGCAGAAGATCGCGCCGTCGTTTCCCGGCGTGGGTGCGAACATCACCTGGGCGATGATCGTGTTCGGGTTGATCGGTGCGGCCGCGTCGCCCCTGATCGGCAAGATGAGCGATGTGTGGGGCAAGAAGCGGATGTTCGTCATCTGCGGACTGCTGTTCATCGTCGGTTGTCTGCTGTCGGCCATCGCGACGAATTGGACTGTGTTTCTCGTCGGCCGCTGTCTGCAGTCGTCGGCCATCGCGACCGCGGTCGTCGCTTACGGCCTGATCCGGGATTTGATGCCGCGCAAGTATGTAACTGTCGGATTGGGTATCACGTCCACCGGATTCGGTTTTTCGGCGGCGCTGGCGCCGATCCTGGCGGGCTGGTTGGTGGACAACTACAGCTGGCGTGCGATGTTCTGGTTCCTGTTCGGGTTCGCCGTCGTGATGTTGCCGCTGGTGCTCCTGTTCGTACCCGAGTCGAAACTGAGGGTGCGAGAGTCCATCGATTTCGTCGGTGCGGGACTTATCTCCATCGGTGGCGCGCTTGTTCTGATCTACATAGATAAAGGTCAGGACTGGGGGTGGGCCAAGCCGACTACTCTTGCGTGGCTGATCGTCGGTCTGCTGTCGCTCGCGTTGTTCGTGGCGGTGGAGTTCCGTGTCGCCACGCCGATCATGGATATGAGGTTGTTGTTCCATCCTCGGGTCAGCTTGGTCCTCCTGGCTGCAGTCCTGGCATCGTGCATGATCGGCGTGCAAGGCTATGCCGTTGCGTACATGGTGCAGACGCCGGATCAGAGCGTGATCAAAAGCGGGGTGGTCGACGCGACCCTCGCGCAGGTGACGAAATTGACAGGGCATGAGCTCCCGCCGGAAATGGTGAGCGTCGGCTTCGATCCCGGTTACAGCTATGGAAGCGGATTCACCCTGCTCGAGTTCGCACTGAAGATTTCGCTGTCCTTCGGCGTCCTGGCGATGGTCTTCGGTCTGGTTGGGGGCGTCCTCGCGCGCAAGTTCGGTGCGCGGCTACCGCTGTTGGTTGCGGCAACGATCTTCACAACCGGAGCGGTAGTGCAGGCCGTAGCACCACATACGTGGCAGTTGTTCGCTGTTGTCTCTGCCGTTCTCGGTATTGCCCAAGGGTGCTACTACGCAGCCGCACCGAATCTCATCACCGAAGCTGTCCCGCAAGAACAGCAGGGCATCAGCGTCGGCATGCTGGGGATCATGCAGAGCATGGGGGTAGCAGTGGGCGTCGCGGTGGTGACCGCATTCGTCAACGCACATCCTGTCCGGGCCGTCGTCAGTGTCGCCGGACAGCCGCCACAAACCAGCGTCATCCCCGGGGTCTACGCTGATCGAGGCTACGAGCTGGGCTTCTGGTTCGCAGCGATCGCCGTCGGTGCGGCCCTGGTCATTGCTTTGGTCATGAGACACGGCCGCACGCCTGCCACTGGCGGCGCTGCCGTTCACTGAGATTCGACCCGCGGGACTGGCTACGCCTCCTGGACAAAGAAATCCGGACCTGTGAGCACGGTCCGTGACTGTTCATCGCAGTTGGCCGGACGGTCACGGACAGTGCCACAAACGACGCCACGCCACCGAGTTACATGTGGGCCTGGCACGCTGCGCTGGGCTGTCATCGTGCCGTGCGCGTCTCCCGGTGATTGGAAGGACCAGTCCCGACGATGTCTCATCTCTCGTACCGTTTCCTCGAGCGCGCGCGGATCTCCGTGCGGGCCTCCAGCGCAGGAGGTGAAAGTTGTTCTCGGAGCGAGCATTCTTCTCGTTCATCGAAATGACCGCCCCGGATCGGCATCGCGAATACAACCAGTGGCATCAGCTGGATCACCGGCCGGAGAATTTGCTGCTTCCCGGTGTGGCGTGGGGTGATCGATGGCAACGTCGGCGCCATGACGGTGCCGCGGATTGTGCCTCCGGCGAACTTGCGAACACGGACTACGTCGCCATGTACTGGTTCCGGCCTCCTTATGAGCAGAGCATCGCGGAGTGGGACGAGCTGGGCGAGGACTCGTTTCAGTGGGGGAGGGGACCGATGCTACCCGGCATTCGTCGTTCGTTGCTGGCGTTCTTCACTCCTGTGAAAGGCTATGTCGCTCCGCGTGTTCTGGTGTCGGCCGATGCGCTGCCCTTTCGACCCAACCGCGGACTGCATGTGCGGGTGGACCATATAGCGGACCCACACGGGCCCGGGGCTCATGAGCAGTTCCGTTGGCAGGATCAGGTACGAATTCCGGACTTGTTGAGCTGCTCGGGGGTGGCCGGTGCGTGGACGTTTGCTCTGCAAGCCGTGCAGCAACATCGAACGTTGCCGCTCGGTGAAGGGCGCCGGGAGTACCCGAGTGGTTCGCTGCATATTCGATTGTTGTACCTGGATGACGACCCGGTGACGGTGACCCAAGATATTGCAGAGCGCGAGAAGCAGTGGGACACAGCAGGACGCGGCGCGCCGTGTCGCGAGGCCGAGGAGACGATCTTCAGCGCCGCCGTACACACGATCGTGCCGTGGCAGGACTGGTGATGGTCGGTGAGATCGTCTGAAACGCAATAGCGGCCTGATCCTCCGAATCGATTACGTTCAGGTCGGCCCACAAGACGGGGCCGGATATCGGACTTAGGGAGTCCTGAGCAGCGCGAACCCTCGATAGCCCTCGGCGACGGACTCCGCTACCCGCTTGCGGTAGGTGGCGAACCCGCCCAAATAGGGCATGAACACCCGAGGCTTGCCCGGTACGTTCGCGCCCATGTACCAGGAGTTCGCGCGGGGAAAGAGTGTGTTCTCCGCGAGCTCGGCACAGTGCCGAACCCATTTGTCCTGGGCAGATGATGTGGCCTCGATGCCCCACAGATTTCGGGAATCCAGGTGGGTGATGGTGTCGCCGATCCAGTCGACTTGGTGCTCGGCGGACAACACCATATTCGTAAAGGTGCTCGCGCTACCGGGGCCGTTGACGATGAACATATTCGGGAACCCGGCTACCTCGATGCCGAGATAGGTTCTCGGGCCGGCCGCCCACTCGTCCCGTAACGAGTGGCCGGCCCGCCCGCGGATGTCGATCGCGGCGAGCGCGCCGGTCAGGGCGTCGAAGCCGGTGGCGAAGATGAGGTCGTCGATCGGGTGGTCGATGTCTCCTCTGCGGACGCCGGTAGGCGTCACCTCATCGATCGGCGCCTCGCGTAGGTCTGCGAGAGCGACGTTCGGGCGATTGAAGGTCGGGTAGTAGCCCGAGTCCGTGCAGATTCGCTTTGTCCCGATGGCATGGTCGGTTGGGATGAGTTTCGCGGCCAACGCGGGGTCTTCGATCATCGTGCGGACCTTCGCAGCGAAGAATTCCCTTGCGGGGGCGTTGGCTTCGTCGGTGTTCATCTGGTCCGGGAACGCCTTACTGAACAGCACGCCGCCCAGTTGCCACTGGCGTTCGTAGATCTCGAGGCGCTCTTGCTCTGACACCTCGAACGTTCCCTTGTCGTGGGGGCGATGCGGCGAGCCACCGCCACTGTCCCATGACAGACGTCGACGCTCGGCATAACTCGCGCGATACGCTGCTCGCGTCTCGGCGGTGTGCGGGCCGTTAGGGGAGGGGATCGAGAAGTTCGCGCTGCGCTGGAAGACTGTGAGGTGGTCCGCTCGCTCTGCGAGGATCGGAATGATCTGAATACCCGAGGAGCCGGTGCCGATCACCCCGACCCGCCGACCAGTGAAGTCGACGTCCTCGTGAGGCCACCGCGCTGTGTGGAACGTTCGCCCGGTGAAGGTCTCCAAACCCGGCAGATTCGGCGCGTGCACGGCTGAGAGAGTTCCGGTCGCAAAGACCACGAATCGTGCGGTGAGCGTCGACCCAT
Organism: Nocardia cerradoensis NBRC 101014; assembly: GCF_000308535.1. Taxonomy (GTDB): domain Bacteria; phylum Actinomycetota; class Actinomycetes; order Mycobacteriales; family Mycobacteriaceae; genus Nocardia; species Nocardia cerradoensis. Next base: position 3,563 of record NZ_BAFW01000130.1, on the reverse strand, counting down.
CGGCAAGTTCGACGAGCCAATGGCCGATCTCTTCTTCGAATCGCGCGGCGATGACGCGAGTGCCGAAAGTGATCGAACGGCGTAGGTCGTAGCGATCAGCCACGTGCTCGAGGTAGCGAAGGATCTCCGGCTGGGCGGCATAGCGCTCGGTCCAGTCCCATTCCTGCTCGAGAGAGGGATCGAAAGAGTAGGAATAGTCGATACTCTCGACATCGCAGCGGGCACCCGGATAGCGGTTCCAGAACCAGGTTCCTCCGACGCCTTCGGCCGCCTCCACGCACCGTACTGACAGTCCCTGGCCCCGCAGTCGGTAGATCGCGTAGAGCCCGGCAAACCCGGCGCCCACGATGACCACGTCCACCGACCGCCGCCGGTCGATGCTGATGCCCTCGGTCATGGTTCTCCTCGTTCTCGAGGTCCGGCGGGGCTTGGCAGGGCCCGCCCTGTCCTGTTTCTCGCGACACCCATCAGCGAGGCCGTCAAGCGCTTGATTGGAACGTCGAAATTGGTGCGTCTCGCGCGCGGCAGCTGCGATCCGTGTGTGCGCGGCTATAGGTACCTCGTGTCGAAATCCGTTGTAACACCGAAGGTCCTATGAGGAACCCGCCACAGTTCACTGAATGGGATGGGTCCGATCGAAGGTGTTTCGCTGATCGGGAAACGAGACACCAGGCATTGATCGGGCGGCTCCTGCCGGCGGCCGCACACAGTATCCGTCGAAGCAGAGCTACCAGTCGCTCGCTGGTCGCGGCAGGTGGGTTCGATATCGGCGTCAGGCCAGGGTCGTAATCCACATGTGTCCCACTGGCTGGGAAGGCGGGGCGGCCTGGACCGAAGCAGCTGGTTTCGTACTGTGGTCCAGCTCGTCCAGGAGAAACAGATGGTAGATGCCGCAAAGATTCGGTTGGCGGTGGAGCGGTACGTCGCGACGGTCGGTTCCGGAACGTCCGCTGAGATCGCGGCGCTGTTCAGTGAACACGCGACGCTCGAGGATCCGGTGGGATCAGAACCTCTGGTCGGCCGGGTGGCCATCGAAAAGTTCTACGCCGCACTGGATTCGGTGAAGACCTCTACCGAACTCCGTACCGTCCGGGTGGCCGGCGACAGCGCGGCCTTCGTCTTTCGGGTCGTCACGGTGACCGCGGACAAGGTGATCGCTATCGAACCTATCGACGTTATGACATTCGACGCCGACGCGCGGATCACGAGCATGCGTGCATTCTGGTCCGTCGTCGATGTGCAGGCCGCTTGACTACGTCTTGTGATTCCACGTTCTGACCACCGGTCTGAGCCCGGCAGCGAGAGGCTAATTCGTCATCGCAGTCGAAGAGGATCTGTGAACCTGACCCCTGCTTGCAGCTCTCGTTGCAGAGCAGCCCACAACGAAAGAGCGACGTCGATGGAACTCGAAACAGCACTTACGACCACTCGTACCGTGCGCAAGCGTCTCGACTTGTCTCGCCCCGTGCCGCGCAAAGTCGTTGACCAGTGCCTGCGACTAGCATTACAGGCCCCGAATGGCTCGAACCGTCAACTGTGGCACTGGGTGATGGTCGATGATCCGGCAGTGCGCGCCCAGGTCTCAGATCTGTACCGTGATGGTCTGGCCGAGGCGATGGCTCGTTCGGATATGCGCAACCCGGACCCTGCTCAGTCTGGCCGGACGAGACCTTCGGTCGAGTATCTCGGCGAGCACTTGCACGAGGTCCCGATGTTGGCCATTCCCGTCCTGAAGTGCGATATGCGCGGCATGGACGTGTTTATGCAGGCAAGCCGCTGGGGATCCGTCATTCCAGCTGTGTGGAGTTTCATGCTTGCCCTGCGCGAGCGGGGTTTAGGTTCCGCATGGACAACTGTCCACTTGCTGCGGGAGCGACAGACCGCCGAGTTGCTCGGCATCCCAGACGGCTACACCCAAGTTGGACTCTTCCCGATTGCCTATACGCTCGGCACCGACTTCAAGCCCGCTTCGCGCAGACCCGTTGAAGAGGTAAGCAGCTGGAACCTTTTCGAGGAGGTCCCCTCTAGATCTGGCTAGGCTGCGGTCCACCCTGTGCGACGCCCTCGGGGCATCTGTGCGGCGTCAGGCAAGGCCAATCGGTCAGCAGCCAAAGGGAGGTCCTTCTTCGATCCTGAACTGCGAGGTGATGCCGCACCATTCACCACAGGTAGAGACCCGCATTATGGCGAGGTCACACGACGTGGATGGTCAGGGCGGGTCGTCAGCGGATCAGGAGGGGAGCCAGTCCCCACGTGCCGAAGGCGTGGCTGACCGTGAGGACGATCTGGTCGGGCGCGGCGCCGTCTTCGAGATAGCTTTGTAAGTTGATGAGGTTGTCGGCGGAATGGACATGAGCGAAGTCGGCGACGTTATCGAGGTAGGTGAGGTTATGGTCGAGTCCAGCTGACAGGGTTATGAACCGCAGCGCTTCTGTGTTGATGTTGTTGGTGATCACCTGATGGATCTGGGCGCGGTCGATGTTCGCGCGAGACAGTGCGTTATCGACGAGACCGATCAGGGTGCGGCGAGTGAGGGCGGCTATTGCGTCGGGGTTGGTGGCGGCGCGGATGAGATGGTTGGTGCCGGTGCTGGTGGTGAGGATTTCGATGCGGGCATGTTGTGTGGTGATGAGGCAGGATGCGGCGCCGTCGCTGACGACGGAGTTGACTAGGCGGAGCAGGCGTTGTTCGGGTGTGGTGCAGGCATCGGCGGTCACCAGCAGCACATTGCGGGCTTCGCCGGTGGTGACGAGTGTGCGGGCCAGATGCAAGGCGGTGCCGAAGTTGGCGCATTCGGCGGCCGAGACCCCGATCGGTGTGGCGTGGGTGAGGCCGAAGCGCTCGCTCAGTCGCAGGAGTTCGGTGTTTTCGATCTGGCCGAACCCGATGGTGGAGGAGGCGAGCATGAGGATGTCGATCCCGGACGCCGGCATCCGCGATTGGTCGAGCGTTTCCGCAATACAGACGGCGGCCATGTCGATGGGCGAGTCGCGAGCGTGCCGATAGTTGGAAAGTCCGACCTGGTGCAGGGTATCGACTAGTCCTGGCTCGGCGGCGATAGATTCTATTCCTGTGATCGGCCGCCGTTCCCCTGTGGTGTGAGCGACTCCGGTCATGAAAGCGCGCATGATGTTCTGCCTTGGAAGGTGCTGTCGCACAGACGGCTATTTGCAGCCCGCGCTGGCGTTGCTGATGGCGTACGCGACGAGGATGGAGTGTGGGCTGTGGAATTCGCTGATCTGCAGTGAGATAGCGGCCGGGCCGCGAGAACCGGTGTACTGCAATACGACCGGTTTCCCGGACGGGCGGCCGTAGCGGACGGCGGTGGGGTGTGTGGTCCAGAGTTTGGCGAACTGTGGGTTGACGGCCAGGGCGCGCAGCAGGGCACGAGCGTGGTGGCTGCTGCGATAGGGGCCGATGGCAGCGCGAAGCGCGGCGACCACGTGAGGTGCTTCGTCGTCCCAGTCGACGACCAGCTCACGCGCGGTCGGCTGGAAGAACCACAGCGCGACATTGTTGCCGGCCTGACGGAGGCCCGGCAGCGCGTCATACAGCCGGTCGCT
>NZ_BAFW01000131.1 GCF_000308535.1 Nocardia cerradoensis NBRC 101014 | reverse complement strand
CCGAACTCCGCGCCCAATCACGGTGCGGGACACAACATCACCGGTGAGGAGCAGGTCCACTACATCATCGAGTGCCTGCAGTACCTGCTCGAGAACGATCATGCCGCGATGGACGTCGACCAGCGGGCGCAGGACGAGTACAACGAGCGCGTCGACGAGGCGCTCGACGAGACCGTGTGGGTGCATCCCGGTGCGCAGGTCAACGGGTACTACCGCAATTCCGCGGGCCGCGCGGTCGTGCCGTGCCCGTGGCGGCTGGTCGACTACTGGACCATGCTGCGCACTCCGCACCCCGAGGATCTGACCTTCCTGCCGCATCGAAAGGCGCTGTCGTGACGCTGAATCCGATTCCCGATCCGATTCCCGACGTTCTCGCCCCGGCTCGGCTGGGCCCGGTGACGCTGCGCAACCGCACCATCAAATCCGCGACCTTCGAGCACATGGCCCCGGGTGCGCTGGTCAGCGATCAGCTCATCGACTTCCACCGGCAGGTCGCCGCAGGGGGAGTCGGGATGACGACGGTCGCCTATTGCGCGGTGGCGCCGGAAGGGCGTACCGAGGCCGATCAGATCTGGATGCGCGACGAGGCGGTGCCCGGCCTGCGCCGGCTCACCGACGCCGTCCATGCCGAGGGGGCGGCGGCGTCGGCCCAGATCGGTCACGCCGGGCCGGTGGCGAGCGCCAAATCGAACGGCTACCCGGCGTTGTCCGCGTCGCGGCGCATCAGCCCGATGGGCCCGCAGGTCACCCATGCCGCGACACTCGCCGATATCGCCCGGATCCGCACCGCCCACGGCACCGCGACCCGGCTGGCGATCGAATCGGGATTCGACGCCGTCGAAATCCACTTCGGGCACAACTATTTCGCGAGTTCGTTCCTGAGTCCGGCCCTGAACCGGCGCAAGGATTCCTACGGCGGCTCCCTGCGCAATCGCGCCCGCCTCGTTCGCGAGGTCGCCGCCGAGGTGCGCGAAGCCGCCGGCGACCGGATCGCGGTACTGGCCAAACTGAACATGGACGACGGCGTGCCGGGCGGGTTCTGGCTCGACGAGGCGATCCAGGTCGCGCAGTGGCTGGAAGCCGACGGTAGCTTGGACGCCATCGAACTCACCATCGGCAGCTCGCTGCTGAATCCGATGTATCTGTTCAAAGGCGAGGCGCCGCTGAACGAATTCGCCGCGGTCATGTCGCCCCTCATGCGGTTCGGCGTGAAGGTCGCGGGCAAATTCTTCCTGCACGACTATCCGTACGAAGATCTGTTCATGCTCGACGCGGCGCGCCAGATCCGGGCGAACGTGTCGATGCCGCTCGTGTTGCTGGGCGGCATCACGGACAAGGCCGCTATGGACACCGCGATGGCCGAGGGGTTCGAATTCGTCGCGATGGCTCGCGCCCTGCTGCGCGAGCCGGATCTGATCAACCGGATCCGCGAGGATCACGACAGGAAGTCGTTGTGCATCCACTGCAACAAGTGCATGCCGACGATCTTCTACGACACGCACTGCGTACTGGCCACACCGCAAGTGGCCGCGCGATGACCATGCGTCCACTCGACTGTGAGCAGTGCGGCCAGCGCGTGCTGATCGAGAAGTTCAGTGCGGCCCACACGTCGGTTCAGTGGACCGGTGAGGCCGGGCGGTGCCCGGTGATCGCGGCCCAGGGCCGGGGTGTGGGGCATCAGGAACGCGGCTGCGATGTCCTGCGGCGCCGGATCGACCGTGCGGTGCGCGAACACGCCCTGCCGGAATCCAGAATTCAGCTGCCGACCGGTGACGATATCCCGCGCCTGCACTGAGAAACGCGCGCCGGGTGAGGCCGCGACTACGCGGGCGCACCCGGCCTGAGCGCTTACTGGACGGAGTCCGATTCTGCTGCGGGCAGCGCCTGTTTGCACCATGCCAGCTCGGCCTCGCTGAGAGTGCCGAGCTCCATGGCACGCCGGCACCACTCGGGAACTAGCCGGACGAATTCGGCGGGATCGTAGATATCTTCCTCTTTGGAGAACTTTCCGTTTCCGGCGTAGGTCAGAATGCTGATGTTGTCGGCGCCCATCTGCGAGCCGTCACCCGGATCGCGCATCAGATTGTTCAGCTTCACCACGATCACGCCGTTGACATCGTCGATCAGATGCCAATACTCGGGAAACGAGGTCATCGCGGAGCCCGGAAACTGCGCGAGGGTCGGCTCGGCCCAGGCCCAGATGGCGTCGGGTCCTTTCAGAACTCCGACCATTTGCTCGTGATATTCGGCGTCGGGAGTGAACAGGTCGACGAATTCGCGCCAGCTGCCCGTGCCCGAGGCCGCGCGGGTGACCGTCGCATGCCAGGTCTGAAACGCCGATTCCAGTTCTTCTCTGCTCCACGTATTACTCATGTCCGGACGCTAACCGGGCACCGGCCGGTGCGGCAGAAGCCGTTTCCGCTCAGCGGAATTCGCGCGCTCTCCCACTGAATGGAAGACCACCGTCGACTGCCGTTCGCGTGAATCTAGGTTGGGGCAATCCGTCCCACCCCTGAGAGTGGAGTTCCGAACCATGGCGAAGAAGCCGATGCCCCCGCTCACGACCGCCCACGAGGTGACCGTCGACCTACTGGTCGTCGGTTCCGGCACCGGTATGGCCGCGGCGCTGGCGGCCCACGAACAGGGGCTGTCGAGTGTGATCGTCGAGAAGACCGCGTATGTGGGTGGTTCGACCGCGCGGTCCGGTGGTGCGTTCTGGATTCCGGGCAACCCCAGCCTCCCCGATTCGGACCCTGATCTGGCCGAGGCACGCGCATATTTGCGCTCGGTCGTCGGTGATACCGCACCGGCCGAGCGTGGACAGGCGTTCCTCGATGCGGGTGCCGCGGCGGTCGAGATGCTCGAGCGGACCACGCCGATGCGATTCTTCTGGGCGAAGGGCTATTCGGACTACCACCCGGAGGAACCCGGCGGCCGGGCGGAGGGCCGGACGTGTGAATGCCGCCCGTTCGATGCCTCGATCCTGGGTGAGCAGCGTCCGCGCCTGCGCCCCGGCGTCATGGAGGCACCGGTGCCGATGCCGGTCACCGGCGCGGACTACAAGTGGATGAATCTTGTTGCGCGCAAACCGATCAAGGCGTTCTCGCGCATTCTGCGGCGGGCGGCCCTCGGTATCGGCGGCATGGTGGTCGGGCGCGAATATCTGGCCGGGGGACAGGCCTTGGCAGCGGGTCTGTTCGCGGGCGTACTACGGGCGGGCATTCCCGTGTGGACCGAGACCAGCCTGGTCCGGCTGATCCGTGAGGGTGACCGCGTCGCCGGCGCGGTGGTGCGCCAAGGTGACCGTGAGGTCACGGTGACGGCGCGTCGAGGGGTGGTGCTGGCCGCCGGAGGCTTCGATCACGATATGGCCGCACGGCACAAATTCCAGTCGCCGCGGCTCGACGACGACGCCAGTCTGGGATCCGAGGGCAACACCGGTGACGCCATCACCGCGGCCCAAGAACTCGGTGCCGGGACCGCCCTGATGGATCAGGCATGGTGGTTCCCCGCGTTCGCGCCACTGCCCGGCGCCGCGCCGCTGGTCATGCTCGCCGAACGTTCGCTGCCGGGCTCGTTCGTCGTCGACCAGACCGGCCGGCGCTTCGTGAACGAGGCGATGGACTACATGTCGTTCGGGCAGGCGCTGCTGGCGCGGGAGCGGCGAGGAGATCCGGCCGAACAGATGTGGCTGGTATTCGATCAGCGCTACCGCAACAACTACATCCTTGCGGGGCAGTACTTTCCGCGTCAGCCCCTGCCGCAGGCCTGGTTCGAGGCCGGTATCGCCCATCGCGCCGACGATCCCGCCGCGTTGGCACGGGCCATCGGGGTCCCCGAGGACGCGTTCACCGAGACGTTCCAGAATATGAACCGCTACGCCGAGAGCGGAACAGATCCGGAGTTCGCGCGTGGAGCGAGCGCCTACGACCGCTACTACGGCGATCCCACCGTGACGCCGAACCCGAATCTGGCACCGCTGCGGAAAGCCCCGTACTACGCGGTCAAGATGATTCTCAGCGATCTGGGCACGTGCGGCGGTGTGGTCGCCGACCGGGACGCGCGCGTGCTGCGTGAAGACGGCGGTGTGATCGAAGGGCTGTACGCGATCGGCAACACCGCCGCGAACGCCTTCGGCGCCAGCTACCCCGGCGCCGGGGCGACGATCGGCCAAGGCCTGGTCTTCGGATACATCGCCGCGCGCCACGCCGCAGGGGAGACGACCGAGTCGGCCTAGCCGCCCACCGTTCACCTCGCCGGGGACCACCGAATGCCGTGGCCCCCGGCGAGCTGTTTTGCGGCGGGTTGCCATCGGACCGCGATTTCTATCCCGCTGGTTGAGATTTCGTAGCTGCGAAGCCGATGGCCGGTTCTACCGTCGTCGGCACCGAGACGAGAGAACGCGACGGCACGAGCAGGGCGCGTGCGGCCCTCGGGAACACACGACGGGGTGTCCGCTCCGGTGGGGAACGCCTGAGATCAGGAGAACGATATGAGTAACGACGTGCTGAGCCGGGTGCGCGCACTGCTGCCGGGCATTCGGGCACGTGCCGAGGAAGCGGATCGGCAGCGTCGTGTTCCCGCAGAATCCATCGCCGAACTCGCCGACGCCGGAGTCTTCCGTCTGTTGCAGCCCAAGCGTTATGGCGGTCTCGAGCACAATCCGGCCGAACTCTACGAATCCGTGCGCGCCATCGCCGGCGCCTGTCCGTCGACCGGCTGGGTCGCGTCGGTGCTGGGCGTACACCCCTGGCAGATTTCACTGTTCGAGGAGCGAGCCCAGGACGACGTGTGGAAGGCCGCTCCGGATGCGTTGGTATCGTCGTCCTACGCGCCGACCGGCGAACTCGTCGAAGTTGAAGGCGGGTACCGGCTGTCGGGGCGCTGGAGTTTCTCCTCCGGCAGTGACCATTGTCAGTGGGTGCTGCTGGGCACGTTGTGTTTTCACGGAGCAGGTGGGCCCCCGGAATATCTGACCGCACTGGTCCCGCGGTCCGACTACACCGTCGAGGATGTCTGGGACGTGATCGGCCTGTCCGGCACCGGCAGCAACGACATCGTCATCGACGACGCGTTCGTCCCTGCCTATCGCGCCTACAGTTCGCTGGAGCAGGATCGGCTGGTCGGCCCCGGCCAGGCCGTCAACACGTCGCCGATCTACACCCTGCCTTTCGGCATGGTCTTCTCCTATGCGATCACCAACGCGATCGTCGGCGCGGCGCAGGGCGCTTACACCGCGCACGTGGAGCGGATGAAGGAACGCGTTCGTCTGTCCTACGGCGGGCAGAAGGTCGCCGAGGACCCGTTCGCGCATGTGCGTGTCGCGCGCGCGGCAGGCGAGATCGAGGCGGCGGAATTGACCCTCGACCACAATGTGGCCGAGCAGATGCGCTACGTCGAGGCGGGGGAGAAGATTCCGGAGCGCATCCGTCTGCGGGCCCGGCGCGATCAGGTGCTCGGCACCGAGCGGGCGCTGCGGGCGATCGAGATCCTGTTCGAAAACTCCGGCGGTCATTCGATCAAGCGCGGCAACCCGATCGAGCGGCACTGGCGTGACGCACACGCCGGCACCGTGCACGTCATCAACGATGTGGAACGAGCGCTCGCGATGTACGGCCGGGGCGAGTTCGGCGTGCCGATCGATGCGGGCATGTACTGAGAACCTTCGGCGCTTGCGCTGTTGTGACTGGCATGCACACCGAATCCGGGCACCGTTGGTCGTCGTGACGGTGCCCGGATTCGTATCCTGAGCGCTCCTAGTCCGGCGGCGCTTCGTCGAGCACCGGTAGTTCACCGGATCGTGCTGCCGCCCAGATGGATTCACGCAATTGCGAGCAGTGCGGTAGCGGCTTGCCCGACAGCGCTTCGGCGGTGTGGCGTTCCACGCAGGCCGCAGCGGACGCGGCATCCCACTGGATGCTGGTTTGTGCCCAGCTGCTCTTGCGTGCCAGCACGCGGGCGCCGCACTGGGCGCAGTGCACCGGCCGCATCGGGGTCGCGCGCAGCCGCTCGTCCATCGGGAGCGTCATGAGGGTGCTCCGGCGGATTCGGCACCGCGAGCGAGATTCGCCTGGACCTCCCGCTGCCACGCCTCGAGCGGCCGGGTGGTATCGAGTTCGAATTCGAATCGGTCGACCATTTCCGGGGCCACCTCGGCGGCGTCGACGTAGAACTGCTGGTACCAGCGCCGCAGCTGATATACCGGGCCGTCCTCCTCGCACAGCAGCGGATTGTCGATGCGCGCCTTACGCTTCCAGATCGCCACATCCTGCTCGAATCCGATCTTCACCCAATCGCCCAGCGCCACCGCGGTCGCGATGGCCTCGTCCTCGGGCAGCCCCTCGGACTTCTCGACGATGATTCCGTACTGCAGTACGAACGAATTCTCGTCGATCGGGTAGTGGCAGTTGAGCAGAACCGTCTTGTAGTCGCCGTTCTCGTAGTGATAGACGAGGTCGTCGATCATGAAGGAGGGACCGTAATACGACGCCACAGATGTCGTACCCAGCAAGGCGGGCTGTCCCTCAGGCCCCGGAAGATCCGCCCGCGGGCCACTCTTGAAGTACTGGGTGGCGATATGCCCTTCGAAGACGTTTTTGAAGTAGGTCGGCAGCGAGCCGTGGATATAGAAGAAGTGGGCCATATCCACGACGTTGTCGACGATCTCGCGGCAGTTGGTATGGACGACCGTGGTGTACCAGTGCCAGTCGGTCCAGGAATCGCTGCCGGCGCCTTCTATCCGCGGAATCGTGACCTCGGCCGGCGGCGGGTTGCCCTCGGGGTCGTTCCAGACGAACAGCATCCCGTCCTGCTCGAGGGTGGTCCAGGTGCGGGTACGTGCCAGCGGCGGCACCCGCCGGGCATAGGGGATCTGTTTGCAGCGGCCGTCCCCGCCCCACCGCCAATCGTGGAACGGACAAGCGATCTCATTACCCTTGATCTCGCCGTCGGACAAATCACCGCCCATGTGCCGGCAGTAGGCGTCGAGGATGTTCAGTTTCCCGTCCTCGCCGCGGAAGACGACCAGCTTCGTTCCGAACGCCTGAATCGAATGCGGTCTGCCGTCGGCGAAATCTTTGCTCAACCCCAGGCAGTGCCAGCCTCGTGCGAACCGCTTCGGCGCGGCTTCGGCTTCGATCCGGCGTACCTCGTCGTGCACCGTTGTCATCTCGACCGTCCTCCAACCTGTCTGTGTGGAAGCAGGCTGAATGTCCGCGGTCGCGGACCGCTCCCACGACGTAAACCGTTGTAACACCGTCGATCCCGGACGTGATCGGACAAATACCACTGGATGGGATTTGTCCTCGGAAATGTGTTTCGCTCATCGGGAAGCCGGGCCGTACCCGCCGGACACCGGACCTACGATCGCCGCCATACCGCTGCGGAAGGAAGTCGGATGGGCTGGGTGGATTCGGTGGTCGAATGGGATCTCGACTGCGACGTGCTGGTGGTCGGCTCCGGCGGTGGCGCTCTGACCGGCGCTTACACCGCCGCCCGGGAAGGTCTGCGGGTCGTCGTGGTCGAGGCGACCGAATACTTCGGCGGAACGACCGCTTACTCCGGCGGCGGTATGTGGTTTCCCGGCAATCCGGTGCTGCGCCGAGCCGGCGATGACGACACGATCGATGACGCACTCGCCTATTTCGCCGCCGTCGTCGGCGATCGCACGCCCGCATCACTGCAGCGCGCCTTCGTGACCGCCGGTGCCCCACTGGTTGAATACCTCGAGCAGGATGAGGCGCTGCGATTCCAGGTCCTCCCGTGGCCGGACTATTTCGGAAAGGCGCCGCATGCCCGTGCGGGTGGACGACACATCATTCCGCAACCCCTGCCCGCCGAGCGGCTGGGCGAGTTGCGCCCTGCTCTGCGCCCGCCCCTGGGTTCCGACCGGGGCATCGAACCCCTGCCCGAGGAATTGATCGGGGGTCAGGCATTGATCGGCCGACTGCTGCTGGCGTTGCGCGAGCGCACCGACGCCGAACTGATGCTGCGTGCCCGGTGCCGTGAACTGGTACGGCTGGGCGGCAAAGTAGCCGGCGCCGTCGTGGCCACCGCTCAGGGGACTCGCCGCATTCGGGCGACGCGAGGCGTGCTCATCGCCGCGGGCGGCTTCGAACGGAACGCGGCGATGCGCACCACCTTCGGCGTGCCGGGACAGGCCCGAGACTCGATGGGGCCGCCGGGAAACCGGGGCGCGGCGATCGAGGCGGCCATCGCGATCGGCGCAGACACCGACCTGATGTCGCAAGCCTGGTGGTCGCCGGGACTCACCCATCCTGACGGCAGTTCGACCTTCTCGCTGTGGTTCACCGGAGGCATTCTCGTCGACCGGCACGGCCGGCGCTTCACCAACGAGTCCGCGCCCTACGACCGGTTGGGTCGCGATGTGCTGGCGGCCATCGGCGACGATCGAATCACGTTGCCCTACTGGATGATCTACGATTCCCGAGCAGGGCTGCAGCCGCCGGTGCTGTTCACCGGTATCCCGTTGGCCAAGCGGCAAGCTTACCTGGATGCCGGTCTGTGGCACACCGCCGACACCCTGGAAGAGCTGGCCCGGTTGATAGGAGTACCGGCAGCCGATCTCATCGCTACGGTCGAGCGCTTCAACGGCTTCGCCGCGGCTGGTATCGACGAGGACTTCGGACGTGGAAGCGAGCCGTACGACACCTCCGTGCCGGGCAGTCCGAATCCGCTGGTCCCCATCGAGCAGGCGCCGTATTGCGCGGCGGCATTCGGCCTGTCGGATCTGGGCACGAAGGGCGGCCTGCGCACCGATGCCGCCGGCCGGGTCCTGGACCGCGCCGGCGACGTGATCGCCGGACTGTATGCGGCGGGCAACTCCATGGCAGCGGTGAGCGGCACCGTCTATCCGGGCGGGGGCAATCCCATCGGCGCCTCGATGGTGTTTTCACATCTGGCCGCGCTGGATATGGCCGAAGCCGGACAGGAGGAGCAGTGATGGCCCGCGCATCGGAAAACGGCGGCCTCGCGGCCTCGGACTACAAGGCGGTGCTGGGCCACTTCTGCAGCGGGGTCACCGTGATCACGGCGATATCCGCCGACGGCCCCGTCGGATTCAGTTGCCAGTCGTTCTCGTCGCTGTCGCTGGATCCGCCGCTGATCTGTTTCTGCCCGGCCCGCACCTCCTCGACCTGGCCGCACATCCGGGAATCCGGACAGTTCTGTGTGAATATCCTCGCGGCCGACCAGCAGGGACTGTGCCGGCAGTTCGCGATGAGCGGCGCCGACAAATTCGCCGGAATCACCTGGCACCCCGCATCGAACGGCGCACCCAGGCTGGAGGGCGCGATCGCGTCGCTGACGTGCGCACTCGAGCGTGAGGTCGACGGTGGTGACCACACCATCGTGATCGGCCGGGTGATCGAGGCGGAGGTGCAGTCTGTGCGGCCTCCGCTGCTGTTTCATCGCTCCGCATTCAAACAGTTGGCGCCCGAACCCGATCCGCGGTCCAGCGCTTTGATGCCACTGGACACCTGGCGGTGGGGATGAATCGGGAATGGACGACACCTACTGAGTATCTGTGTCTCATCGCCCCGGCCGGATGCGTGGACCACCGCGACCCGGTCGGACAGGTGAGCGACCTGTTGGACCGCGGTGTGGCACAACGCCTGTCGGCTCGCCGCGCCGCTGCCGTGCGCCTGGGGTCCCAGGACGAGGGGTCGGTACTCGATGGGTGAGGGTGAGCAGAGGAGGGACACGATGCCGATCGCGGTGAGCAGCGCGCGCGTTCACGAGATACTCAACTACTTCGGCAAGTGCCCGGACTGTGGGTACGCCGCGCGAGGGGCAATCATCGCGACCAGGTACGTCGACGGCAGTATGGACAGCCGAGTCGTCGCCACCTGTGAATCGCCCTGCGGATGGTCGGGGCCGGCCGAGGGCTCCTTGATGACCGGAACGAATGCGGTGCTGGCCTGAGAGCCCGCAGCTCTTCGCCTAATCGGCGGCCTCGGCCGGGGACAACAGCGTCGCGGGGATGGATACGACCGCGCTGATACCGCCGTACTCGGATTCGGTCAGCCGCACCGCCAGTCCGTGCTGCCCGGCGAGGGCGGCCACCACGAACAGGCCGAGGCGGAAATCGCCGGTGAGTGCGGCGATGCCGAAATCCGGTGCCGCCGCGAGGAGTTCGTTGCTTTGCGCCAGCGCTGCGGGCTCCATGCCGAGCCCTTGGTCGCTCACCGAGAGGCGCACCCCGCCATCGACGGCACGGCCGTCGACGCGGACCCGCGACTGTGGTGGGGAGAACGCGGTGGCGTTGTCCATCAGTTCCGCCAGCAGATGAACGACGTCGGCGACTACATGGCCGGCGACTCGCACATCGGGCAGCCGGGTGAGGTCCATGCGCTGGTAGTCGGTGGTTTCGGCCGCGGCGCTGCGCACGATGTCGAACAGCGACACCGGATTACGCCAGCGCCGCGCGGGTCGTTCCCCGCCGAGAATGATCAGGTTCTCGGCATTGCGTCGGGCGCGGGTCGCGAGGTGGTCCAGTGCGAACAGGGTCTGCAGGTAGTTCGGATCATCGGCCTCACGTTCCGCTCGGTCGAGCACCTCGAGTTGGCGGTGTACCACCAGCTGGCTCCGATGGGCGATGTTGACGAACACAGCCCGGACACCGTTGCGAGTCGCGGCCTCCGCGGCTGCGGCCGACACGGCAGCGAACTGTGCCTGGTTGAAGGCGGCGGCCACGTCCCCGATCTCGTCGGCGCCCGGATCGAGGCGGACGACCTCCTGGTCGATCTGCACCTGCTCGCCGCGTCGTAGCCGGCTCATGAGGGCGGGCAGGCGGCGTTCGGCCAGGTCGGTGGTGTCGGTGCGCAGGCGCACCAGCCGGCGTGCCAGCCGGTCGGCGGCGACGAGCGCGGCCGAGACCGCGATCACCGCGATGGCGACCGCGGCGAAAGCGGCGAGGATCGAGCCGTGCGAGATTCGGTCGCCGGCGTCTTGCGCCGACTTTCCGGCGGCCGCGTTCTGCGCCCGCCAGAGCTCGAGTAGTCCGGATGTTACGTGTGCGGCTGCTTCCGAGGTGGCGTCGCCGGCGGTGCTGGTTCCGGGCGCGGCAGCGATCAATGCGTCCTCGGCCGCGATGGTCGTGTGCCAGTCGTGGCTGTCGGTCAACGCACGCAGCCGATCTCGCTGCGGGCCGGAAAGCTGCGCTGTCAAGTGATCCAGCGCGATGCGGTAGTAGCCGACCTCGCTGGTGAACCGCTGCAGCTGTTCGGCGGTCAATCCCCGGGCTGCGGCCGCTGCGGCGAGTGCGTGTGCCCGCGACATCGCCTCCACCGCACGAAACAT
>NZ_BAFW01000132.1 GCF_000308535.1 Nocardia cerradoensis NBRC 101014 | reverse complement strand
ACGCGGCGGAAAATCGGTGGTTGCTCACCGAGATCCTGCGCGAGGAGTGGGGGTTCGACGGTGCGGTGGTCTCCGACTGGGGGGCGGTGCACAACCGGGTCGCCGCGCTGGCGGCGGGGCTGGACCTGGAGATGCCCGGGAATCCGCGCAGCGCGGAGGAGATCGTGGCGGCAGTTCGCTCGGGTGCCCTGACCCCGGACCTCGTAGCGGCCGCGGCCCGTCGCGTGGCGGCCCTGGCCGAGGCGCAGCCCACTGCGGCAGGCGATGCCGAGATCTCCGTCGACCTCGATGCCCACCATGCCCTGGCTCGTGAGCTCGCCGCCGAATGCGTGGTGTTGCTCAAGAACGACGGCGGTCTGCTTCCGCTGGGCCCGGACCTCGGGACGATCGCCGTGATCGGAACGTTCGCGAGCGAGCCTCGGTATCAGGGTGGCGGTAGCTCGCATATCAATCCGACCCGGGTCGACGAGCCGCTGGCTGCGATCCGGGAGTTGGCCACCGCGCGTGATCAGACCGTGCACTATGCCGCCGGCCTGGACAGCGGGGCGCTGGCCGCGGCAGCGGGGTCCGATGTCGCAGTGGTCTTCGCGGGACTGGCCGAGACCACCGAATCCGAGGGGTACGACCGGCGCGGTATCGAGCTGCCGGCCGAGCAGATCGCGATGATCCGGGCCGTCGCGGCGGTGGCGAAACGGACCGTGGTGGTGCTCTCCCACGGTGGTGTGGTGAGCCTCGAGGGCTGGCACGACGAGGTCGATGCAATTCTCGACGGGTTCTTGCTGGGACAAGCCGGCGGCGGTGCGCTGGCGGACCTGTTGTTCGGCGTCGCCGCGCCGTCGGGCCGGTTGGCGGAGACGATTCCGCTTCGGCTGCAGGACAATCCGAGCTACCTCAACTTCCCCGGCGAAGCCGGGCAGGTGCGCTACGGCGAGGGCGTCATGGTGGGTTACCGCTATTACGGGACCGTCGGCCTGCCGGTGCGTTACCCCTTCGGACACGGACTCACCTACACCGAATTCGCGGTCTCCGGCCTCGAAGTCGACGTACACGGCCCCGACACGGCGACGGCGCGGGTCACCGTGACCAATATCGGCGACCGGGCCGGGAAGTACGTGGTACAGCTGTACGTTGCCACCAGCGCCGGACCCGTACGCCGTCCGGCCCGGGAATTGCGCGCCTTCACCAAGGTGGCTCTCGACCCGGGGGCCGCCCAGACCGTCGAACTGGCCTTGGACCGACGAGCCTTTGCGTACTACGACGTCGAACGTGGCGACTGGGCGGTGGCCGGCGGTGAGTACGTCGTGCAGATCGGAGAGAACGCAGAACGGATCGTCGCCGAACGCGCGGTCAGTCTCGCCGGGGATGCCCAGCTGCTCGAGTTGTCACTGGAGTCCACTGTGGGTGAGTGGTTCGGACATCCCACGGTGGGTCCTCGGCTGCTCGAGTCCATGGCCGCCGGGCTGACCGACGAGCAGCGGCAAGAGGCCGAGGCGAATATGCATCTGCTGGAGATGATCTCGTCGATGCCTATGTCGCAGTTCGTCGCCTTCACTGGCGTCGAACTAAAAGACGATGCCCTGCATTCGCTCATCGAACTCAGTAGGACCGCGCCCGCGGGCGCCTGAACGAGGCGGGTCGCCCACAGGGACACCGAATGCTTCGAACCCACGCGCATTCGGCAGGGCGGCAGGGCATTTTGAGGTGTCGCAGCGGTCCTGTCTGCGACTCCTCGCACGTGCTAGCGTATGATCTTGGAGGTTCGGCGTTCCCTCTCGCCGAACTCGTTACGGGAGGTGATGGTCGGTGCCGGCGGCGAAGCAGCGTGTCACGGCGTCCGACGTCGCCCGCTCACTCGGTCTGTCGCGCGCCACTGTCGGTTTCGTTCTGAACAACACCCCGGGGCAGACGATCCCCGAGAAGACCCGGCGACGTGTGCTGGAGGAGGCCGAGCGGCTGGGGTATCGGCCCAATCGCGCCGCGCAGACGCTGCGGCGGGGCAGCAGTCATCTGGTGCTGCTGGTGTTGCCGGACTGGCCGATCGAAGACAGCGTCGCCGACTATCTCGACGAATTGGCCGTCGCGCTCGACGATGCCGGATATTCGTTGATCACCTATACCCGCCGTTCGGCCGACCGGTCGCGGCCGTTGTGGGAAACGGTGACGCCGGACATTGTGATTGGGGTGGCGGATTTCGATGCGGCCGAACAGGATTCGCTACGCGCGAGCGGTGTCCGCCAGATCGTGACCGGCACGGTCGCGGCGTCCGAAGCCGCGGTGGCCGGCGTGGCTCTGCAAATCGAGCACCTGCACGCGCTGGGCCATCGCCGCCTGGCCTATGCCGCCGCTCGGGATGATCGGCTGGCGGATCTGGTGCAGGCCCGCATCGCCGAAGCCCGAGCGGTCGCGGCGAGGCTGGGACTCGAACCTCTTGCGGTTGCCGAGGTCAGACCCGGCGACAGCTCCGCGGTCGAGCAGGTTCAGCGCTGGCGTGACGACGGCATCACCGGTGTGGTCGCCTATAACGACACCGTCGCCGCGATCGTCGTCGGTGCCGCGCTGCGCGCCGGTATCGGAGTTCCGGCGCCGCTGGCGGTCATCGGGCACGACGACACCCGGCTGGCGGAGGCCTTCGTGCCGTCGCTGTCGAGCGTGCGGATGGATGCCGCCGCGATGGCCCGGTACACCGCGGCGGTGGCTCTGCATGCCGCCGGCCGTATTCCGGCGGCGCCGGAGCCGGTGTTGCCGACAATGACGGTGCGGCGTCGGGAATCGAGCTAGGCGCTCGCGAATTCGGTTGCCGGCCAGTGGATTCGCTGTCCGGACGCGCGTAGCCCAATCATGCCTGCGTGCCCGGCGAATCGGGCGGCCCCAGCGTGCGCTTGTGAAACTGCGGCGGTCGCTGTCGTCGGCGCATTGGCATCCATGCGCAGGCGAACGGTCTTGTGATCGGCGTCGCAGTGGTTGTAAGCTACGCCACTAGCACGAGCTAGTCACGTGTCGATCCGACCGACCTTCGAGGATGAGGGACAGATGAACGTACGCAAGACCACCATCGCGGCTGTGATGGCCGCTGCCGTGGTCGCCACCGCGACGGCGACCGCCGGGGCAGACGCCCCGGCCCCGGCGCCCGGTAGCGTGTCCGCGCCGCAGGCCCAGGGTGTGCACTACGACGCCCGCATCGAGGACAAGACCGTGGTGGCGACCCTCGCCGACGGCGGCACCTTCGTTGCCGCCGGTGACTCCATCTCCGTTCGAGACGCCGCCGGGCGAACGTTGGAATCGCTTCCGTTGTCGTTCAGTTTCGATGGTGAGCGCCGCCCGATTCGCCAGGAGATCTCCGCCGACGGGTCCACGCTGCGCCTGACCCCGGACGTGGCCGGGCTTGTGGTTCGTCCGCAGGTGAAAGCGGTCGCGACACCGCTGGAAAACCAGCTCGCCATGAACGACCTGATCAATGCCGCGGCATTCGGGCTGACTATCGGCAGTCTGGTCGGCACGGTCATCGGCACGGTGCTCGGCGCCGGCGTGGGATTCGTGCTGGCCGGCGCGTCCTGTGTTGTCCTCAGCCTCGGATGTGTGGTCGCCGTGCTGCCGATCATGGCGCTGGTGGCGGGCGTGGGCGGCATCATCGGCCTGGATATCGGTGGCGCCGGTGGTGTCATTCCCGCGGCACTGAACTACGTGAACACCCTCAATGCGCCACCGGGACAGAGCATCTACGCCAGTCAGATTCCGGCACTGGCGGGCAATGCCCCGGGTGCTCCGCAGCCGGCGCCGCAGCCGGCACCCTGAGATCGGCCAGGTGACGGAATGACTATTCGCACATGGACCGCGGCCGCCCTGTTGGCCACGGCGGCTGTGGCAGTGACCTCTGCTACCGCGCAAGCCGACGGCGGTGCTACCGCACCGCCCGTGTCCGCTACCGCGTCCTCCGATACGGTGCAACAGCAGACGAAAGTGGCGGGCAAGTCGGTGGTCACCGACCTCGACGCCGGCAGTTTCGCCCTCGCCGCGGACGGTGCCGCGGTGCAGGTCCGCAACGCATCTGGTGCCGAAATCGCCTCCATCCCTTTGAGTTTCGACATCGATGGTCGCACCCATCCGATCGCCGCCGAGGTTTCGGCGGACGGCCGTCGGCTGGCGCTCACTCCGGACACCACCGGCATTCAGCCGGTGGCATCCCCCCTGGAGAACCAGATGGCCGCCAACGACGGCGCCGCCAAGATGGGCATGGCAGGATTTGCCGGCCCGTTCGCCGGTGCCACGGTCGGCGCTATCGTCGGCCTGGTGGTGGCGGTGGCATCGTGTGCGGTGCTGACGGTGGCCTGCCTGGCCACCGCGCTGCCGATCGTCGGCGCCTTCGCGGCCGGCGGTGGCGTTCTCGGCACCCTCCTGATCGGTGGTCCCACCGCTGGGTGGGCGCTGTGGAACTACTTGGACACTGTGCAGACGCCACCCGGTCAGAGTCGGTACAACAATCAGGGTCTCAACGGTGCGGGTGTGCCGGACCCCAACTTCCGCTTCCCGCAACTCGCAATCGGATCGGGATCTTCGAGCGGGTCCGGCAGCGGCACCGGCTCCGGGGGCTGACCCGATAATTACCCGGCAGCGGCCACCCCCGTGCGGGGGTGGCCGTACTCGTTCGTACGACGGGGGCATCCTTTCCTACTTCGGCCGCCATGCTGCACGCCATGCGGCTCGTGCCGACATATCCACGCGCCCAAGCTGATTCGCTCGCTCGCCGCGGCGAATCCGGACCGGTCCGGACCGGTGTGCCGCTCACCGGGAACTCGGAGTCGGCAGCCGCCGGGGCGATGACAGGCTCGCGGTATGAGTACAGCTGTCGAAACCGATGCGATCCCCGAACTTCGTGAACTACGGACCGAACACGGTGTACTGCGCTACCGGGAAAGTGGTGACGGTCCACCGTTGTTGCTCCTGCACGGCTCCGGTCCCGGTGTCACCGGTTGGCGCAATTTCCGCGGCAACCTGGACACCTTCGCGCAGCACTACCGGACCTACGTGCTCGAATTCCCCGGATTCGGGGTCAGCGACGACTTCGGGGCGCCGCACCCGATGGTTTCCGCCCGGACCGCGGTCACGGCATTTCTCGACGGTCTCGGGCTCGACCGGGTCCGCATCATCGGTAATTCGATGGGCGGTTTCGTCGCGACCGATTTCGCACTCGCCGCACCCGAACGGGTCGAGCGGTTGGTCACGATCGGCGGCATCGGAACGCCCGTGTTCAGCCCGCAGCCGGGGGAGGGGATCATCCGGCTCAGCGAGTTCGTCGACAATCCCAGCAAAGAGGCCCTCATCGCCTGGCTGAGGTCGATGGTGTTCGACCAGGCGCTGGTGACCGACGAATTGGTGCAGGAACGCTGGGACCAGGCCACCGATCCGGCGACGCTGGAGAATTCACGCCGGATGTACGGCAGTGCCGCGCTGGCGCGCATGGCCGAGTCCATGCGCTCGGCGGATGTGACACCGGGATGGGCCGAACTGCGCCGGCTCACGGTGCCGACCCTGGTGACCTGGGGTCGTGACGATCGCGTGAGCCCGGTCGACATGGCGCTGATCCCGATGCGCCTGCTGCCTCACGGTGAGATCCACATCTTCCCCAATTGCGGGCACTGGGTGATGATCGAGCAGAAGCAAGCGTGGGAGGCGGCGGTTCTAGCCTTCCTTCGCCGCTGACAGTGCGGTCGGCGTCGTGTCGGAGATGACCGGCGCCGACATCGCGCAGAAGCTGTGGCACACACGGTCTTTGACGATGTGCTCGGGGCATTCCGGATCGAACCACCGGTCCACATGTCCCCAGTGCACGGGATGATTCATATAGGGCCCGAGCAGCGTGTCGATATCGGCGAACTCCTGCTCCCACACATGGGTCCAGGCCGTCGACCCGGCAGCGTGGGTGACGCGGCTGAGCTGCCACGCGCGGATTCCCGGCAGATGTGCGGGCATCTGCAGCATCGCGTGTTCGAACCGTCGCAGTTCCGTGGGCGACGCGGAGTCGTCCACGCGCAGGAGCAACGTCCGGTACACCGACGCCGGTTCCGACGGTCCGCGGCGTCCCGTACGGTCCTGCCCGGGTGATCCACCGACGTATTCGGCGGCGTCGACGTGGCGGATGGAGCTGTCGGTGGTCGCCGCGTCGATCGGTGCCCGCCAGCGCGACCATTCCGATTCCGACTCGAATTGCAAGTGGACGAGGATGTCGCCGCCGTTGCGTGCGCCGGGCAGGGTGGGCGCGATGAGACCGTATCGAGCGTGGATGGAATCGGCCGCGGCGGTGACGGTGCGCAGCACCGCTGCCCGGTCGCCGGTGTCGTTCAGATGCAGTAGGCGGGTCACCTTATACATGGCACAGTCCTTCCACAGCGTCGGCCGCGGCGGCCATGGACCGGGAGCGTTCGACGATCATGGGGGAGACCGACTGCCACCATTGCGCGTATCCGGGATCGTGGCGTCCCTGCACCGCCGCGGCCCACCACTGCTGCGGGCCCTCGACGGTCCAGGTCGCGGTGACGACATTGCTCTCCGCATCGATCCAGGCCGGCGGACTGACCAGCACGCGGTCCAATGTCAGACCGCGTTGCCGCGCGCCGGGGGCGTATTCGCTCAAATACGCGTCGATGAAAGCGCGCGCATGGCCGGGTTTGAGCACTATCCGGTCGATGATGTAGATGGTGCTGTCGCTCATGGTGTTCAACGTAAGCGGTGCGCCGCCGACTCGATGATCTCGTTCCCGTCAGCCGGGAGCGGCCGGGGGCAAAGGGCCCGGAATGGCTTGTAAGCTCGGCCATTATGGGTGCTGACGTCGATTCCTATCCCAACTTGCCGGCTACCAGCTGGGCGGTGCTGGGCATGTTGTCATTCGGTGAGGAATTGACCGGCAACGAATTGAAGAAATGGGCGGACTGGAGTATCGGATTCTTCTATTGGAGCCCCTCGGTCAGCCAGATTTACGGTGAACTGAAAAAGCTCGAGGAGTTGTCGCTGGTGCAGTCCCGGCTGGTGGCCGACGAAGGCGTGCGCAACCGGCGGCTGTACCGGATCACCGAGGCCGGCCTGCGCGCGCTGCGGAACTGGTCGCGCGATTCCGAGGTCGATATGCCGGTACTCAAACATGGTGTGATGCTTCGCCTGTGGATGGGACACCTGCACGATCCGGAGCAGTTGAAGCGCATCGTCAGGACCCATATCGACAACCTCCGTGAGCGTGCGCGGCGGGCCGGGCGGCACGCCGACCGGTCGGATCCGGAGCCTGGGTGGTCGTTCACGCAGATGAGTCTGCGCTGGTCGCAGCGCTATTTCGAAGCCGAGATCGAACTGGCAGAGCAGCTACTCGCGGATATCGACGCCGCGGCCGAGCACTATCGCTCCTCGGTTGTGACCGATGAATACGGACTTCCCGTACCGCGTCATCCCGGAAGTTGGCGTGCCGTGGGCGCCGACGACCCGGATGCGGAGACCGCGCCCGACCGGTCAGCCTTCGGCGAGGACGGAGGGAGCGGTCGGTAGCGACCGCAGAATGTTCTTGCGCTGCAACGTCGGAGTCACGAATCGGCCGGCGTTGAGGCTGCGCACGATCGCGGCGGCGGTGAGCTGCACCGGCGTGGTCATCCGGCTGTCGAACGACATCTTGTTGAGTGGACCGCAGATCGATACCGCGGTCTTGGCCTCGCCCACCTCTCCGATCGGTGCGGCGATACACCCGAAACCGGTCGGTGCCCCGTTGCGTTCGACGGCGTAGCCCAGTTGCCGGACCAGCCGGCCACCGGGCTCGTCGTGGCTGTCGTATGCCAGCAGAGCTTTGCCCAATGCCGTGCGGGCGGCGGGCAGGCGGCCGCCGATGCGCGTCGGAACCTGCGCGGCCAAGCGGCCGCCGATCTTGTCCAGATACACCACATCGGCCCCGTCGAGCACCGCGAGATGCACCACCATGCCGGTGGCCCGGTAGAGGTGATGCAGGTGTTCACGCGCCGCGGCGTGCACCCGATCCTGATGGACTGCCAGCGAGCCTAGTTCGACGAGCCGGATTCCCAGGCTGTAGCTGCGGCCCTGGCGCTGCAACCAGCGCAGGCGAACCAGCCGATCGAGCATCCGGTGCGCCGACGAGCGCGGCAGTCCGGTCCGGGACACGATCTCGGTCAGGCCGAGACTTTCGTGTCCGTCGAAGGCGTCGAGGACGAGAGTCAGCCGGTCGAGGATATTGCTGGGGGTGTTCGCCTCGGCCGCGTGAATCTCCTGCGTAACGGTCATGCTGTGCTCCTCGTTGACCACGGCAACGATCTGACGTGCCTATTTCAATTAGAAAATAGTCGCACATCCGCCTCGATCTGTGAAGCGGTTCACGGAGTTTGCTGTAGTCGCAGCGGAGTTGCGCGGAAACTTTTGCGAGCAATTGTCCCGGTGAATGGGAACCGTCGCCCGTGACCGGGTGATCGATCCGCACATAATCGCCGCTGACATCGATATGTGATGCACATCATGCGAGGAGCCCGGTGTGCCGACGATCACTCGGCGTGGCTCCTCCTCGCAGAAGGAGATCTCGAATCATGAAACTCGGCGGACTTGCTCGCCACCGGCGAACACTTGCCGGCATCAGCGTATTGGCCCTGGTCGGGGCCCTGGGTGCGAGCGCATGTAGTAGCGACGACACGTCGAGCAACAGCGCGATCGCCGGTGCCTCGACCACGTCGCTGCCGGACAACCCGGCCTCCGGTACGCCGGTGAAGATCGGATTCGTCTCCACCGAGGGCGGCGCGGTCGTCTCGATTCCGGAGATGCGTCAAGGGGCCGAGGCCGCGGTCCAGTATGTGAACAAGAACGCCGGTGGGCTCGCCGGTCATCCGATCGACCTGGTCGTGTGCAAGCAGCAGGAGGAACCCACCTCGGCGACCAAGTGCGCCAACGAACTGGTCGAACAGAAGGTGGCGGCCGTCCTGTCGCCGGGTACCTCGCAGGGCGCGGCCATCGTGCCGATCGTCGCGGGAGCGGGGATCCCCTACGTCACCCTCAACGGTGTGTCGCAGGTGGAGCTGACCTCGCCGGAGTCGTCATCGCTGTCGGCCGGGCTGCCCGGGTCGATCACCGCGATGGCTCAGGCGGCCAAGAAACAGAACATGAAGACGTTCACCATCTTCGCCAGTGACGGCGGCGGTATCGGCGCCATGATCAACGCGATGGGTGCCCCGATCTTCCAAGGGGCCGGTGTCGACCTGAAGGTGGTGCCGATCGCCCTCGGCGTACCGGACCCGACCCCACTGGTCACCTCGGGACTGTCCGCCAAGCCGGACGGTGTCAGCGTCATCGCCGACGCCGGAACCTGCACCTCGGTGTACAAGGCGATCCAGACCGCCGATCCGAACGTGCAGAAGGTCTACATCCCGACCTGCCTCGATCCGTCGGTCACCAACATCATCGGAATGGACACCGTCAAGGGCAGCATCGGCATCACCGCCACCGACTACCTGTCCGATCGCCCGGATTCGGTGCTCTACCGCTCGGTGCTGCAGCAGTACGCGAAGGATCTGAACGTCACCGGCGCGGCGTCCTCCGGTTACCAGCTCGTCATGGCGCTGGTGGGTGCCACCAAGAATCTGCAGGGACAGGCCGATGCGGCGAGCATCAAGCAGGCGCTGAAGGCGGCGCAGAACGTCGAGATGCCGGCCGGCGGCGGGATCACGTTCACCTGCAACGGCACCGCGGTGCCGCAGATGCCGTCGATCTGCTCGCATCAGATGCTGATCGGCACGATCAACGACAAGGGTGTCCCGGTGGACCTCCAAGTGACCGGATAGGTCAAGGGTAACAACGGGATTCGGCCAGAGAGATCGCCATGACAGACCACCTTTCCTACCTCGTACTCGGCCTCGGAAACGGGGCCGTGTACGCGGCCATCGGACTCGCGCTCGTAATGACGTTCAAGAGCTCCGGTGTGGTGAACTTCGCGACCGGCACGGTCGCGCTGTACACCGCGTACACCTACGCCTTGCTCCGCAAGGGGGAGCTGCTGGTTCCGATACCGGGACTGCCCAAGTCCGTCCATCTCGGTGGGCCACTGGGTGTCGCCCCGGCCATGGCGATCTCTCTGGTCTTCGCCGCCGTCCTCGGCGTGCTCTGCTACGCGCTGGTGTTCCGGCCGATGCGGACCGCGTCGGTGGTGGCCAAGGCGGTGGCATCGATCGGGTTGATGATCGTGATCCAGGCCCTGATCGCGCAGCGGGTCGGCACCGGACTCGTTTCCGTCCAGCCGATTTTCGCGCTCGACACCTTCCGGATCGGGGACCGCACCGTGCCCACCGACCGGATCTGGCTCGCGGTCTCGATCATCGGCATCGCGATCGTCGCGACGGTCGTGTTCCGCTTCACCCGCTTCGGTGTAGCGACCGAGGCGGCCGCCGAATCGGAGAAGGGGGCCTACCTGACCGGACTGTCTCCGGACCGAATCGCGTTCAGCAACTGGGCGCTGTCCTCGGTGGTCGCGGGCCTCGGTGGCATTCTCATCGCGCCGTTGGTGGCGCTGAATCCGGTCGCTTATTCCATGTTCATCGTGCCGGCGCTGGCGGCCACCCTGGTGGGCAATTTCAGTTCCATCTGGCTGACCGTGGCCGCGGGCATCGTGATCGGCGCCCTGCAGGCCGAGGCCACCAATCTGCAGGGGCTCTACAGCTGGATGCCGAAGTCCGGTACGGCCGAAGCGATTTCGCTGCTGCTGATCCTGGGATTCCTGGTCGTGAAGGGCAGGCCGCTGCCCGACCGCGGCAGCGTGGTGCGCAAGGCCCTCGGACGCGCCCCGCGCCCCGACCACATCGCGATACCCGTTGTGCTGTCGCTGGTGGTCGCCGTCGTGGCGCTGACCGCGACGTCCGGCAGCTACCGGGCCGCCGTCGTCAGCAGCATCATCTTCGGCGTGCTCGCCCTGTCACAGGTGGTGGTCACCGGGTATGCCGGTCAGATCTCGCTGGCCCAGCTCACGCTCGCGGGTGTGTCAGCCTATGCGTTGAGTGTGCTGAACCAGCATGTGGGGATACCGTTTCCGTTCGCGCCGATCCTGTCCGCGCTGTTCGCGACCGTTGTCGGCGTGGTGGTCGGCCTGCCGGCGCTACGGGTGCGTGGCCTGCCCCTCACCGTGGTCACGCTCGCGCTCGCGGTCTTCGTCGAAGCGTTCTGGTTCCGCAATTCCGATCTCAACGGCGGTGTCGCCGGTGCGCCGATCGACAACCCCCGGCTGTTCGGCATCGACCTCGGAATCGGTGCGGGACATGCCTATCCGCGCATCGCGTTCGGTGTGTTGTGCCTGGCGGTCCTGACGGTGGTCGGACTCGGTGTCGCCTGGTTGCGCCGCAGCAGCCTCGGTACCGACATGCTCGCCGTGCGCGCCAACGAACGGTCGGCGGCGGCCGCGGGCATCGACGTTTCGCGCACCAAACTGATCACCTTCGCGATCGGCGCGTTCATCGCTGGTTTGTCGGGTGCACTGCTCGGCTATCAACAGACTCTTGCCACGCCGGAGCCGTTCGCGGTGTTCGCCGGCATCGGGCTGTTCGCGATCATGTACGTCGCCGGCGTCACCTCGATCACGGGCGCGATCCTGGCCGGTCTCATGGCTCCCGGCGGTGTGGTCTACCTGCTGGTGGACCGCTTCCTGCACATCGGTGACTACTACGCCGTACTGAGCGGGATTCTGCTCATCATCACCGTGATGACCAATCCCGACGGTATCGCCAGCCGCCTGCCGCGGGTGTCGTGGCCGGCGCTGCGCCGCCGCGACCACACTCCGTCCGATGAGGTGGCGGTGGCCGAGCCCGCACCGCCACGCGCCGCCGGCGTCCCGCTACTGTCGGTCGACGGGGTCAGCGTGTCCTACGGTGCGGTGGCCGCACTGTCGGATGTCACCTTCGAGGTGTTCCCGGGAGAGATTGTCGGCCTGATCGGGCCGAACGGCGCCGGAAAGACCACCCTGATCGACGCCGTCACCGGATTCGCGTCGGCGAGCGGGGCGGTCACACTGGACGGCACCGCCATCGCCGATGCACCGCCTCACGTCCGCGCTCGATCGGGCCTGGGCCGCAGCTTTCAGGATGTGGAACTCTACGACGATCTCACCGTCGCGGAGAACGTCCGGGTCGGCGCCGCCCGATCGCAGTCGACAGTGCCTGTTGCCCAGCTGGTTTCCCGCACGCTGGCGGTACTCGGACTCGGTGACATGGCCGATGTCGCGGCGGCCTCGCTGTCGCAGGGGCAGCGGCAACTGGTCTCGGTGGCACGCGTGCTGGCCGCCGCCCCCGCGGTGGCACTGCTCGATGAACCCGCCGCGGGCCTGGACAACAACGAAAGCCGTTGGCTCGGCGAGAAGTTGCGTTCCGTCCGCGACAGCGGCACCGCGATTCTGCTGGTGGACCACGATATGGAGCTGGTGCTCACCATCTGCGATCGAGTGATCGTGCTCGATCTGGGCAAGGTGATCGCCAGTGGCCCACCGGAATCGATCCGAACGAACACGGAGGTGCTGCGCGCCTACCTCGGCGTCTCGTCCGACACCGTCAAGGTGGATCCCGAAGCAGTGCCCGAATTGCAGTCCGGCGCTCTGACCACGCAGGAGGCATAGCCATGACAACAGTGCTGGAATGTCGCGACCTCAGTGCCGGCTACATCAAGCAACGACCATGCCTGCGCGGTGTGGACCTGGACGTGCGCCCCGGCGAGATCACCTGCCTGCTGGGGCCGAACGGGGCGGGCAAAACCACGCTGCTCTCGACCCTGGCCGGACTGCTGCCCCGCGCGGGCGGTGAGATGCGGGTCGAGGGCGCCGACATCGTCAGCGGACGCCCACGAGCCGCGGTGCGTGCCGGAGTCGTACTGGTGCCCGACGACCGGGCGCTGTTCCGGCAGTTGAGTACCCGGCACAATCTGCGCCTCGCCGTGGGGGAGCGCGCTCGGCGCCGGACGGCGATACCCGAAGTGCTGCAGTACTTCCCGGCCCTGGAGAAGCGGCTGTCGGTCGACGCCGGGCGCTTGTCGGGCGGCGAGCAGCAGATGCTGGCCATCGGCCGGGCGATCCTGCAGCGCCCCAAGGTGCTGCTCATCGACGAACTCAGTATGGGACTGGCCCCGGTCATCGTCCGCGAAATCCTGGACGTGCTGCGGGCACTCGCCGACGACGGAATGAGTGTGCTGCTGGTCGAACAGCATGTGCACCTGGCCCTGGGGATCGCCGACCGAGCCGCGATTCTCGTGCACGGCACGGTGGCCGATTCCGATACCGCCGAAGCGCTGCGTGCCGATCCACGCCGGATCGAGCGGGCATACCTCGGTGAAGCAGCCGAGGATACGGCCGCGGCAGCGGCCTCCTGAGTCGTTCTCGAACCGTCCGGCCCGCTGTTCCGTTCTGCGGGATGTGATCCGCGTTCGCCGGTAGGTTCGAGGAAGGATTTCGGTACTACCGTTGTCACGCTGTGTGCGCCGGTGGTGTCGTCGTCGAGAAAGGCCGGGTATGCGCGGGATCAATCACGTCGTGCTCTACGTGTCGGATCTACGGCGCAGCCTGGACTTCTACGAAAGCGTCCTCGGGTTCCGGCGGCTTCCCGGCGCATTTGCCGGTGCCGCCTTTCTGCGCCACGCGGACTCGGCCAACGATCACGACCTCGGACTGTTCCAGTCCCGGGACCGCGCGACGCCGGTGCCCGGCGCTGTCGGCCTCTATCACGTGGCGTGGGAGGTCGACACCCTCACCGAACTCGCGGCACTGCACGAACGTCTCGTCGCGGCACGGGCATTGACCGGCGCCGGCGACCACGGTTCCACCAAGGCTCTCTACGGGCGCGATCCCGACGGGATCGAATTCGAGGTGTGCTGGCTGGTGCCCGACGAGTGCGTCGAGCAGGCCCTGGCACCGGGCACGCCACCGACCGCTCCGCTCGATCTCGCAGCCGAGATCGAGCGCTACGGCGCGTCCACTCCGGGTGGCCCCCGCACCGATCCGGCCGTGTGGGAGCGCATCGCGGCGCGGTACGCGGACGAGTTCTGACAGACCTCTCCCGCTGAATGGGAGGGTGTCGGCTGACGCCGATCGCGGAAACCTATCGTCCTGTCATGCCACGTGCTTGTGACCCAGTTCACCGCCGTGAACCGGGTGCACTGGCCTCTCGGGGCACGCCTTCGCATCCGGCGGTAGCCGTGGCTCACATGTGCGGTGGAGCCGATAACACCACGGCTGCACCAACTTTCCGTCCCTATCACCGTTGCTGGAGGGCCTCACAATGACCAATCCCGTCGACACCGTCGCCGCCGCTGTCGCGGCGGCGAAAGCTCCGACCTACGAGGCCCGCAGGATCTCGACCGGATACTCCTGGCCGGAGTGCCCCCGGTGGCACGAAGGGACCTTCTGGTTCTCGGATATGTACACCGGAACGTTGAAGACCCTCGACGCGGCCGGCAACGCGACCGTCGTCGTCGACGCGAACGCACGGGCGGCGAAGACCGACGTGCCGATCGTGCTGGGCGGATTCGGCTGGTTGCCCGACGGGCGGCTGATCGTGGTGTCGATGCACGAGAAGCTGGTGCTGATCCACGGCGGGGGCGGCCCCGAGGACCTGTCGGTGTACGCCGACATCTCCGAGCACTGCCCGGCCGCGGCCAACGACATGGTCGTCGACGCCGACGGGCGCGCCTACATCACCCAGCTCGGCTTCGATCTGTTCAAGGGCGAGGATCCCGTTCCGTCACCGCTGATCGTGGTGGAACCGGACGGCACCGTCGGCACTCCGGAGAAGGTCGGTCCGTTGTTGTGCGCCAACGGGATTGCCGTCAGCGCCGACGGGACCCGGGTCTACACCGCCGAGGTGATGGCCTTCAAGATCACCGTGATGGACCGCGCTGCCGACGGCACACTGTCGAATCCGCGAGAGTTCGCCACCTGCCCGTTCATGCCGGACGGGATCGGCCTCGACGCCGAGGGCGGGGTCTGGGCGGCCATGCCCGGCGGCGGATATGTCGCGCGCTTCACCGAGCAGGGCATCACCGACGCCGTGTCGCTGCCGTTGGAGAACGGCATCGCCTCGGCTTGCCTGCTCGGCGGTCCCGATCGCAGCACCCTGTACCTGACCGCTGGTTACGAGGTCTTCGATTTCGAGAAGTCCGCTCGGGAAGCGCTCGGTGGCATCTGGGTGGCGGACGTGCCGCAGCACGGCGGCGACACCCGTCCCTGATCCCGTCCGATACCCACCGAATTCACAGAGCTCGAGGAAAAGATAATGGCAACACTGGATTTCAGCGATCGCGTCGTCATCGTGACCGGCGCGGGCCGGGGTATCGGCCGCGCCCACGCGCTGCTGCTCGCCTCGCGGGGCGCCTCGGTCGTAGTCGGCGACCTCGGCGCGAGCATCGACGGTTCCGGCGTGGACGGTGACGATCCGGCCGCGCAGGTGGTCGACGAGATCACCGCCGCCGGCGGCACAGCGGTGGCATGCGCGGCCGACGTGTCCACCGAGGACGGCGCCCACGCCCTGGTCGAGGCGGCGGTCTCGGCCTTCGGCGGGCTCACCGGCGTGGTGAACAACGCCGGCATCGTCCGCACCGCGCCGTTCGACGAGGTGCCCGACGAGGAGTATCAGCGCCACCTCGACGTCCACTACTTCGGCACCCTGCGCGTGTGCCGGGCGGCGTGGCCGCACCTACTGCGGGCACACTCGCCGCGCATCGTGAACACAATCTCGGGCGCAATGCTCGGTAACCCCGATATGGCTCACTACGGCGGCTCCAAGGGCGCGGTGTTCGGCCTGACCCGCAACCTCGCCCTCGAAGGGCTGGACAAGGGCATCAAGGTGAACGCCATCGCTCCCGGGGCGGGCACCCGCATGGCCGAAGCGGCCGCCGACACCTTGTCGCCGGAAATCATGGAATACATGCGCACCTCGCTGCTGCCCGAGCACATCGCACCCGTGGTGGCTTACCTGCTGCACCCCAGCTGCGATGTCACCGGTGAGGTGTTCAACGTGGCCGGCGGCATCGTGAACCGGCTGGCACTGGTCAACACCGTCGGCATCCACGACCCCGGCCTGACGATCGAAAGCGTCGCCGAGCGGTTCGACCAGATCATGGCGATCACCCCCGACGCCTTGCCGCAGGTCGTCGCGCCGGCCCAGATGCCGGTGTCCTGAACACCTTCGACAGCACCCGACTGGAGTTTGCTCATGAGCACAACCGAAACGGTCAGCCCGACCGAATACCCCTTCGAGCCGGTGCCGCCGAAGGACGCCATCGATCGCTACCGGGCCATCGCCGCGGACCGGCCGATGACCAAGATGACGATGCCTTTCGGCGGCGACGTGTGGGTCATCCACCGCAACGCGGCCGCCCGCGAGATGCTCAGTGACGGGCGGTTCGTGCGCGAACCGTTCCGCACCGGCGAACGGGTGGTTCCCTACTTCGTGGAATTCCCCGACTTCCTCAGGACGACACTGCAATTCGAGGACCCGCCGCATCACACCAAACTGCGCAAGCTCGTGCAGCGCTCGATCTCGCCCAAGCGAGTGAAGGCGATGCGGGATTCGGCCGTCGAGTTCGCCAACCATCTCATCGACGAGATGGTTGCCAAGGGCGCGCCCACCAACCTGGTCCACGACTATGCCGTCGCCCTGCCGATCCAGATGCTGGCCAATCTGCTCGGGGTGCCGCCGGAGGACCGCCCGAAGTTCCAGAAGTGGAGTTCGGCGACTCTCGCGGTGGCGAATATGCCCGAGGAAGAAGTCGTCGCCAACATGACCGAACTGGTCGTGTACATGATGGCGCTGATCGAGGAACGCCGGAAGAGCCCGCGCGAGGATCTGCTCAGCGACCTGGCCAATGCCCGCGACAAGGACGACAGCCTCACCGACGGCGAGATTCTGCCGATCGCGCTGGTGCTCATCATCGGTGGATTCGACAACACCGCGAATTTCATCTGCGCCGGTGTGCTGTCGCTGCTGCGCAACCCCGACCAGCTCGAGTTGTTCCTGCAGGATCCGGACGGCATGGCGCCGACCGCCGTCGAGGAGATTCTGCGCCACGGTCGAATGGCGTTGGGGGACAAGGTCGCCGGTGGTGGCGGCCTGGTGCCGTTCGTCGCCACCGAGGATGTGGAAATCGACGGTCAGCTGATTGCGCGCGGTGAGGCCGTGATGGTCGACCCGGCGGCGGTGGCGCACGACGGTGTGGCCCTCGAACACGACGACGTCTTCGATATCCGGCGTAGCAACAACCCGCATCTGACGCTGAGCTACGGGCTGCACCACTGCCTGGGCGCGCCCCTGGCCCGGATGGAGATGCAGGTCGGGCTGGCCGAGCTGTTCAAGCGGCTGCCCGGGTTGACACTGCACGGTGAGGCGGTCGTCGACAACGACAACCTCACCCAGCCGATCGTCGATCTGCCGGTCACCTGGTAGGAGCGTGCCGATGCCCAAAGTGTTCTACACCCAGCCCGACGGCCAGGTGCGGGTCGTCGACGGTGCCGTCGGTGATTCGGTGATGTCGACTGCGGTCAAGAACGGTGTGAACGGCATCGTCGGCCAATGCGGCGGAACCTTGTCGTGCGCGACCTGCCACGTGTATCTCGAGCCAGGCGAAATGGAGTACTTCGCCGATCCGTCCGAGGACGAGGACGAGATGCTGGACTGCACGGCCTCCGATCGCGAGGACAACTCGCGGCTGTCGTGCCAGCTCACGTTGTCCGACGGTGTCGATCTGCACGTGACCATTCCCGACGAGCAGGTCTGACGATGACCGAATCGCAGAACGGGACCGATGTGCAGGCGCCGCCCCACGGTGTGGTGGTGGTCGGCGCCGCACACGCCGGCGTGCAGCTCGCCGATCGCCTCCGCGCCGGAGGCTTCACCGGTGAGCTCACGCTGATCTCGGATGAGCCGCATCTGCCGTATCAGCGCCCGCCGCTGTCGAAGGCGTGGCTGAAGGGTGAGGCCACCGGTGACTCGGTGCTGTTGCGCGAGCCGGATTATTACCGCGACCAGAAGATCGAACTGATCGTCGGTGCCCGGGTTACGCACCTGAGCCGCACCCCGGTCGGCGTCGAGGTGCGGTTCATCCGCGACGGTGAGAATTCGATCCGGGAATTCGACCGGCTGGTGCTGGCGACCGGCGCGCGTCCGCGGCGTTTGCCGCTGCCGGGCGCGGATCATCCCGACGTGCTGGTGCTACGCGACCTCGACGATGCCCGTTCGCTCGCTGCGCGGGTGCCGGCCGGGCCCGTCGTGGTCGTCGGCGGCGGCTTCGTCGGTCTCGAGGTCGCCGCGACGGCGCGGGCACTCGGAGCCGAGGTGACCGTGATCGAGGCAGGGGAGCGGCTGCTCGCGCGGGCGGTGGGCGCCGACACCGCTGCGGCCCTGCTCGCCGCTCACCGAACGATGGCGACCGACGTGGTGCTGGGAGCGCTGCCGGTGTCGATCGAGCACCGCGACAACAGGATTCATGCGGTGCGGCTCGACGACGGCCGCGAAATCCCGGCGGCGACGGTCCTCGTGGGGATCGGCGCCGAGGCCCGGACCGAGCTCGCCGAGCAACTCGGACTCGACTGCGACGGCGGCATCCTCGTGGACCGGCACTGTCTGGCCTCGGACAGGTGGACTCTAGCCATCGGCGACTGCACCACCCATGTATCCGAGTCCGGCGCTCGCTACCGGCTCGAATCGGTGGACAATGCGGTCGAGCAGGCCAATGCGGCTGCTGCGGTGCTGCTGGGCGAACCGTGCCCGCAGCGGCCCGCCCCATGGTTCTGGTCGGATCAGGGCGATCAGAAGTTGCAGATCGCCGGCCTCATCGGTGGGCACACGTCGATGCTGGTTCGTACCGATCCGCAGCGTCCGCATCGGCGGGTAGCGCTGTACTTCACCGACGATGCGCTGGTTGCCGCCGAATGCCTCAACTCCCCAGCGGATTTCGTGGCATTGCGGTCGGCGCTGAGCCGCGGGCATCGGCCGGGACCGAAGGACCTGGCGGACACGGCCGTTCCGCTCAAGAAGCTCCTGGCTCCGATGCGGAGCTAGGTCAGTGTCATCGCGATTGTACGGAAATCTGTTATGGCAAAGCTGATCTCGAGCCACCCTCGGGTGGCGTCGCGGTTGCGTCACATCCGCATCGAAGCCGGTGCGTTGACGCTCGACTACAAGGCGAGTGCTGAGCAGGCACGCGACGTGGCGTGCGCGCTGACGCAACTGTCGCCGGATCTCATGGTCACCGTCGATGACGACGTGTGCCGCGATCTGCCGCCTTTGCCGTGCGCTGGATTGTGGTCCTGAGCGCCGTTGCGCACTCGCCGGGAAGGCCGCTACCCGCCTGTAGCTCCGCGCCGGATTCGTCGAAACATCCCATCGCCGAGCGGTCCTCGGCGATGGGAGATCTCTCGAACGCGGTCACACGGACAGACCGAGCGGCTTCTCGTCGGTGACATCGCTCCGGACGTCGGTGCTCACCAGCGGGCAACGCGTGCCGGTGAAGATGCTGGCCGCGCACAGGTTGCAGTGGATGCACAGCGACGTCTTCGACGACTCCGCTCGGATGCGATTGATCAGATCCGGCTCACGCAGCAGTGCCCGCGCCATCGCCACGAACTCGAACCCGTCGCTCATCGCGGTGTTCATGCCCGCGAGGTCGGTGATACCGCCGAGCAGCACCAGCGGCATGTCCAGCTCGTTGCGGAACTGGCGTGCGTAGTCACGGAAGTAGAGGGGTGCGTACGGGTAGTGCTCGAACACGAAGCGGCCGAACATCTTCATGCCCAGTTTCACCAGACCGCTTTGGGTCTCGGCCATTTCACGGATCGGGACATCGCCCCGGAACAGGTACATCGGGTTGAGTAGCGACGACCCGCCGGTGAGCTCCAAGGCGTCGACATGGCCGTCGCTCTCCACCATCTGCGCGAAGACCAGGGATTCGTCGAGCCACAGACCGCCGGGAACGCCGTCGGCCATGTTCATTTTCGCCAGCACCGCGATCTGTCCGTCCGCTGCCTCGCGTACCGCCTGCAGAATTCGGCGGGCGAACTCCGCGCGACGGTGGAGCGGGCCGCCCCAGGAGTCCTTGCGGCGGTTGATCTTCGGGCTGAGGAACGAGCTGGCGAGATAGTTGTGCCCGAGGTGGACCTCCACCGCGTCGAATCCCACCTCGATCGCGTACCGCGTCGCGCGAGCGTGATCGTCGATGATCCGCCGGATATCTGCTTCTGTCGCGGCGCGATCCAGGCTCATCGACAACGGATTCGGTCGCGTCGACGGGGCCAGCGAGGGCAGACCGGTGGAACGTGAGTTGGCGACCGGACCCGCGTGCCCGATCTGCGCGGATATCGCGGCGCCCGTGGCATGCACCGCCTCGGTGAGTCGTCGCAGTCCGGGGAGTGCCTCGGGGCGCCAGTAGATCTGGTCGCGTTCGGTGCGGCCCTCGGGTGAGACCGCCAGGTAGGCGACGGTGGTCATGCCGACCCCGCCCGCGCCGACGGCCACGTGGAAATCGATCAACGCGTCGGTGACCAGGGCGTCGGTGGTGACCCCCTCGAAGGTCGCGGACTTGATCACGCGGTTGCGCAACCGGATCGGGCCGAGGGTGGCCGGCGCCAAAGGATCTGGGGGTGTGGGCGTGGGGGTGACGGACATGGTGGGACTCCTTGTCAGGGCTGGTTGGTGGCGGGAGTGCTGCGGTCGCCCCGGACGCCCACGGGAGCGTGAATATCCATCCAGCGCAACATCTCGTCGACCACATCCGCGCAGTCGCCCTCTGCGCCGCCATCGGCCCATTCGACGAGTGCGGCGAAGGAAGCGGCCTGATAGGCGGTAGCGAGCGCGCGGCAGATCGCCAGTGGTGCGTCCGGGAGAACACCGGAGATGTAGGTCGCCAGCGTGTCGATCCACGGCCGGTAGGCCAGTGGCGCGATGGCGGCGAGCTCCGGTTCGGCGGAGATCAGGCGCAACCAGTGCGGCGCGATCCGGCTGATCCTCGGGTCGTGCGAGACCGATTCGACGACGGCCGCGCGGATGACAGCCGACGGATCGTCCGCGTCCGTGGCCTTACCGAGGGCATCGCGAAGCCTGCTCGTGGCCGGCTCGACACCGAGGTAGGCGATATCCGAACGAGACGAGAAGTGACGCAGCAGAGTTCGGGCGCTGATGCCGGTCGCATCGGCCAGATCGCTCCAGCTGGTCGTCGAGTATCCGCGTTCGGACCACAGGCGAAGCGCGCTTTCGGCGACCGCCCGAGTGTCCAGCACCGACGGACGCCCGCGCCCGCGCCGAGCTGCGGTGTTCGGGGGCATGGCCACAGTTCACCATTTTTGTCGTAGTGTGTCAATATTGCGCGGAGTCGCAGAAGCAGCAGTAGGCAGAGCGGAAAGCAGGCAAGCGATGGGTGTCTATGTCGTGACCGGATCGGCATCGGGAATGGGACGAGCGGTGGCGGACAAGCTTCGTCGAGATGGCAACACCGTGGTCGGCGTCGACCTGCGCGACGCGGAAGTCGTCGCAGACCTGTCCACCGCCGAGGGCCGGCGCGCGGCTGTCGATGGCGTTCTCGCCGTAGTGGACGGCCATCTCGACGGTGCTGTCATGGCAGCCGGGGTCGGCCCCGCTCCCGGTACGGAACGCCCGCGCCTGATCTACGAGGTGAACTATCGCGGCGTGATCGAGCTACTGCAGGGCTGGCGGCCGCTATTGGCCGCGGCGACCGATGCCAAGGTAGTGGTCTTCGGCAGCAACGCGACCACGACCACGCCCGCGGTCCCCGGCCGCGCCATCCGCGCGCTGCTGGCGGGGGATACCGACAAGGCTCTGCGCGCGGTGCGGATATTCGGCCAGAACGCGCCCTCGTTCGCCTACGCGGCATCGAAGATCGCGGTGAGCCGCTGGGTCCGGCGCCAGGCCGTCACCGCCGCCTGGGCGGGCGAAGGGATCCGGCTCAACGTGCTTGCGCCCGGCGCCATCTTGACGCCGCTGCTGGAAAAACAACTCGCCACTCCACGAGAAGCCGCGGCCATCCGCCAGTTCCCGGTGCCGATCGGCGGTTTCGGCGACGCCGGCGACCTGGCGGACTGGGTGCTGTTCATGCTTTCGGATGCAGCGCGGTTCCTCTGCGGCAGTGTGGTTTTCGTTGACGGCGGCAGTGATGCATACTTCCGGGCCGACGACTGGCCGCGCGCCGTCCCGGTCCGGAAGATCGCCGGCTACCTCCGGCGTTTCCGGGGGTTCAGCGCCCGCTGACCAGCCTGAAATGGCCCCGCCGCATCAACGGGATTGCCGGAACCGGGCAGCGACGAGCGCGCCCACCTCGGCGATCGCCGCCCGCCCCCGTGCCACCGACGGTGCCTGCATCGCGAATCCGTGACCCACACCCGGATAGCGCAGTTGCACAGTCGGCACGCCTGCCTCCCGGAGCCGGTCGCCGTAGGCTTCGACGCCGTCGCGGATCGGGTCCGCGTAGCCTACGGCGATGATCGCCGGTGGCAGGTCGGCGAGCGAATTCGCTAGTGCCGGAACGCCATAGGCGTCGTCGGTCGAGGGATCGGGGCCGAGGTAGAGGCTTTTCATCCAGTCGATGTCCTCGGCGGTGAGGAAGGGGGAGCTGCCGAACTCGCGCATCGAGGGGCGGTCGGTGCGGCGCTCGACGCCGGGGTAGAACAGCACCTGCTGCGCGATCGCGGGGCCGTTGTCGTCGCGGCTGCGCAGTGTCGTGGCGGCGGCGAGTCCGCCGCCGGCGCTGTCTCCGCCGACACCGATACGGGTCGCGTCGACACCCCAGTTCGATGCGGTGTCGACGGCCCAGCACAGCGCCGCGTACGCCTCGTCGTTGGCGACGGGATAGCGATACTCCGGGGCGAGGCGGTAGTCGACGTTGAACAGCACCGCTCCGGTCGCGTCGGCGATATCGCGGGCGAGGCGGTCGAAGGACTGCAACGTGCCCATGATCATGCCGCCGCCGTGGAACCACACCAGGGCGGGCGCATCGGATTCCGGCGCGGTCAGCGGATGGTAGACCCGCACCGGGACCGCACCGTGCGGGCCGTCGAAGGTGGCGTCGCGCACGGTGCGCATGTCGGGGCCGGGCGGGCGCACGATGGATTCGAGGGACCGGCGTGCGGCGTCGACTCCGGCGGCGTGCATGGGGCCGGACTTGTTCGCGCGGACTCGCTCGAGAATCACTTCGACATCGGGATCCCAGGCGAACTGGTAGGGCTTGTACCCGCTTGATGCGGTCACGGTTCACTCCTCGAGAGGTACGGGAGGCGCGCCGGTTCGCGTGGCGCGCAACATCATCCCGGTGCTGGTCTCTCCGCCGCGGCGGTGCTCGTTCATCAGCTCGACGAGCCGTTCGTTGTCGTGGCGGGTCAACGCTTCGATCATCTGGTCGTGTTCGGCCACGACGCGGGCGCGCGCGGCCGGGTCGTACAGGTAGGCGGCGTGGTAGGGCATCGCGAGAGTCCACAGCCGGCGGATCTCGGCGACGATGAGATTCAGTGGCGATCGTTCGAAGATCACGAAGTGGAAGGCGTGGTTGTGCATGCGCATCGCGAGCACGTCACCCTGTTCGGCTGCTTCGACTACCTGGTGCGCGGCGCGGGTGGCTTCCGCGAGAGCGTCGGCGGAAAACGCGGGCAGTGACAGCAGCACCTCGCGTTCCAGGGCGGCGCGCATCAGGTAGATCTGGTCGAAGTCCGACTGCTGCAGCCGCGCGACCGTGTAGCCGACATTGGGTTCGTGCGCCACCAGGCCTTCGGCGGTCAGATGCCGCAGGGCTTCGCGGATGGGCAACCGGCTGACTCCGAGGCGTTCGGCCATGAGTACTTGGCGGATCGGCTGGCCGGGCAGCAACTCCCCGGTCACGATCAGCCGCTCCAGTTCCGCGACCACCCGCCCGGCGGCTCGGCCGACTTCGCGGCTCGTCGGGGCGGGACTTTCAGTCGGTTTGCTCACGGGTCCCCGAAGATACCAGCCGAGCGCCAGGCACCGATTCGTTCAGCCGGATAACCCATCGCGGTCAGCACCGATATGGTGTCGGCGCCGCGGGCGACC
The DNA here is from genome assembly GCF_000308535.1 of Nocardia cerradoensis NBRC 101014. GTDB lineage: Bacteria > Actinomycetota > Actinomycetes > Mycobacteriales > Mycobacteriaceae > Nocardia > Nocardia cerradoensis. Next base: position 361 of record NZ_BAFW01000132.1, on the reverse strand, counting down.
GCGGGTCGGGGGCGGCGGTGCGGCGACCGGCTGAGCGAGATCGGTACCCCGACGCCGCGATAGTCCGGCGCCTCGATGAACAGCTCGCGGTGCCGGGCCTGCGCCGACTGCAAAGCCTCGTCGACAGTGTTCACCGAGCTTGCCGCGACACCGGCCTGCTCCAGCCGGGCGGCCAGTTCGGCCCGGGGCCACGCCGCGATCCGTTCGCCGAGCAGTGCGACGAGCTCCTCCCGATGCGCGTACCGCTGCGCGTTGGATGCGAAGCGTGGTTCGTCGGCGAGCTCCGGTACACCGAGAGTCTGTGTCAGCGAACGGAATTGGCGGTCGTTGGCTGCGCTGACGAAGAAGTCGCCGTCGGCGG
>NZ_BAFW01000133.1 GCF_000308535.1 Nocardia cerradoensis NBRC 101014 | reverse complement strand
GCCCGCTGCGGTCGCGCTCGAGTAGCGCCAGCAAGATGCCGTTGACGGCCAGGTTGGCGGTGACGATATCGACGATCGGCACGCCGACACGCAGGGGGTTGCCGTCGGGATAGCCGTTGATACTCATCAGCCCGCCGAAGGATTGCAGCACCGCGTCGTAGCCGGGAAGTCCGCCCATCGGGCCGTCGACACCGAATCCGGTAATCCGGCAGTAGACCAGCCGTGGATACCGCCGGCTGAGCACGGTGTCGAAATCGAATCCCCAGCGTGCCATCGTGCCGGCCTTGAAGTTCTCGATCACCACGTCGGCGCCGGCGAGGAGGTGACCGAGGATCTCACGACCTTCGGTGGTGCGCAGATCCAGGCAGATGTTGTCCTTGCTGTGGTTGAGGCTGCCGTAGTAGGCGCTCGTGCCGGAATCAACGAATGGTGGTCCCCAGCCTCGGGTTTCGTCACCGGCCGGCGCCTCCACCTTGATCACCTCGGCGCCCTGGTCGGCCAGCATCTGCGCCGTATACGGGCCGGCCAGTACCCGGCTCAGGTCCAGCACGCGCAGCCCGGTCAGCACTCCGTTGCCGGTGGCGGTGTCGGCGGCACGCCATGCTGCCCGGCCGTCGATGCGCAACTCGTCGTCGGCCTCCGCCGGTGCGGGTGGGGTGATGCTCATCGGGAATTCCCTTCTGCGACAGGGGGTTCGCCGTCCGGCTCGGCGCCGACGACGACGTCCCACAGGTCCGTGCCCTCGTCGAGGATCTGCCCGGCGAGGACGTCGGACCAGTACTCTTCGGACCCGTAACGGTCCCGCCAGGCCCACAGCGCCGTGGTGAACCGTCCCAGGCTGTGTTCGCTGGTGAATCCGATCGCGCCGTGGATCTGGTGCCCGGCGGCCGCGACTTCGCGAGCTGATGCCGAGGCCACCGCTTTCGCGGCGGCGATCGCAGCGCGGCGCAGGTGCGGGCCGGCCTCGCAGGCCTCGGTCGCGGCGATGGCTGCCGTCTGCATCAGCGTGGCGCGGGCGGCGAGCCCGGCGAGGCGTTGCTGAATGGCTTGGAATTTCGCGAGTGGACGCCCGAACTGGGTGCGCTCACCGGCGTAGCGCAGGGTTGCGTCGCGCACCGAGCCGGCTACTGCGGCCAGGGCGACCGTGTAGGACAGGGCGCCGCGCTGCTCGAGTTCGTTTGCACCGGTGGGTGATTCGGCAATGAGATCGACGGGTGTCGCGTCGAAGTGGTAGTCGTCGAGTGCGGCGCCGAGCAGATCGGTGCCGGGCCGCACCTCCACGCCCGGGGCGCCGGTGGCGACGATCGCGATCGACGGGAGCGCGGCCGGGGTCGGTGGTTCGAGCAGGACGACCAAACGGGCTGCGTCACGACCGTGCACGACATCTGTGACGATGCCGTCGAGGACGGTGGTGCCGTCCACTTCGCGTGTGCTGCAACGGTCGTCGGCGATCACCACGGTGCTGGGCTCGGCTGCCGCGGTGCCGGTGCAGTGCGCGAGCAGCGGGCTCGCCAGCAGGGTGTGCTCGATCAGGAGGGTGATCGCGCCGCGCTCGGCTGCGGCGTGCGCCACCGACAAGGCATCGGCGGATGTGCCGCCGCTTCCGCCCTTGGTCTCGGGGATGCCGATCTCGGTGAAGCCCGCTTCGGCCAGTGCGTCCCAGACAGCACGGTCGGGTGCGGCAGCGGGCGTGGTCGTATCGATGCCGATGCGGTCGATCATGTCCGTGACCGCCGCGATCAGTTCGGTATTCGGATAGGTCATCGCAATCCCATTCCGCGCGCGACGATTCCGCGCAAGATCTCGTTCGTGCCGCCGCGCAGCGTGAATGCCGGGGTATGCAGCACACCGGTCGCGAGCAACCGGGCGAAACCGTCGCCGCCGCTGCGGCGGGGTTCGATATCCGTGCAGGCGCGAATGGCCTCCACCACATCGCCTTCGAAACTCGAGCCGAGATCCTTGACGATCGCGGCGAGCACATCGGGTTTGCGCCCGGCCGCGAGTTCGGTGGTGACGGCCAGCGACATCCGCCGCAGGGCCCAGGCCTGAGCGGTGAGCGCACCGAGGGTGGTCCGTTGCCGCGGCGTGGCTCCCGAGCGGCGCAGTTCCTCGGCCCATGCGCGCAGCAGCGGCATGGTCGACAGATAGCGCTCGGGCCCCGAGCGCTCGTAGGCCAACTCGCTCATCACCTGCGCCCATCCCGCGCCGCGTTGCCCCAGCAACGTGTCCGCGCCGACGTGCACGTCGTGAAAGACCACCTCGTTGAAGTGCCGGCCGCCGTCGATGCTCTGTAGTGGCCGCACCTCGATGCCGGGCGTGGACAGGTCCACCAGGAATTGGGACAGTCCGCTGTGGCGGTCACCCGGACCACCGTCGGTGCGGGCCAGCAGGACCATGGCATGGGCCACGTGTGCACCGGTGGTCCATACTTTTGTGCCCGAAATCGTCCACGAGCCGTCGGGACGCTCCACCGCCTTCGTGCGCACGGCGGCCAGATCCGAACCGGCGTCCGGTTCGCTCATACCGATCGCGAAGAACAGCTCACCGGCAGCGATTCCGGGCAGATAGCGCTGCTTCTGCTCCTCGGTGCCGTTGGCGAGGATGCCCGGCGCCATCTGCCGATCGGCGATCCAGTGGGCGGCGACGGGTGCCCCGTGCGCCAGCAGTTCCTCGGTGACGACGAAGCGTTCGAGCAGTGAACGGCCGTGTCCCCCATAGCGTTCGGGCATGGTCATACCGAGCCAGCCACGGCGGCCGAGTTCGGCGCTGAACGCGGGATCGAATCCGCTCATCCAGTTGTCGGGCGCCGGAGTGAACACGCCGCTGCCGAGTTGTTCGCGCAGGAACGCGCGCACTTCGGCGCGCAGCTGCGCCGCATCGGCGGGACGGACCTGGGACCGGCTGCCGGTAGCGGCGGTCATCGTCCCGGTCCCCGCGACGACCATGCTCCTTCGCCCTTGCGCGACATCGACCACATCTGCACGCCCCGTTCGATTTCCAGCGCCGAGGCCCAGCTCACCGCGGGCGGCCCGAGTTCCAGGCGTGCACTGGCCATGATGCGCCGAGTCAGCTCAGGGTCCGCGGCTGGCGGGCCGGTGAGCTCCGCGATCCGAGCGTCGAGATCGGCTTCCTCCGCCACCAGGTGCGCGAGCCCGCGCTGCACCGCTTCGGTCCCGGTGAGCGAGTGCCCGCACGCCGCCAGCGCGATGGTGCCCGACCATCCGACCGCGCGGCCCAGCAACGCCAGATGACCACCGCCCGGGTGGAGCCCGCGGGCCAGGAAACCGCTGTCGAGCCGGGCCTGCGGGGTGACGGCCATGAGATCGGTGGCCAGTGCGAGATTCAACCCCGCGCCGACGGCGCCGCCGACCACCCGCGAGATGGTGGGAACCGGCAGTGATCCCACCCGGACGAAGGAACCGTAGACCGCCGAGGTGCGGCGCACCGCCTCCGGCGAGGCCGGATCGGCCGACGACGCCGCCAGATCACGCGTATCGGCACCACTACAGAAATACGCACCGGCCGCACGCACCACGACCGCACCGATATCGGTGTCATCCTCCACGCGCGCGCAGAAGTCGTCGATGAGCGCGGCCATCTCCAGGCTGATCGCATTCTTGCGCCGCGGATTGTTCAGGGTCAGAGTGGCGACCCCGTCGGTGAACTCGGTGCGGACCGGCGGTTCGGACGGGGCGTTGACGGGAATGTCGGACGTCATGCGGCACACGGTAGCAGATTGGATCCAAAATAAGATCCAATAATGATTGACAATCTGCACCCCGCTCGGCGAGTGTGCAAAGGGCAGGTCGCCATCCCTGCGATGTGATGGCGGAATCGACGAAAGGTGAACTCGTGTTCGAGTTGGATGGGCGAATCGCCCTGGTGAGCGGGGCGGGACAAAGCGTCGGGGAGGGAATCGCGACGGTGCTGGCGCGTCAGGGGGCGACGGTCGTGGTGAATGATCTGCACGCCGAGCGCGCGGAGCGGGTGGCCGCGGCTATCGCCGAGGAGGGCAACAAGGCGATCGCCAGGGCATTCGATGTCACCGACTATCAGGCGACGGTCGACGCCGTGCGCTCGGCCGAGGCCGAGCTGGGCGGGCACGTGAACATCCTGGTCAACAATGCCGGGATCGCCGAGAAACGGGTCGCCAAGCCGTTTCGGGAGTTGACCCCGGACCAGTGGCCGCCATCGATCGAGCTCAACATCTACGGCGCGATGAACTGCATCAAAGCGGTGATCGACGGGATGTGTGATGCGGGCTGGGGCCGCATCGTGCAGATTTCGTCGGGCAGTGCGCGTACCGGCCAGAACATCAACGTCTCCATGTACGCGACCGGCAAAAGCGGTATCGAAGGATTTATCCGTCATCTCGCTGCCGAGACCGGCCAGTACGGCGTCACGGCCAATATCGTCGCGCTCGGCCTGCAGGCCAACCTCGTCGAGAAAATGGCGCCCGAGTACCTGGAGCGACTGATCGCCGGCATTCCGATCGGACGCCTCGGCGACCCCATCGAGGTCGGCGCGTTCTGTGCGTACCTCGCGTCGAACGAGGCCGGGGGCATGACCGGACAGACCCTGGACTTCAACGGCGGGTCACAGACTCGATGACCGGCACGCCCACGGCTCCTGTGACTCTCTCGCTCACCGCGATCCGCGTGACCGACCTCGCTCGGTCCACGCAGTTCTACACCGCGTGTGGGTTCGTCGAAGAGACGTCGTTTTCCACCGACACCTTCGACGCGGTGATTCTGCGGGCCGGAACAGCAGGGGTCGAACTCATTGCCCCGCACGGTAATCCCGCGGCACCCGACCACGGCACGATGTTCACGAAGCTGGTGGTGAACACCGAGGACGTCGCGGGGTTGCTGATGGCGGCGTGCGCCCACGGCGGCGCCGAGGAGATGCCGGCGACAACTCTGGCTCGATTCGGCGGCCGCACGATCGGCAAGGTCCGCGACCCCGACGGCTACCTCGTCGAGGTCGTCAGCCCCACCGGGAAAACATCCGACCGCTGAGCGGGAAGGCCGGGCGTGACGGTTCCGCACGCCGTCTAGCGTGGCGCCGGTCACGCCCGGACCGGAGAGATGGAGTGCAGGTGACGATGAGCTGGGGCAGTACCTATGACGTTGTGGTTGTGGGATCGGGTGGCGCCGCGCTGGCGGGTGCCTTGGCCGCGACGCACCGGGGGCTGTCGGTGTGTGTGATCGAGAAGACCGACCGCTTCGGAGGCACCTCCGCGTATTCCGGTGGGAGCGTGTGGCTTCCGGGCAACCACGTGTTGGAACGGCAGGGGGTGGACGATTCCGTCGAGAAGGGCCTGACGTACTTCTCGGCACTGGTCGGTGACCGCACCCGCTCGGAGGTGCAGCGCGCGTATCTGGAGACCGGCCCGGTCGTCGCCGATTTTCTGGAGAACACCGTCGGGATCCCGCTCGAGCATCGCCCATTCCCCGACTACTTCGACGCACCGGGGCGAAGTGCCAACGGGCGCAGCATTTTCGCGCATCCGATCTCGGCGGAGGAGGTCGGCGACCGGCTCGACGACATCCGGCCGATGGTGCCTGCCGACCAGTTCGGGATCGACATCGATCGGTCGATGCTCGACGGCGGCCAGGCCTGGATCGCCCGAATGATTCTCGCCCTGGACGCCTCCGGACGCGCCGAGCTGCGGTTGTCGACCCCTGTCACCGCTCTGGTCCAGGATGAGGACGGTCGGGTCACCGGCGTCGTCGTGACCGGCCCGGATGGCGACCGGAGTCGTATTCAGGCGCGGGCCGGGGTGCTGTTGGCGGCCGGCGGTTTCGAGCGTGCACCGCATTTGCGGGCGAAGTGGCAGGACATGCCGACTGCCGACTGGAGTTCCTCACACCCCGACACCGGTTCCGGAGACGCGCTCACGCTCGCCGAATCCGCTGGTGCCGCAACAGATCTGCTGGACCAATCATGGTGGTGCCCGGCCACGTTGTTCCCCAACGGGCATGCCGCATTCACGCTCGGGGTGCGGGCCGGAATCATCGTCGACAGCACCGGCCGGCGCTTCGCGAACGAGATGCTTCCCTACGACCGGATGGGCCGGGCGATGCGCGAGCGGATGCAACTCGGGCACGGCGACGCGTTCTGGTTCGTATTCGACAACAGCTTCGGCGATGACCTGCCCGCCATCTGTGTGCCGGCCCCCGGCCGAGAGGAGCTGACGGCCGCGGGACTGTGGCACACGGCCGGCGACATCGCCGAGCTCGCCGCCGCCATCGGCGTCGATTCCACGGCATTGGCGTCCACGGTGCGCCGGTTCAACGAATTCGCCGAACGTGGCCGGGACGAAGATTTCAGCCGCGGCGAGGATCCGTTCGGCCGGTTCTTCGTCGGCGCGACAACACCGGAACCGTGCCTGCGCCCCGTCGACGGATCCCAGCTGCACGCGGTCCGCCTGGTGCTGGGCGATCTCGGCACCAAGGGCGGAGCGGTCATCACCACGGAAGGTGCTGTCGAGCGCCCGGACGGGACGGTCGTCCCGGGCCTGTATGCCGCGGGAAACTCCGCTGCCTCGGTGGCCGGGCCGGTCTATCCGGGGCCGGGCGTGCCGCTGGGCTCCGGCATGGTCATGGCCTATCGTGCCGTGGCCGATATGGCCGACCGGCTCGACCGCGCGGAGTCGACCGCTTCCTGACCAGTGGCGAGACTTCGAGGAGTCGCCGTGCCCGTTCCTCCGTTGGATCCCGACGTCGCCGCGCGCATCGCGCGGCTCGGGCCGCCAGTTTCCATGCGCGACCGCGGGTTCGAGGCCGTCCGCGCCGACCTCGAGGCCATGCCGCCGCCGGACGACTTGCCGGTGATGGCGAACATCGAGGACATCGTCATCGCCGGCCCGTACGGAGACATTCCACTGCGGGTGTACCGGCCGGAAACGGGACGGCCCGCGCCGGTGGTCGTACATCTGCACGGGGGTGGATTGGTGATGGGATCCAACGCCTCCTTCGAACCGCTCGCACGGCAGTTGGCCGCTGCGAGCGGCGCGACAGTGGTGGGTGTCGACTACCGCCTGGCCCCTGAGTGGCCCGCGCCGGTACAGCTCGAGGAGGCCTACGCCGCCACTTCCTGGGTGGCCGCCAACGCCGACGCCTTGGGTGTCGACGCGCGTCGGCTGGCGGTGCTGGGCGACAGCGCGGGCGGGGGGCTTGCGGCCGGAGTCGCGTTGCTGGCTCGCGACCGCGGCGGCCCGGCGTTACTGGCGCAAGTTCTGTTGTATCCGGGGCTGGATCGAGACATGGGCGCCGCGTCGATCGTGTCGATGCCGGACGCGCCGATGTTGTTGCGCGACGACATCGATTATCTGCACGAGCTGGCCGACAGTGGCAGTTCGGGTCCGCTCGATCAGTACCGAATCCCTTCCTATGCAACAGATTTGACGGGCCTTCCGCAGGCGATCGTCGTCGCCGCCGAGTGTGACCCGATCCGGGACTGGAGTGAGCGCTATGCGTCCCGGTTACGTGATGCTCGTGTTCAGACCACGGTCACGCGGTATCCGGGAGTGTTCCACGGGTTCTTGATGCGGCCGGAGAACTCGGCCCGTGCGATGCTGGCTGTCGCCGAGATCGGCGCTCTGCTTCGCGTCAAATTAGATTGTCTGCTGCCGTTTCGGTGATCGTGCCTCAGTGCGACGCCAGGTCGGCGGCGACGCAGCGGTCCCAAATCTCGCGCGCTGCTACGCGGACCGGACCGACCAGCTTGCGGTAGTCGAGCGCGGTCACCGACGCACAGACGGAGATCCCGGCGAGGTTGCCGTAGATATGGTCGGCCGGGCCGATGGATACCCCCACACAGCCGAGCCCCGCGAAAGCTTCTCCACGATCGAACGCGGCACCGCGCTCCCGGATGGCGGCAAGTTCCTCCTCCAGCCGGGCGTCGGAGGTGATGCTCTGCGCGGTACGCCGCACGAGTTCACCGGTAGCCGTGTGCTGCAGGGTGTGCACGATGTGAGGATTGTTCGTCGTCTCGCCGAATGCGATCTGTGCCTTGCCCACCGCGGTCAGATGGGCGGGCACCCGCTGTCCCACGGCGGTCGGGGTGGGCCCGGACGCGCGTCCGTTGACTTTGGCGAGGTAGACGGTGTCACCATGGTCGACCACGCCCAGCTGAATGGTGAACCCGGTCTGCTGAGCGAACGCCTGCATCACCGGGCGTGCCCCTTGCAGCAGACGATTCTGATTCAGGGCCGCCTGTCCCATTTCGTAGGCTTTGACGCCGAGTTCGTAGGTTTGGTCGGGTGAGCGCGCGAGCCAACCCGCGCTCGCGAGCTGTTCGAGTAGCCGGTGCACCGATGATCGGGGCAGACCGGTGCGGGAGGTCACCTGGGACAGGGTCAGCGGCCCTACTCCATTGAAAGTTTCCAGCACCAGCGATACCCGCTCGACCACTGACACCGGGACCCCGGCAGTGCTTGTTGTTCTCACCAGACCTCCCACCAGCCACGTTGCTGTGATGCTCGCCACGGTACTACCACGTGCATGTGCACGTCGAACCGCTCGCGACGAGTGCGCCCGACAATCGCACGGATGGGGGATCGACATCGAACGAGCTTCCCAATGAGCGAGAAATCGCGCCTTTCGGACGTTTTTCGCGGCATAGCCTTCCGTGGCCCGGGTCTCGGATCCGGGCGCGTAGTGCTGACCACAACCAGGAGTGCGAATGTCCACGCAGACGAGTACCGATCCGGCGTCCCGCGCCGATGCGGCGGAAGCTACGGCGGAAACTCGCATCGCCCGGGTCCGGATCGCCGAGATCGTCGAAGAGACCGCCGACGCGCGTTCGTTCGTCGTCGAACCGCTGGCCGGCACGATGACAACGAACTATCGCCCGGGGCAATTTCTCACCGTCCGGGTTCCGGATATCGGTACCGGCTCGGCGCGGTGCTATTCCCTGTCGAGTTCGCCGCATACCGACTCGGCGATGAAGTTCACTGTCAAACGGGTCATGGGCGGCCACGGGTCGAATTGGCTCTGTGACACGGTGCGTATCGGTGACGAACTGGAGGTGCTGCCGCCGGCCGGCACTTTCGTACCGGCCTCCCTCGACGAGTCCGTGGTCCTGGTGGCAGGCGGCAGCGGGATCACGCCGGTCATCGCGATCGCGAAATCGATCCTGGTGGGGGGTGCGGGTGACGTGGTCCTCGTCTACGCCAATCGCGACCAGGATTCGGTCATCTTCGCGGCGGAACTGCGCGAGCTGGAAAGCCGTTTCCCCGAACGGTTTTCGGTGATCCACATATTGGAGTCGGTGCAGGGCTACCCGAGTCGCCGGGCGTTGTCGATACTGCTGCGCCCGCTGCGCGACCGGGCGGTCTACATCTGCGGCCCGACACCGCTGATGGACCTCACCGCCGACGTATGCGCGGAAGCGGGATTCCCTGCCGCGCGCGTGCACTCCGAGCGCTTCCTGTCCCTGCAGCGCGACCCCTTCGCGGCCGATGTTCAGGACGAGTCGGCCGGTTCCGGTGAGGTCGTCTGTGAGGTGCGTGTGTCGATCGACGGTGCCGACCATCAGGTGCCTTGGAGGGCCGGGCGCACACTCCTCGACGCCTTGCTCGCGGCCGGGATCGAGGCGCCGTATTCGTGCCGCGAGGGGGCGTGCAGCGCCTGCGTCTGTTCACTGACCGAAGGGCGGGTGAACCTGGCGCACAACGAGATTTTGACCGACGACGACCTCGCCGACGGCTACATCCTGGCGTGTCAGGCCGAACCGGTGAGCGACGAAATTTCGATCGAATACTGACCGGAGGCGGGCCGGCTCCGCGTCTTCGACGGATCGAGGCAAAAACCGTCCCATTCAGCAGGAGACCCACGTCACACCATCGCCGCCGCCTGCGACGCTGATCCCACCGCGAAAGGTTGCCTGATCGCAACCGTCTGACCAGGAGGTATCGTGAATTCCGCGACCGACGCCAAAGACAAGATCCGCGTCATCGACAGCGGTGTTCCGCCGCAGCGATTCGCTCGCGGCTGGCACTGTCTGGGTCTGGTCCGCCACTTCGACGACGGGCAGCCGCACCAGATCTCGGCCTTCGGCACCGAACTGGTCGTCTTCCGCGGTGAAGATGGAAAACTCAACGTGCTCAACGCCTTCTGCCCGCACATGGGTGGAAATCTGGCCCAGGGCACGGTGAAGGGGAATGACATCGCCTGTCCGTTCCACGACTGGCGCTGGCGCGGCGACGGCAAGTGCGCGGGCATTCCCTATGCGCGGCGGGTTCCGCCGCTGGCGCGGACCAAGGCGTGGCCGACCAGGGAGATCAGCGGCCAGCTGTTCGTCTGGAACGACCCGCAGGGCCGCACACCGCCCGCCGAGCTCGAGGTGCCGGAGGTGCCGACCTATGGCGATCCGGGCTGGACGGACTGGGTCTGGAACCACGTGGACGTAGAAGGCTCGCACTGTCGCGAGATCGTCGACAACGTCGTCGACATGGCTCATTTCTTCTACGTCCACTACGGCATGCCGACGTATTTCCGCAACGTGTTCGAGGGACACACCGCGAACCAGCTGATGCGTTCACGGCCCCGCGCCGATGCCGTCGGAGTCAGTCAGAGTACCAACTACAGTCTCGAAAGCCAGTCGGACGCAACGTATTACGGACCGTCCTACATGGTGGACAAATTGTGGAGCGGAGGTGTGGATCCGGACAGCGATCCGAATATCTACCTCATCAACTGCCACTACCCCGTCACCCCGACCTCGTTCCGATTGCAGTACGGGGTGATGGTGCGCAAGCCGGTCGGAATCGACGACGAGGCCGCCGACCAGATCGCGGCCGCGGTCGCCAAGGGCGTGGCGATCGGCTTCGAGCAGGACGTCGAGATCTGGAAGAACAAGGCGCGCATCGACAATCCACTGCTGTGTGAGGAGGACGGGCCCGTCTATCAGCTGCGGCGCTGGTACGAACAGTTCTACGTCGACGTCGAGGACATCAAGCCGGAAATGGTCAACCGATTCGAATTCGAGATCGATACCGAACGCGCACTGCAGAACTGGCAGGCCGAGGTGGACGCCAACCTCGCCGCCGGACGCAGTGCCATCGCCCACAAGTTGTCGTCCGGCCGCTCGGAAGCGGTTACCGGTTCCTGACCCCGATCCAGCCCTTCCAGCTTCGACCAGGAGTACCTCAGATGTCCTACGCAGTGCTCGACAACATCATCGCGATCGCCGACGAAATCCGCGCTGGCGCCGAAGAAGGGGAGTCGCTCGGCCAGCTGCCCGACGATATGGCCAAGGGCCTCAAGGATGCCGGGCTGATCCGGCTGTTGCAGCGCAAGAAGTACAACGGTTTCGAGGCACATCCGCGGGTGTTCGCCGAAACTGTGATGAAGACAGCCAGTATCTACGGTTCTGCGGGCTGGGTCGGCGGCATCGTCGGAGTTCATCCGTGGCAGTTGGCCTTCGCCGATCCGAAGGTGCAAGAGGAGGTCCTGGGCGCCGACAGTGACACGTGGCAGGCGTCGCCGTATATGCCCGGCGGCGTGGCGGTGCCTCGCGACGGCGGCTATGTCCTCAACGGCCGGTGGCAGTTCTCCTCCGGCACCGATCACTGCGACTGGATCTTCCTCGGCGCGTTGGTCGGAGGCGACGACGGCAAGCCCTCGATGCCGCCACAGGGCCTGCACGTGATCTTGCCCCGGTCGGACTACGAGATCGTTCCGGACTCCTGGGACGTCGTCGGACTTCGTGGCACCGGCAGCAAGGACATCATCGTCAAGGACGCGTTCATTCCGGACTACCGGGTGATGAACTCGGCGAAGGTCATGGACGGCACCGCCGCCAAGGAGTACGGGGTCACCGAGACGCTGTACAAGATGCCGTGGTCCACCATGTTCCCCCTGGGCATCACGTCGGCGACGATCGGTATCTGCGAAGGACTCCTGGCCGCCGGGATCGACTATCAGCGCGACCGGGTCGGCGCGGCGGGCACGCTCGTCAAGGACGATCCGTATGTGCTGCACGCACTCGCGGAGTCCGCGTCGGAGATCGACGCCGCCCGCCAGCAGTTGCTGGCCAACGTCGACCGCATCTACGACATGGTGGACCGGGGCGAGGAGATCGACTTCGAGACCCGGGCGGGGGTGCGGCGCGACCAGGTGCGTGCTGCCTGGCGTGCGGTCCGTGCTGCCGACGAGATCTTCGATCGGGCCGGCGGCAACGCCCTTCGGATGGATAAGCCCTTGCAGCGGTTCTGGCGTGACGCACATGCCGGCCTGCATCACGCGATCCACGTCAGCAGCACCACCTATCACGCGGCGGCGATGGCCTCGCTGGGTGTCGAGGTGCCCCAGGGCCCGCTGCGCGTGATGATCTGATTCGTTTCCGGAAAGGAACACCTGCACAGATGACCGAAATCAAGGGACTCGGATACGTCCGGGTGCTGGCCACCGATATCGAGCGCTGGCGCGAATTGGGTTTCGACGTCTTGGGATTCGCTCCCGGCTTCGGAGTCGAGGCCGATGCGCTGCACTTCCGGATGGACGAGCGGCCCGCGCGCATCACCGTGGAGCGAGCCGAGGTCGACCGCGTGAGTGCGGTCGGCTGGGAGGTCCGCGACGGCGCCGCGCTGCGGCGATTGGCCGCGACGGTGGAAGCGGCCGGATTCGAGTGCACGCCCATGTCGCAGGAGCTGGCCGATCGGCGCAAGGTCGAGGCGGGCTTCTGCATGAAGGACCCCGGCGGCACGCCGCTCGAGTTCTTCCACGGGCCGGTGCTCGAACACAGTCCGGTGCTGACGAAGTACGGCCAGCGCTTCGTCACCGGGGCACAGGGCCTCGGGCATGTCGTTATGCCGACCACCCACTTCGAAGAGTCCTACACCTTCTACACCGAAACGCTGGGTTTCCTGCCGCGGGGCGCCTTCCGGATGCCATCGCCGCCGGATGCGCCGCCCCAGCGGATCCGGTTCCTCGGTGTGAACCAGCGCCATCACAGCCTGGCTATCATGCCGAGCCTGGAGGGCCGAGACCCCGGTCTGATCCACGTGATGGTCGAAGTGGACGAACTGGATGCGGTAGGGCGCGCCTACGACCAGGTGATGGCCCGCGACTTCCCGGTGTCCTCCACGCTGGGCCGGCACACCAACGACAAGATGGTGTCGTTCTACGTGCGGGTGCCCGGCGGTTGGGATATCGAGTACGGCACCGGCGGCGTACTGGTCGACGAGTCCTACTACACCGCCGAGGAGATCACCGCCGACAGCTACTGGGGCCACGAATGGATGTGGGCCCGGCAGCTGAAGGAGGCTCAGCAGGCCGAAGCGCAGCAGGCGTCCGCCGCTGTGTGACGGGCATCGACCGGCGTACACCGGTCGATGTCGCGCACGTCGATCCCACTCAGCGGTGTTGCGGGCCCGGCCGGCCCGCTGGGTGGGAACGCGTCGTATCGGGGGGAAGTTCGCCACTTACGGTGTGGCTCAATCGATCACCTCTTCGAGGGAAGTGAATCCAGTGACAAATCAGGACAGCGATTTCGACGCCGTGGTCGTGGGGGCGGGGATCTCCGGGCTCTACGCGGTGTACAAACTGCGCGGGCGCGGCATGCGCGTGCACGGCTTCGAGTCCGCCGAGGGCGTGGGCGGAACGTGGTACCACAACCGGTACCCAGGTGCACGCTGTGACGTCGAAAGTATCGACTACTCATACTCTTTCGACGAGGAACTGCAGCAGGAGTGGACCTGGTCGGAACGGTTCGCCACGCAGGCGGAGATCCTGCGCTATCTCGAGCACGTCGCCGACCGGCACGATCTGCGCTCGGCCTACGACTTCCTCACTCGGGTGACCGCGACCGTCTACGACGAGCAGACCCAGCGCTGGACCATCTCCACCGACACCGGCCGCACCGTGACCGCGCGCTTCTGCATTCTGGCGACCGGCGTGTTGTCGGCGACGAACAAGCCCGACATCCCGGGCCGCGACACCTTCGCCGGGGAGAGCTACCACACCGGCGAATGGCCGCATGATCCGGTCGATTTCACGGGTAAGCGGATCGGCGTGATCGGCACCGGCTCCTCGGGCATTCAGGCCATCCCGGTGCTCGCCGAGCAGGCCGAACACCTGTATGTCTTCCAGCGCACCCCGAACTATTCGATTCCGGCGGGCAATCGGCCACTGGACCCGGACTTCGTGGCCGAGGTGAAGGCCAACTACGCCGAACGGCGGCGACTGTCGCGCAGCAGCGGTGGCGGCACCCCCAACAGCCCGCACCCGAAGGGGGCGCTCGAGGTCGACGCTGCGGAGCGGACCAGGATCTACGACGAATGGTGGCAGCGCGGCGGTTATCTGTTCGCCAAGGCCTTCCCGGACCAGACGACGAGCCTGGCCGCCAACGACACCGCACGCGAGTACGTCGAGGCGAAGATCCGCGAGATGGTGCGCGATCCGCAGGTCGCCGATCAGCTGATCCCGAACGATCATCCGATCGGCACCAAGCGGATCGTCACCGACGACGGCTATTTTCACACCTACAACCGCGACAACGTCACTCTGGTGAATTTGCGCAACACCCCGATTGCCGAGATCACCGAGACCGGTGTCCGCACGACCGAGGCGTCCTACGACCTCGACGTGCTGATCTTCGCCACCGGGTTCGACGCGATGACCGGTTCGCTGGCGCGCATCGACATTCGCGGCCGCGGCGGCCGGGAGTTGCGCGAGGAGTGGGCCGCGGGGCCGCGTACCTACCTCGGGCTGGCAGTGGCCGGATTCCCGAACATGTTCATTCTCGCCGGGCCCGGCAGTCCCAGCGTGCTGGCCAATATGGTGCTGATGGCAGAACAGCACGTCGATTGGATCAGCGACTGCCTGGACTACCTCGACGAGCACGGTTTCACCACGATCGAGGCCGACGAGGAATCGGTCGGCGAATGGGTGACCGAATGCAACGAGGTCGCCGCGCGCACGTTGTTCCCGACCGCCAACTCCTGGTACATGGGCGCCAATATCCCCGGCAAGCCCAGGGTGTTCATGCCCTACATCGGTGGTTTCGGCAAATACAACGAGATCTGCGCGGAGGTCGCCGCGGCCGGCTACAAGGGCTTCGAACTGAACGGCGGCCCTGCCCCCGTCGCCTCCTGATACCGACCGCAACCCCGCGAACGGTGTGAGCGTGCCGTCGCGTACCCATCGAACGAAGTAAGGACGTGGTCCCTATGGGCGGACAACGACGGTCCGACCTGCATCCGGATGTCGAGGCCATGCTCTCGGCACTGGAATCGTTTCCGGACGTCACCCGGCATGACCCCGCCGAATTGCGCGAGATCATCGTGTCGCGGCGGGCTCCCCTGACACATCTGCCCGCCATGCGCGTGGCCGAGGATCGGGTGATCGAGGGGCCGGGCGGAGACCTCGCACTGCGTCTGTACGTGCCGGAAACCAATGTGCTGGAACGCATTCCGGTGGTCGTGTTCGCTCACGGCGGTGGATTCGTCTTCTGCGATCTCGACAGTCACGACGAGTTCTGCCGATCGATGGCGCAAGCGGTCGGGGTCGCCGTGGTGTCGGTGGACTACCGGCGTGCCCCCGAGCATCCCGGCCCCGCGGCGATGGAGGACATGTACGCGGCAGTGCAGTGGACCGCGGCCCATGCCGGCGAATTCGGCGCTGACGCACGCCGTCTCGTCGTCGCCGGCGACAGCGCCGGCGGCAATCTCGCGGCGACGGTGAGCCTGGCGGCTCGCGATCGCGGCGGTCCGCCTATCGCGGGGCAGGTCCTGCTCTATCCGGTGATCGACGACGATTTCGGCACCGAGTCCTACCAGCGCTACGGCGAGGGGTACTACAACACCACCACGGCCATGCGCTGGTACTGGCAGCAGTACGCGCCGCACGGCACCGACAGTCCGTACCTGGTACCCAGCCGGGCCGAGTCCCTGGCCGGATTGCCGCCGGCAGTGGTGGCCACCGCCGAATTGGACCCGCCGTGCTCGGCCGGTGAGGATTACGCCCGCCGCCTCGCCGACGCCGGCGTCGCGGTGACCTCCCACCGCTTCGACGGGCTGTTCCACGGATTTCTGACCTTCCCGAGCCTGTCACTGACCGAGCCTGCGCGCCGGCAACTTTGGCACATGATGCGTGAGCTTCTCGCCTCGGTGAGCGTCCCGGATTCACTGTCCCATTGAGCGGAAGCAGCGGCCGAGCGTGACGGTCCGTCGGCCCACGATGGATCGCGGGTGTGAACCCGGACACAGCGAATGCGGAAGGTAAGCATGACACAGCGACTCAGTGGCAAGAAGGCCCTGGTCACCGGCAGTAGCCGCGGAATCGGACGGGCGATCGCGCAGCGTCTGGCGGCGGAGGGCGCGACGGTGGTGGTCACCGCGCGCTCGCATGCGCCGAGCCCCTCGGTGCGTGAGGGCGCAACCCATCTGCTGGCCGGTTCGCTGGACGAAACCGTGCAGTTGATCGAGGCCGCGGGCGGCCGCGCGGTGGCGATCCCGGCCGACCTGGAGGACGCCGGACAACGCGGCGGACTGATCGACAAGGTCGTCACGGAACTCGGCGGCATCGACATCCTGGTCAACAATGCGGGTTTCGCCGATTACAGCTCGATCGAGCAGATGAGCGACGCGACGTTCCACCGGACTGTGCAGCACTATCTCGAAGTGCCGTTCGTACTCAGCCGCGCGGCGATTCCCCATCTGCGCAAGCAGGGGGCCGGCTGGATCGTCAACATCGGTTCCTCGACCGGACTGAATCCGATCCGGCCGTTCCGGGAGTACAACAAGACCTCCGGCGATGTCGTCTACGCCTCGGTCAAGGCCGCACTGCACCGCTTCACCCAAGGCCTGGCGGCGGAGTTGCTCGACGACGGGATCGCGGTCAACGCGGTCGGCCCGTCGACGGCGATCATGACTCCCGGTGCGTCGGCACTGCTGCCCGAGGGCTACGAAACCGAGCCGGTGGAGTACCTGGCGCAAACGGTGCTCGAGATGTGCACCGCGCCGGCGGCCGAGCGCACCGGCCTGGTCGCCTTCAGCCTTCATTACCCCTATGCGACGCACACTCCGGTGATGTCGCTGGACGGCAGCACCGAATTGCCGCGCCGAGAACCACCTTCGTGGGCGAACCCCAATATTCTGCCGGAGGGCGTGTGATGACCACGACCGCCCGGGAACGATTCTCGCGGGGCACCGCGGTGGTGACCGGCGCGGCGGCCGGTATCGGCCGTGGCCTGGCCCAGCATTTGGGTGGCCTCGGTATGACCGTGGTCGTCGCCGATATCGACGCCGGCCGTGCCGCGGAGGTCGCGGCCGCGATCGTCGCCGGGGGCGGCAATGCCGAAGGGTACGGGGTCGACGTGGCCGACGAGGCCGCGGTCGACGCCATGGCGGCCGCGATCTTCGACCGGCACCGCAGCGTCGAACTGCTGATCAACAATGCCGGGGTGGAGTCCTCGGGACTGCTGTGGGAGATCGACCCGGCCCGGTGGCGGCGAGTGATGCAGATCAACGTCGACGGCGTCTTCTACTGCTTGAAATCCTTTGTGCCGCATATGATCCGAGTGGGATCGCCGTCGTGCATCGCGAACCTGTCCTCGGTGGGCGGCCTCAACACCGTCGCCGTGCAGTCGCCCTACATCGTGAGCAAGTTCGCGGTGCAGGCGATGACGGAATGCCTGCATCAGGATCTGTCGATCATCGGCGCACCTATCCAGGTGAGTGCCGTGGTGCCGCACTCGATCCGCAGCGAGATCTTCCTCGCGGCCCAGCGCGAGGCACCCACCTCCGACCCCACCGCCAATGCCGTGTTCGCCGCGATGCAGCGCGACAACGTCGAAAAGGGACTCGACCCGCTCGCCGCCGCCGAGCACATGATCGAGCAGATCGCCCGCGGGCAGTTCTGGGTCTTCTCCGACGACGAGATGTGCACGGCCTCGGCGACCAGGCGTGGTGAACAACTGCTGAATCTGCGCCCGCCCGCGAATCCACGAGACATGCTCGCCCGGATGGGCGTGCCACTCCCGGAAGGTAACTCATGACAGACACCATCGTCACCGGCGTCGCAGCCTCCGCCGAGGCTACCGCCGCCGCCGACCGAGAGGCTGCATTCCACCGGGCGATCGATGAGTGCGAGGTGGCGCCACTGCTCATGTCGATGGTGCACGTAACCGGTGACCTGGGGCTGCTCGACGAATTCGGTCCGCGCCTGACGATCGAGGAGCCGGGCAATCACTACCGCACCGGCACGCGTCCGACGGTCCCGCCGGGCACCTACCCCGACGACGTCGCCGCGGACATCCGTGCCCGCGCGCGCGAGGTCTTGACGCCGGATTCGGTTGCAGTCCTGGATGTTCCGGACGACGAGCTGTTCCAGCGCATGGCGACGGTCTGCACCGCGCAGCGGGTGGACGCCGAATTCGTGCCGATTCTTCTGGAACAGGCCGGATTCACCAAGGACCGGCGCCACGTCCCGGTGACGGTCACCCCGCCCGCGGACTTCGACGTCGTCGTGATCGGCGCCGGAATCGTCGGCATCAACGCCGGAATCAAGTTGGCGGAGGCGGGTTTTCCGTTCACCATCTTCGAGGAACGCGACGATATCGGCGGTACCTGGCAGCGCAACACCTATCCCGGCGCGGCTGTGGACACCCCGAGTCACTACTACTCCTACTCGTTCGAGCTGAACCCGAACTGGTCGCGGTATTACCCGACCGGACCGGAATATCAGGAATATCTGCTCGGTGTGGTCGAGAAATACCGGCTGCGCGAGCACATCCGATTCGGCACCCGCGTCCGATCGGCCACCTGGCTGGAGCAGGAGAACCGCTGGGAGGTCGTCACCGAGGACCGCGACGGTGAGCTGACCCACCACCGCGCCCGCGCGGTGATCACCGCTCTCGGCATGCTCAACGCCCCCAACATTCCGGATGTGCCGGGTATGGACACCTTCACCGGGACGCTCGTACACACCGCCGAATGGGATACCGAGATCGATCTGCGCGGCAAGCGCGTGGTCGTTCTCGGTACCGGCTGCACCTCGGTGCAGGTCGTAGCGAGCATTGTCGACGAGGTCGACACCCTCGACGTGGTCGTGCGCAGTCCGCACTGGTTGGTCCCGGAGAAGACGGTCGGCGGCGACGTCCCGGCCGGCGAGAAGTGGGCGATGGCCCATCTGCCCTTCTACGACAAGTGGTTCCGGCTGCGCACCTATTGGTTCGCCTCCGACAACCTGTACCCGCTGCCGCGTATCGACAAGGAATGGGCAGCGACCCACCTGTCCGCGTCGCCGGCCAACGACATGGTCCTGCGCACCGCGCAGGAGTATCTGCGCAACAGCTTCCC